>JAGRLX010000205.1 GCA_020441605.1 Alphaproteobacteria bacterium
AGGCAGCCGTCGAAATAGGGCGTCGACGTCTCCCATTCGCGGAAGTCGCCCTTGTCGCCTGTCATCAGATCACGGATGAATTGCTCGTATTGGGCGCGGTCGAGCGGACAGTTGACATAGTCCTTGCCGGTACCGCCGGGTCCGGTCTTGTCGTAGCGCGACTGAAACCAGGCCACGTCCATGTTGATCGAGTCACGATGGACGATCGGCGCGATGGCGTCGAAGAAGGCGAGTGACTCCTCGCCAGTTATGGAAGCGATTGCCGAGGCGAGGGCAGGCGACGTGAGCGGGCCCGTGGCGACGATGACCTTCTCCCACTCGGCCGGTGGCAAGCCGGCAACCTCTTCACGGACAACGGTGATCAGCGGGTGGTTCACCAGACGATCCGTCACCTCCGCCGAGAAACTGACCCGATCGACCGCCAGCGCACCGCCCGCTGGCACCTTGTGGCGATCGGCCGTTGCCATGATGATCGAGCCGGCGCGGCGCATCTCGGCATGGAGCAGGCCTACGGCATTCTGTTCGGCATCGTCGGAGCGGAAGGAATTGGAACAGACGAGTTCGGCGAAGCCAACCGTATGGTGGGCATCGGTCTTCACGCCCGGCCGCATTTCGTGCAGGATTACAGGAACACCCATCTCCGCGGCTTGCCAGGCCGCTTCCGAACCGGCCATGCCGGCGCCTATGACGTGAATTGGTTTCATCATGGCCCCGGAGCTAGCACGCGCGGCGACAATCTTCAAACTGCGATGCAATGCTCAGGTGGTGACTTGGAATACGGAATTTGGGGCCCTGTTCCGAGGGGTGCAGGACCGACCGACGTGGAAGCCGGCTTGCCTCGAACGGTTGAACCGGTCATGATTTGATAAGGGAAACAGTGTGATGAGCAGCATGATCAAGGACATCGAAGTGGAACTGGAAGGCATCCGTGCCCAGTCCCTGTGGAAGTCCGAGCGCCCCATCCTCGGCCACCAGTCGGCGCATATCGCTGTCACGGGGGGCCGCGACGTGCTCAATTTCTGCGCCAACAACTACCTCGGGCTGGCTGACCATCCGGACCTGATCGCAGCGGCGAAGGCGGCACTCGACAGCCATGGTCTTGGCATGGCCTCGGTGAGATTCATCTGTGGCACATCCGATCTTCACCTCGCACTCGAGCGCCGCATCGCCCGATATCTCGGAACCGAGGACGCCATCCTCTTCGCCGCCTGCTTCGATGCCAATGGGGCAGTGTTCGAGCCGCTGTTCGGCGAACAGGATGCAATCGTCTCCGACGCCCTTAACCACGCATCGATCATCGATGGTATCCGCCTCTCCAAGGCGCGGCGCTATCGCTTTGCGAACGGCGACATGAATGACCTGGAGAGCCAGTTGAAGGCCGCCCGTGCGGCAGGTGCACGGCGGGTGATCGTCGTGACCGACGGTGTCTTCTCCATGGATGGCTATTTTGCCAATCTGGCCGAGATCCGCCGCCTGGCCGATGCCCATGATGCGGTCGTCATGGTCGACGATTGCCACGCCACCGGCTTTATCGGCCCGCAGGGTCGCGGCAGCCACGCACGGGCCGGTGTGAAGATCGACATCCTCACCGGCACGCTTGGCAAGGCGCTGGGCGGCTCTGCCGGTGGTTATATCGCCGCCGACAAGACCATCGTCGACCTGATGCGCCAACGGGCGAGACCCTATCTTTTTTCCAATGCGCTCCCGCCGCCAATCGTCGGCGCGGCCATCGCCGCGATCGGCCTGGCCGAGGGCGGCGACCAGTTGCGCGATCAGCTGTTCGACAATGCCCGGCATTTTCGATCTGGCATGACGGCTGCCGGCTTCAACCTGCTGCCGGGCGAGCACCCCATCATTCCGGTGATGCTGGGGGAAGCCAGCCTTGCCCAGGACATGGCGGCAAGGCTCTATGACCGAGGGATCTATGTCACCGGATTCTTCTATCCGGTCGTACCCAGGGGGCAGGCACGGATACGTACCCAGATGTCGGCGGCGCACAGCCGCGACGACGTGGACAAGGCCATCGCCGCCTTTACGGCGGTTGGGCGGGAACTCCGGATCGTATAGGCTGTCCCGTCACAAGACGGGCACAAGTTAACGTCGCTAGAGCATGTTCAGCCAAATGTGTGCAGCGGTTTGGCGACAAGAACGTGCTCCAGCTATCGATTTGGAGCGAGTTGTTTTCGGCGGCGCGGTTCCTTGCGGCCGGAACGCGCGCCGGGAGTTCCGTACGCCGCACCGGAGGGAAACGATGCAGTGGATTAGATTGGCGCTGGCGCCGCGCTTTGTCACCTTGACGCTGGCCACGGTGGCGACACTGGCGCTGTTCGCGATCATGTTGGCGCAACCGTGGCTCCGGGCCTGGCTCGCCGTCCCCTTCATCGTGGCACTGTGCCTCGCCGCACTTGGCATGCGCGACCTGGTCCAGTCCCGCCACGCGGTTTTGCGCAACTATCCGATCCTCGCCCATCTGCGCTTCCTGCTCGAAGACATCCGGCCCGAGATGCGGCAGTATTTCTTCGAGGATGAAAAGAGCGGCACACCCTTCGCCCGCGACCAGCGCGCCATTGTCTACCAGCGCGCCAAGCGCGAACTCGACAAGCGGCCCTTCGGCACCCAGTACGATGTCTATGGTGACGACTACGAATGGCTCCACCATTCGATGGCGCCGAAGCCCCTGCCAACGGAAGATTTCCGGCTGACGATTGGCGGCCCGGCCTGCACCAAGCCCTATGACGCATCGATCCTGAACATTTCGGCCATGAGCTACGGCTCACTGTCGGCGAATGCCATCCGCGCGTTGAACCGGGGCGCGAAACTCGGTGGCTTCGCCCATGACACCGGCGAAGGCTCGATCAGTCCCTATCACAAGGAGGGCGGCGGCGACCTGATCTGGGAAATCGGATCAGGCTATTTCGGCTGCCGCAATCCGGATGGAAGTTTCAGTGCTGATCGCTTTGCCAAGACGGCGGTCGATCCACAGGTGAAGATGATCGAGATCAAGCTGAGCCAGGGCGCCAAGCCGGGGCACGGCGGCGTGCTCCCGGCCGCCAAGATCACACCCGAGATCGCAGCCATACGCGGCATTGACATGGGCCGGGATTGCATTTCGCCATCGGCCCATGGGGCCTTTTCGACGCCGGTCGAACTGCTGCGCTTCGTGGCAACGTTGCGCGACCTGTCCGGCGGCAAGCCCACCGGTTTCAAACTCTGCGTCGGGCACCCCTGGGAATTCCTGGCTGTGGTCAAGGCGATGATCGAAACCGACATCACGCCGGACTTCATCGTGGTCGACGGCAAGGAGGGCGGTACCGGCGCCGCGCCGCTCGAATTCATGGATCACCTGGGCATGCCACTGCGCGATGGTCTGGCCTTCGTCCATACGGCCCTGATCGGCGCCAGTCTGCGCGACAGGATTCGCCTCGGTTGCTCCGGAAAGATCACCTCGGGCTTCGACATGGCCCGGGTGCTGGCACTGGGCGCCGACTGGTGCAATGTGGCCCGCGGATTCATGTTTGCGGTCGGCTGCATCCAATCCCAACAATGCCACACCGGAAATTGCCCGACCGGCGTTGCCACCCAGGACCCCTTGCGCCAACGCGCCCTCGATGTGGAAGACAAGGCCCGGCGGGTGGCGAGTTTCCACCTCCAGACGGTGAAGGCCCTGGCCGAACTGGTGGCCGCTGCCGGCCTGGACCATCCGCGCGACCTGCGCCCGGCCCATTTCATGCGGCGCGGACGCGACGGGCGCGTCATGACGCTGGCCGAGCAATATGAGGCGCTGAAGCCTGGAGAACTGCTCGGCGGCGCGCCAGGAACTGCCTTCGCCATGCCCTGGTCGCTGGCCCGCGTTGAATCATTTTCACCGGCCGTCCCACTCAAACTTGCTGCCGAATAGGTGTAAGAGCCGCCACTGGCTGGAGGTTGCTATGCGTGCATTGGTAAAGGCGGAGCCTGTCGAAGGCCTGGTGATGCGGGATGAGCCCCCACCCAGACTTGGGCCCGATGACATTCTGATCAAGGTGGCCAAGACCGGCATATGCGGCACCGATCTCCACATCTGGAAGTGGGATGAATGGGCCCAGCGGACCATTCCGGTCCCCATGGTCGTGGGCCATGAGTTCGCCGGCGTGGTGACGGAAGTGGGAAGCCACGTGCGCACCGTGAAGGCCGGTGACAGGGTCTCGGGCGAGGGGCATCTCATCGGGATGAAGAGCCGGATGGCGCGGGCCGGACATTTCCACCTCGACCCCGAAACACGGGGCATTGGCGTCAACGTGCCCGGCGCTTTTGCCGACTACTTGAAAATCCCGGCATTCAACGCCATTCATCTGCCGGATGAAGTGGACGACGAGATTGGCGCCATCCTCGATCCACTCGGCAATGCCGTTCACACGGCCCTGTCATTCGACCTGGTGGGCGAGGACGTGTTGATCACCGGCGCCGGTCCAATAGGCATCATGGCTGCGGCCGTCTGCCGTCATGTCGGGGCCCGTCATGTGGTGGTGACCGACGTCAACGACTACCGACTCGCCTTGTGCAACGAGGTGGCCGACGCCGTGACCGTCAATGTGGCCAAGGATGACCTGCGCGATGTGATGCACCGGCTGAAGATGGCAGAGGGCTTCGATATCGGGCTCGAAATGTCTGGCGCGCCCAAGGCTTTCGACCAGATGGTAGACAATCTCATCATGGGTGGCCGGATCGCCTTGCTCGGGATTCCATCCGGACCGACGACGGTCGACTGGAACCGGGTAATCTTCAAGTCGCTCACCATCAAGGGTATCTACGGCCGCGAGATGTTCGAAACATGGTACAAGATGATCGCCATGCTGCAATCTGGCCTCGATGTCCGCAAGGTGATCACCCACCGCATGAAGGCAGAGGACTTCGCCCAGGGCTTTGCCTTGATGAAACAGGGAAGCTGCGGCAAGGTGGTCCTCGACTGGGCATGACCTTTCCACGAGGTCGGACAGAGCACGGGGAGGGAACCATGATTCCAGTGAAATACGCACTGATCGCAGTGGCCATGGGGGGCAGCCTCGCCCTCTATATTCCGATGCTGAGCCAGTCCGGCCGCATCGTCGGATCACCGGTGATGGCCAACATCCCGTTCTTCTTCATTGCGCTTCTCACTACCATCGTGATCTTCCTGGCAACCGGTAAGCTCAGCGATGTCGGAAATCTCGCGCAGGTGCCGCCATGGATGTTCACGGCCGGGATTGTCAGCGCCTTCATGATCGTCGGCAGCGTGTTTCTCATTCCGCGGATCGGCGCAGGCCCTTTCTTCGTGCTGCTCGTTGCGGGGCAGTTGCTGATGGGTGCGGTCGTGAGTCACTTCGGCCTGCTGGGGTCGCCCGTCGATCCGGCCAACCTCAAGAAAGTAGCCGGTGTGCTCCTGGCGATTGCCGGCGCTTACCTCGTCACGACCCACTGAGCAGGAGTTGCCGGAGAATGATCGCCGCGATGCGGTGAACGTGACCGTTGGGGCTGAATCGGCGCAGCTACGACGCCCGCCGGCATCCGTTCGACGGGATCACATGTTTGCGGGGGAGGCGCATCCCGCAGGCAGTCCGTCGGTCCAGGTCAGCCCCTTTTGCGCCATGCGCCACACCAGGTGATCGAAACGGTCCTGGCCGAAGAAGGGTTCGCCCTCGAAGACCATGGTGGGGACCCCCCAGTGACCGGCGGCGCGGAGCGCGCGATCGTTACTGGCAAGAACCTCTTCCAACCGGCCGGGTTCGGCGTCAACGGCGTTCTGCAGATCCGCGAACGATAGTCCGGCGCGCTGTGCGGCATCCGCCATGTGGCTTCCCTTATGCCAGTTGTCGGTACGCCCATCCCACAGCAATCGGGAAACTTCATCGGCGAAGGCCAGGCCGCATCCGCGTTCGCTCGCTGCGATCCCCAGACGGCCGAGCCAATGGGCGAGGGGATTGTCGGTGGCGATCCTGAGCGTGACCGGATCTTGCACGATGGGGTCCGGAACCGGACGCCGGAATGACAGCCCATGGAACGCCGCAACCCGCGCCGTATCGCGAAAGAAATAGGGCCGCGCCAGCGGATCCATGCGGTTGAAATAGGCCGGATTGCGGATCGCAGCAGGATGGACGATGCGCAGGTCGATGTTCACGCCGTGACACGCCCGGAGCTTCAGGATGCGTGGCAGCACGACGTAGGAATAGGGGCTGCGGAACGACCAGAACAGGGTCACATTGAGCATACCGTACCTCCCACAGCGTCGTACGATAGCATGAGATCCGGTCAGCGGCCGAGACATCTCGCACCAGTCCCGTCAGGCTTTTGCGCACGGTGGCCCAAGGGGACACCTGCATGACATTCGGACCACAGTGATCCGCCGTTGCTCCGGCCGTAAAGTTTGGGCATGTTGCCCTGCAACATCATTTTCCGAGTCCGGATATGCTCAACGCCTATGGAACCGAAAGAGGCTGCCTGACCGAGTTGTCCGCCTCCGCTGCGCTGGAGGTGAAGGACGACTGCATCTGGCTCGATCTCGTCGAACCGACCGCCGAGGAAGAAGCCGCGGTGGAGGCAGCACTTGCCATCGACATTCCCACCCGGGAGGAACTGGCGGAAATCGAGGCCTCGAGCCGGCTCTACCAGGAGGACGGGGCAGCCTTCATGACGGCCAATCTGATCCGTCGGGGCGAACACGATCAGCCCGAATCCTCGCCTGTTACGTTCATTATCAAGGATAACACGCTGATAACGATCAGATATCATCATCCGCAGGCCTTTCCGGTCTATGTCAAGCGGGCGATGAAGCCGCAATTGACGGCGATGACCGGCTGGGGAGTGCTCATCAGCCTGCTGGAGGCCGTGGTCGATCGCGCCGCGGACCACCTGGAGCGGGTTGGACAGATTGTCGACGACACGTCGAAGAAGACCTTCGGCGCAGGACGGACCCTGGAGGGAACCCACAAGCGCCAGCGCCGGCGTGACATGAACCTTCAGGAACTGATCGAGAATATCGGCGAGGAGGGCGACTTCACCTCGAAGATGCGCGAAAGTCTCGTCTCCATCGGCCGACTAGTCGCCTTCATGCAGGCGATCACCGATCAGATGCGGCAATCGAAGCAGATGAAGGAGAACCGGGCGCGGATCAAGATCCTGCAACGCGACATCGTCTCGCTGACCGATCACGCGTCGTTCCTATCGGGGAAGATCAACTTTCTGCTCGATGCGGTGCTTGGCCTGATCTCGATCGAGCAGAACGGTATCATCAAGATTTTTTCGGTGGCCGCAGTGGTGTTTCTGCCGCCAACGCTTGTCGCGAGCATCTACGGCATGAATTTCGCCCATATGCCCGAACTGGCCTGGGACTATGGCTATCCGCTGGCGATCGTTCTCATGATCCTTTCGGCCATCCTTCCCTTCATCTATTTCAAGCAGAAAGGCTGGCTATGAGGACTGCCCTGATCGCCGCCATGGTGGCTTTCGCCGCTCCCGCACTGGCGGGTGAAGCGTCGTTCGATTGCGGCCGCGCGGCGACCCCCACCGAAAAGGCGATCTGCGACGACGGCAATTCAGATGTCGCGCTGCGCGATGTGGCAATGTCCAAGCTTTATGCCGAGCTCAAGGCGGCCGGCGGTCACGAGGATGTGCTCACCCGCCACGGCGCCTGGCTCAAGACGCGCAATGCCTGTGGCAGCGACCGCGATTGCCTGCGCCGATCCTATGACGCCCAACTCTGCGTACTTGCCAGGGCAGGTGGCGACGATGGCGCGGCGACCGGAAGTTATGCTTACGGGACTGGCGACGACGAGGGTTTCGGCAGCGCATTCGTGGTGCGCGGCACGGATGGCAATCTCTCCGGTGAGGTGGAGTCGGTGACCGGTCCCAATGCCCATGTCTGCGGGCTCGAGTTCGAAGCCGCACTGCCCTTCGGCGATGCCTGGCTGTGGACCGATACGGACACCGAACCCGATGACGAGGGCAACCGCTGTCAGGTCCTGTTCCGGGTGGAGGATGCCTCCACCTTGCGCATCGACTCGCGCAACTGTTCGCTTTATTGCGGCGTTCAGGGAACCTTTGACGCAGTCTACGCGAGGGAAAAGTGACGCTTCTGTGGGTAGCATTCGGTGGCGCCATCGGGGCCTCCGCCCGATATGGGGTCAATGTCTGGTCAGGCCGTCTGCTCGGCGCGGCATTTCCCTGGCATACGCTGCTGGTCAATATCATCGGTTGCTTCGCCATGGGTGTGCTGATCGAACTGATGGCTCTCAAGCTGAATGTCGGCAACGATGTCCGGGCCTTCCTGACCACGGGCGTGCTGGGGGGCTTCACCACGTTTTCGGCCTTCTCGCTCGATTTCGCCCTGCTGGTGGAACGCAAGGCTTTTGGCCTCGCCGGGGCCTATGCGGCCGGGTCGGTGCTTCTGTCGCTCGGGGCCGTATTCCTGGGGCTCTACCTGATCCGGTCGATCGCGCAATGACTGAGGTGAAGCGCCATGTGGTGGCGGACGACGAGTCGGGCATGCGCCTCGATCGCTGGTTCCGCATTCACCTGCCGCAAGTGACCTTCGCCTATCTCAACAAGCTCACCCGCACCGGTCAGGTGCGGGTCGACGGCGCCCGGGCCAAGACCAATACCCGGCTCGAAGCCAGGCAGGAGATCCGGGTGCCGCCGCTGGCCTTCGACACTCGGCCCGCCGACCTGCCCAAGGCCGATGTGAAGCCGCTGACCCGCGAGGAGCGGCGGCTGTTCGAGAGCATGGTGATTCATGAGGACGACGACGTCTTCGTGCTGGACAAGCCGAGCGGATTCGCGGTGCAGGGCGGCACCAAGACCCATCGTCACCTGGACGGACTGCTGATGGGGCTGGGCGCCGAACGCGGCGAGCGTCCCTTGCTCGTTCACCGGCTCGACCGTGACACCAGCGGCGTGATCGTGGTGGCCAAGCGGCGGTCGGTGGCCTCGGCCCTCGGCAAGCTCTTCGCCACCCGGGCGGTGAAGAAGACCTACTGGGCCGTGGTACGCGGTGTGCCGAAACCGGCCCAGGGCCGAATCGAGGTGGCGCTCGTCAAGGCCAAGGGACCCGAGGGCGATCGGATGCGGGCCAGCAAAGAGGGCGAGGAGGACGACGAGCAGCGGGCGGTTACCCATTATGCGGTGATCGACAAGGCCTCCACGCTTGCCGCCTGGGTGTCGCTGAAACCGGTCACCGGCCGGCAACATCAGCTCAGGGCCCACATGGCCCATATCGGAACGCCGATTCTCGGCGACGAAAAATATGGCGGCTTGATCGGCCTGCCGGACAACGTGCCACCGCGCCTGCATCTCCATGCCCGGCGCATCGTCTTTCCTCATCCGCGCGGAGGAACGGTGGATGTGACGGCGCCCTTGCCAGACCATATGCGCACAACCTTCGCCCTGTTCGGCTTCGATCCCGATCGTTATGACGAGGTGGGCGAACCATGAGGCTGGCGATCTTCGATGTCGACGGGACCCTGGTCGACTCGGCCGCGATCATCAAGGCCGCGCTGGCGGCTGCCTTCGCCCATGAATCCGTGTCGCTGCCGGAAACTGGCCGGCTTCTCTCGGTCGTCGGCCTGTCGCTCGGCGACGCCATGGCCGAACTCGCCCCGGATCAGCCACCCGCCGTCCATGGGCGTCTTGCGCAGAGCTACAAGCAGGCGTTCTGGGATCTGCGCGCCGCGGGAAACCATCCGGAAGATCTTTATGACGGCGCCCACGCGCTTCTGGAGCGGCTCCGTGATGACGGCGTGACCTTGGGCATTGCCACGGGCAAGTCGCGGCGGGGCGTCGCCCACCTCATCGCGGCACACGGCTTCGACGGCTGGTTCGCGACGATCCAGACCGCTGACGACCATCCTTCCAAGCCGGATCCGGCGATGATCACGGCTGCACTGGCCGAAACCGGCTGCAAATCCGACGCCGCCATCATGATCGGGGACACGTCCTACGACATGGCCATGGCTGGCGCAGCTGGCGTTGCGGGGGCCGGGGTGGCCTGGGGCAACCATTCGCGCGATCAGCTCCTTGCCGCAGGCGCGCGCACCATTGCAAACAATTTCAATGAATTGCACGGTCATCTTCAAGAACTATGGGAGGAGCGGACGAGATGACGGCACGCCGCCGCTTCTATAAGGACGTTGCCGTGAGCGACGACCTGGCGGTCATGCTCGACGGCCGACGCGTTAAGACCCCGATGAAGGCGCCACTGGTGCTGCCCAGCCAGCCCTTGGCCGAAGCCGTGGCGGCTGAATGGGAGGCCCAGGGCGAGTCGATCGATCCGGCTGCCATGATCCTTACCAGGCTGGCCAACACCGCCATAGACCGTATGGCTACCGGGCGGGACCGGATCGAGACCGAGATCGTCGAATACGCCAGCAGCGATCTCGTGTGCTACCGGGCCGAGGGGCCCGAAGCACTCGTCGCGCGGCAGTCGGCCGCCTGGAATCCCGTGGTGGACTGGGCCTTGACGGGCCTCGACGCGTCGATCGACGTGATGATCGGGGTCATGCATCGTCCACAACGCCCCGAGGCGCTTGCAGCGGTGGCGCTGGCGCTGCATCGCCTCACCGACTTCGAACTCGCGGCGCAACATTCCCTGACGACCCTCACCGGTTCGGCATTACTGGGGCTTATGCTTGCCCACCGGGCCATCGACGCCGAGACGGCCTGGGCTGCGGTACATGTCGATGAGGATTACCAGATCGAATTCTGGGGCGAGGACGAGGAGGCCGCCGAGCGCCGGGCGTTGCGGCGGCAGGAATTCAGCGCCTGCGTCCGGTTCCTGCATCTCGCGCGGCCGCAGGGGTGATTGGTCTTTCGGCGGATTTGACGAGGGCTGCTGTGGCTGCTTAACAGCCACTATCGGCCGGATCAGCAGGGGGCATCATGCAGGAAATTCTCGAGAAGCTCGAAGCAAAGCGGGCCCAGGCACGCGCGGGAGGCGGTGAGAAGCGCGTTGCGGCCCAGCATGCCAAGGGCAAGCTCACGGCGCGCGAACGCATCGAACTTCTCCTCGATGACGGCAGCTTCGAGGAGTTCGACATGTATGTCGAGCACCGCTGCACCGATTTCGGGATGGCCGACACCAAGTTCGCCGGCGATGGCGTGGTGACCGGGTGGGGTACCGTCAATGGCCGCGTCGTCTATGTCTTCGCCAAGGACTTCACCGTTTTCGGCGGTTCGCTCTCGGAGGCCCATGCCAGGAAGATTACCAAGATCCAGGACATGGCCCTGCAAAACCGGGCGCCGATCATCGGGCTGTTCGATGCTGGGGGTGCCCGCATCCAGGAAGGCGTGAACGCGCTCGGCGGCTATGGCGAGGTGTTCCAGCGCAATGTGCTGTCATCCGGTGTCATTCCGCAGATCTCCCTCATCATGGGCCCCTGCGCCGGTGGCGATGTTTATTCCCCGGCCATGACCGACTTCATCTTCATG
>JAGRLX010000020.1 GCA_020441605.1 Alphaproteobacteria bacterium
CTACAAGGGCGCGCTGATGGTGAATGATGACGAGATGTACGCATCGTTCCAGCGTTGCGCGACCCTGGGCGCGCTGCCGCTGGTGCATGCTGAGAATGGTGACATCGTTGCCGCCCTTCAGCAGAAGTATCTGAGCGAAGGCGTGACCGGACCGGAAGCGCACGCCTACTCGCGCCCGCCGGAAGTCGAGGGCGAGGCGACCAACCGGGCCATCATGATCGCCGACGCCGCCGGTGTGCCGGTCTATATCGTCCATACATCCTGTGAACAGGCCCATGAGGCCATTCGCCGGGCACGGCAGAAGGGCATGCGCGTCTATGGCGAACCGTTGGTCCAGCATTTGACGCTTGATGAAGGCGAATATTTCAATCGCGACTGGGATTATGCGGCACGGCGTGTCATGTCGCCGCCGTTCCGCAACAAGCAACATCAGGATTCACTCTGGGCCGGGCTCGCGGCTGGATCGCTCCAGGTGGTCGCTACCGATCACTGCGCCTTCACAACCGCGCAAAAGCGGATGGGGGTCAAGGACTTCACGCGGATTCCCAACGGCACCGGCGGATTGGAGGACCGGCTCGCCGTGCTGTGGACCAAGGGCGTGGAGACCGGTCGGCTCACACCCAATGAATTCGTGTCGGTCACGTCGACCAACATCGCCCAGATCCTCAACATCTATCCGCGCAAGGGGGCCATCCTGCCCGGTTCCGATGCCGACATCGTGGTGTGGGACCCGAAGCTCAGCAAGACGATTTCCGCCGCCAACCAGAAGTCGATCATCGACTACAATGTGTTCGAGGGCGTGAAGGTGAACGGTCAGGCCCGTTACACGATCTCGCGCGGCGAAGTGGTATGGACCCACGGCAAGAACGATCAACCACGCCCGGGACGCGGCAGGTTCATCGAGCGGCCGGCGTTTCCTGCAGTCAACAAGGCCCTTTCGACCTGGAAGGAACTGACCGCGCCACGGGCCGTCAGCCGATCGCCCGAGCACATGCCAATCGGCGTGTAGAACAGCGGGCGATCAGTAGCGGCCGGCTCACGGTCCAAACGGATAGCACCAAGAAGGTTCAGGCCATCGAAAAGACAATGGGCAACGCCCCTTCCCAGAGGGCGCGCTTGCCGATTTCTGGCAGTCGCTCCAGATCCGACGTAAGGGTTATGAAGTGGTTGCCGGCAAGCTGGCCCACCTTGCTGGCGAAGTGAACCCCGCCATAGGCCAAGAGGATCTCGGTTTCGGAGATACCTCCCGGATAGAGCAAGATCTGTCCCGGCGCTGGAAAGCTCGTATGGTTCTCGTAGCCAATGCCGAAGTCCAGATCGCCGAGGGGGATCCATACGGCTTCGCCGCTCCATCGCACATGGACGATCTGGCCAGAGAAAGGTAACCTGCGACTGAAGGCGGCGCAGGTCTTGGGCGCCAGCCCCGTTTCCAGCTGGGCCGCGAAGATCGTGCCGGCGATATTGACGGTCAGCTTTTCTGTCATTGGTCCTTCCTCGCGATGGCCAGTCTCATCATGACTTCGTCGGAGGAGAGGAGATCGGCGTATTTCTGACCCATGTCAAACAGGTTTGCCTCGTGGGGCCCCAGCGCCCGGTCACCGACGCAGTCCCGCGCAACGACGGTTCGGAAATTGTGGCTCATGGCGTCGATGACAGTCGCCCGTACGCAGCCGCTGGTGGTACATCCAGCGACGACCAGGCTATCCACCGACCGGGAAATCAACAGGCTGCAAAGATTCGTGTCGAAGAAGGCGGACGCCTGAGTTTTCCGGATGATAATCTCGCCCGGGCGCTGTACCAGTTCTCTCACGATCTGGCTTTCATCGGCGCGCTCAGTGAGACTGCGCAGCCGCGGCGCCTTCTCGCACCAGACTCCGCAATCGCTGCCGTCCTCAGAATAAACGATGCGGGTAAAGATCACCGGCAATTGCCACGACCGGAAGAAGTCCAGAAGGGGAATCGTCGCGGACACCGCCGCAGCGATATTGCCGCCACCCAGGATCGCCGGATCGGTAAAACCGTTGACGAAATCGACGATCAACAGGGCGGGGAACTTGCCGAGGCCAATTGCCTGGCCGAATTGCTGCCGGGCATAGACAACTTCTTCCGCCATTTTGCCTCTCTCTTCGTATTCTGGCAGAATAGCACCGACCCGGCACGTCTGTCGAATTGCCACGGATTTGGACTCGCGATGACGCAATCCGGCCTTTCGCTTCGAAGCAAGTTCGACTCATCTGCGACGGTGCGCGGCAAACACGGGCGCAATACACTCGCGCAACACTAATTCACTAACCAGTTAGTGGACATGAGATTTGGATTTGGTTAGTCTTGCACAGGTCTTCGCGAAGGAGGGACTCGACATGCCGGCAATTCAACAACGCAAGTTCGGGCGGATCGATCTTGAAGTGACCGACATGGGCTTCGGCGCCGCGCCGATCGGCAATTTTCTGAGGCCGATTTCGGAAGCGGAAACCGAGGCGATGATCAACCGCGCCTGGGATGCCGGTATGCGCTATTTCGACACCGCGCCCTACTATGGCCACGGTCTCTCGGAACTCAGGCTCGGCCATTACCTGCGCTGGCGGCCGCGGGATGAGTTCGTGCTGTCCAGCAAGGTGGGGCGTGTGCTGACGTCCGCGCGCCGGAAGGACATCGACTTCAAGCCCTGGGTCGACGCCGCGCCGTTCAAATGCCGATTTGACTATTCTTACGACGGCACAATGCGCAGCTTCGAGGATTCGCTGCAGAGGCTTGGCCTCGAGTACATTGATATCCTGTTCATCCACGATGCCGACGTATTCACCCACGGCCCCGAAATGCAGAAGGTCTATTTCAAACAGGCCATGGACGGCTGCTATCGCGCCCTGTTGGAATTGCGCGAACAGGGGCTGGTCAAGGCCATCGGCGTGGGCGTCAACAACTGGGAAGTGATGCTCGACTTCATGAAGGCAGGCGACTTCGACACGCTGCTGGTTGCAGGGCGGTACACGCTGCTCGAACAGGAGGCGCTCAACGAGCTTCTTCCCCTATGTGAGCGGCGGCAGACGGCCCTCGTCATCGGTGGCGGGTTCAATGGCGGCATTCTCGCCACCGGTGCGGTTCCCGGCGCCAAGTGGAACTATGCCCCTGCGCCCGAGCCGATCATGGCGAAAGTCAAGAAAATCGAGGCTGTCTGCGCCCGGCACAAGGTGCCTCTGCCCGCCGCCGCCTTGCAGTTCCTGCTCGCCCATCCGGCGGTCGCCTCGCATATTCCGGGCACCCGCAATGTGGCGCAGATGGAACAGAACATCGCACTGGTCAGCCATCCCATTCCAACGGCGTTCTGGGCCGAACTCAAACATGAGGGGCTGCTGCGCGAGGATGCGCCGGTTCCTGTCTGAGCTTCATCACGAAGACCGTATAGACCGCGATCGGTAGCCACAATGCAGGTAATGCCCCGAGCGGCAGCCGGATAATTCGTTCCGGTCCACTTCGACAAGGCGAAGCCGGAGTTGCCTGGTTTCAGGCGGCCTCCTTCTCCGCTATTGCAAGGCTACATCGCTACGCCGGAATTTCAGGACTTCTCCGTCCGAACCGTTCGCGACATACCAACCATTGCGCTGGGAAATCACTCCGCATCGGGCTTGCCCCTTTGTCCATTTCTTGAAGACGACGCAGAGCCGGCTGCCTTTCACGTACCAGCGTCCTTCATCCTGCTGGCCATAGGCAAATCCCTGGATCCGGCCATTGCGGTGGCCGGAAAAGGACACCCGATAACCCTGTACCTTTGCCTCGAACTGTCCAGGAAAGATCTTGGCAATTGCATGCCCATCAAGCGACCCGGCTTGCACTTGAATTCCCCCCACGACAATCGCGATTGCTGCAAGGCCATACCGGATCAATCCGCCATTCTTCATCGAACAACCCCTACATTTCCTATCTTCCGGATCCCTGCTTGTCGCTATTGGACAGCCGACACACGGAAGATACTTGACTGATTTGTTCGTTAGAAATGGGGATGCGGTCCGCAGTTTTCATCTTGATGCAGGTCAAATCATATCTTCGGACAAGCGAGGCCAGGCTACCGACAGGCAGGATTCGACGTCTCGTCTGCCGGGACGATCCTCTCCATGTGATTGTCCCAAATCCATTCGGAGGCATGGGCACTTCCCAGTCTGCCGCCCGCGTCAAGAGCCTTCACGCCCGCATTGCCTGAGGAGAGCAGAAACGCCCCTTGGCCAACAGCGGCGGCGCCACAGACGTCGTACATGGCGATCCTCCGGTTCAAGCAACCACGCACCATGTCCCAGACCAGGACCGCCCCACCGCGTGGGCTGGTCGCAATGAGATAATCACCTTGATCATCAAAAGCGACAGATCCAATGTAGTTCTTCATCCCATACAGCACATCACTTTCGATGCCGAGGAGATTGACCGCGCCGCCCGGCGAGACCACTCCCAGAAGCGGCGGCTCGTCATCCATGCTTCCCTGGTACTGGCACCCGAATGCTAGCGTGCCATCTGACCGCATCGCCAGGTGACGAAGGCTGAGCAGTGCAAGGCTCGCGTCGAGTTCCTGCCGTGCCAACAGGTCGCCGGTCAGAAGATCGATAAAGGCAAGGTTCGGCTTCATGTCGCCTGGATTGAGCACCTCTCGCCCGGTCTCAGGATGGGTGCGAAGCCCGCCATTGGCAACCGCAAGCGTTCGTCCATCGGCATAGAGCATGATGTCATGAGGGCCGATGCCACCGGACGACCATTCGCCAATCCTGCGATAGCCATCCGTCGCATCATATATACCTATAACGCCGTTGCCTGTGGCGATGTCATTTTCTGTCACCTGCAGGAGACGCCCGTCAGCCGTGAAGACGCCGTGGCCATAGAGATGGCGACCTTCAGGCGCGTGTACAACGGTGAGCAGTCTCCCGCTCTGCTGGTCGACGACCGCATACCAATCCCCGGGCCTGCGGGCGAACACGACGACCTCTCCGCCGCCCGGACGTTGCGTGAGATCATGGCCGCGCGCCGGAAGGCTGGTCGCGAAAACCTCCCTGCCCTCGGCATCGAAGCAGGCAACGGATGCATTGGCATGTCCATCCAGACGACATGACACGAAAAGGCGTTGGCG
Organism: Alphaproteobacteria bacterium; assembly: GCA_020441605.1. The sequence goes on from JAGRLX010000020.1 coordinate 5,108, forward strand.
AAGGCATTCGGCATGCGCACCGCCGGTGACGCAAAGTCCCGACAGAAGCCCTGCCAGAAGTTCTCTGCGATCAATCGCCATCGAGGCTGTTGAAACCTACAGTGACGCCAAGTGCCGCCGGCACTTCGGCGATGGCGCGGTCTCCGGCCGCATCAACTGCATCAAGCAAGAAAATGGCTTCGCTACGGTTCTTGCCCGCTGCGGTGGCGGCGAGATCAGGCTGCGCCGACTCCGCGATGCCGCGTGCCGACAATGTTGCCGCCGGAAGGGAAGCATCCGCCGGCAGCGTCTGGCGGAGGATTGCATTCGTGCGGTCCAATGACTGGAGATTCAGAATGATGTTGCGCATGGTTCGCCCACTCAACCAGAATTCCGCCGCCCGCGGCTTCACATCTTCTGCACTCTCGCCGATGACAGTTTCGATTTTCACATCCTTGATGATCGAATAGGCCGTGACAAGATCGGTAGCCAATGCGGTCTTCGCTTCATCGGATGGTAAATCGGTGCGGCTCTCCCAGGCCTTGTACATGTCGTCGGCAAGGTTGGCCGCATTGACAGAGATCGCCTCGCCAACTTCGCAAAGCCGCCGGCCGTCTTCACCCACTCCGAGTTCCACGTGAGGCGCTGCATCCCCGAATATCAGCCGCTCGAGTGCTGGTAGTCCCTGTACCGCAGCACTCTCTTCCCGGATAAGCTCCCCGGTCATTTTCTGCTCGGCGGCTGCTTCGATCACGCGGGCGAGCCGGCGCTCGACAGCGTTCTTTCGTCCTGGCCAGAAAAAGAATCGGTCCCGCCGGAAGTCTTCGGACGCAGGACCGGAACGGAACAGCTCAATCGCCGCCCAACGATCGGCCACGTCATGAAACGTCGCCACCAGTCCATCCCGCCCTTCGGCAGATGGAGCAGCGCAGTAGGTCTTCCACGCCGCCTGATGGGCTCGCGCGCCTAGCGTCAGGTCACGATAACCGGGAATGACAATCTCGCCGACGATGCGCCGGTAGGTGTCGTCAGTACGCGGATCGGCTGCGGCTCCGATTGCGGCAAGGCTAAGCACGACAATTGAAATGGCGATCGAACGGATGGTCATTGTGTTAAAGCCTCGACAGAAACTCTAGAAGCAATCGCTGCTCGCGTCCTTGGCCATCGAGGAAGGCCCTGCGTGCGCTTTCCGCTTCACCACCATGCAAGGCGATTGCATCTGCAAGGGTCGCAGCTTTGCCGTCATGAAGATACCGTCGCGCTCCGCTGGCCGGTGCGAGGTCGCGCAGCGGCGCCGTTCGCCATTCCGCTGGTGCAGCAGACCCTTCCCGGATCACCGAACTCCTCGCACGTCCCATATCGTGAAGCAGAAGATCACTGAAGACCTGCAGAGGCGTACCATCCTCTGCCGGCATGACAGGAACATGGCAAACCGCGCAGCCCATGGCCTCAAATTGGCGAAAGCCTTCGGATTTCAGGTCGGCTGGCCGCGCCTCCAGTGTTTCGACATAGGACGCCAGCAGGCGAAGGACCTCGACAGAAAGCTCTTCACCCTCAGAACGATGGCTGCGGCCCGTGGGCCGCGTCAAGCAGTCGATTTGTTGCCTCGTGCAGTCGCCCCAGGGAAGGCGCGCCAGCGGCGATGACAAGCCGAGATCCAGTGCGGCCGCATCCGCCATCTGGTTCATGAGGCTTTCAACGGACGCCTTGCTCCCGTAACGCCCAACAGATCTGCCTCCGTCCGGGTCAAGGACAACATGCGGCCGTCCAGAAATGCCATCACCATCGTGGTCATCGGGATCCGCGCGTGACAGGATCGCGGCATTCGCTATTTGGCCGAGCGCCGCCGTGCCACGGAGCGATGGCGCTACCCTCGTTTCGAAGATGGCTGGCACGGTGGGCGCATTGAGCAGCCTCGTCGACACGACCAGCTCCCCGGCGATCAGTCGCGCGTTGATGGATCCCTCGGCGACAAGTCCCGCAACAGCGCCGTCCTGGATCTGCCGTCCAAGACCCGGATGAGCTGTACCATCCGGTTGGGCGACCCTGACCGCGAGACCGCTGATCCCGGCGTTCCCCTCGTTGGAGCCGAACCGGGCGGGGCCACCTGCATGGTGACAGCTGGCGCAGGATCTCCCGTTGAACAGGGGCCCCAACCCATCGGCACTATCAGTGGAGGCCGGGGCGCCAACCCATTCCCGTTCGAACAGGGCCTTCCCGATGATGGCATCGAGTCCGTCTGCTTGGGTGACGGTGGCCGACAGGGCCATGGCAAGGACGAATATGCCTGACCGCATGACCTCTTACTGCGCCGATGCCGAACCAGGCTTGCCGAGACTGTCCGAACCCTGAACCTCGATGGTGAGGTTCATGGCTTTGACGAGGCCTTCGATGCCGCGGGTCTGGGCAATCAGGCTGTCGATTGCCGCCTGCACAAGCGCGTTGCCTTCGGCATTGCCCGGTCCGATCATCTGATCATAAGCCATGGCGCCGCTCTCAGCCTTTTCCTTGATTACTTGGAATTTGCCGAGCGCGTCTTGCATCAGGGCTTCGAGTCTTTGCTGCGCCTCGGGAGCCTGTTCCGCCGCGAGATCCTGCAGGCCCGGCCCTTCCAGCACCGATCCATCGTATCGCTCGACCGTGCCGGAGTAGATCGACCACATGCCGACCACGTCGTAGTAGTGCGAGTTATGGGTGTTGTCGGAGAAACAGTCGTGCTCTTCTTCCGGGTCGTGAAGAATGAGACCCAGCTTCATCCTTTCACCCGCCAGTTCTCCGTATGAAAGACTGCCGAGACCAGCGAGGATGGATGAAAGCGCACCATTGTTGTCCCTGGCAAGGTAGTCGGCACGCGCTGCACCGCCGGTTTTCCAGTTGTCGGCCATCTCCGCGAGATCGGTAACAAGGAGATCAGTTGCGGCCTTGAGGTAAGCGGTCCGGCGGTCGCAATTGCCATTGGTGCAGTTCGACACGTCATAGTCCGTAAAGGGCCGATCACCGGCCCCTGGCCCGGTGCCGTTGAGGTCCTGCCCCCAGAGAAGAAATTCAATGGCATGATAGCCCGTGGCCACGTTGGCTTCCGAGTCCGCGGCCTCATGCAGCGACCTCACCAATTCGGGCGTGATGGTCGAGGCGTCGACTGTCCCGGTGCCGATCTTCAGCTTCCTATTCGCGATGACGTTGGCAGTGTAAAGCTCGTTCTCGTTCGACTCTTCGCCATAGGTGTCCGTGTCCACATAGTCGATCAGACCTTCATCCAGAGGCCAGGCATTCACTCTACCCTCCCACTCATCGACAATCGGATTGCCGAAACGGAAGCCTTCCGTCTTCTGGTACCATTGCCGGGCATCGATCCAGGCAGTCCGGGCCGCAGCCAGCGATTCTTGCGAGGGTGCGGCAACAAGCCTGTCGATGGCCCTCCGGAGCTCCATCGCACCCGACAACGCGTCCCCGAACATTGCCTCGGCCATGTCAGGATAATGCGCAATGACAGCCTGCGGCGAGACGGGCGTGGACTGCGCATGTCCGACCGAGGGAGAGACCAGAAGTACTGCTGCACTCAGCAGACCAATGCCCAAACAACGCGCCATGGACCCGCTTTCGAAGGACAGATCAATGAGCTTGTCAGTTAGCGGCAGGCGGAACGGCCGCGGTGCATTGGCAGTTTGACCGGCCAGGGTGGAACCGGTGACGTTGGCTATACGAACCATGTGTCTCTACATAAATCCGACTATTTTAATAGGTTATCAGGATGACAGCAAATGCGCAAGGCAAAATCGCACGCACTCAATGGTTCCGATTCATCTCCATCATGAGTTGCGGAGAGCGGCCTGTGCGATCCAGCCGGGAATGGCTGGCTATTGCTTCAACAGGTGTTCATAGCGCTGATCTGTCAAGGTCCTGAGAAAAGCGACCAGGGCATCGATCTCGCGGTCCTTCAGGGCGGGTCCAAATTCGAGCTCATCAAGCGAGATGTTGGCCGGCACCTCCGGGGAGGCCCAATACATGCCGGTCTCGGGGTTGATCTGCCGCTTGGCCGATTTGCTGTTGTACTTGTTGTAAAAGAGGATCACGGTGCGCAGGTCAGAAAACACACCATTGTGCATGTAAGGGCCAGTCACCGCGACATTGCGCAGGCTTGGCGTCTTGAACTTGCCTTTCTGGGCCGGGTCCTGGGCCACTGCCGCATTCTCGAAGAGCCCATCGTCGACCCGCCCTGGTGCCGAGCTATTGGCTGCTCTTAGAACCTTGTTCTCGGGCACGCCGATGTTGTGGAACTCATAGCTGCTGAAGGTTTCGCCCTCACCCCCGGCCAAAGGGTTGAGTTGATGACACTTGTTGCAATTGGTGAACTGGTTGGAAAAGAACAAGACCCGGCCGAGTTCTTCATCGTCGGTCAACCTGGCTTCGCCCCGCAGGGCACGGTCATATCTGGAATCAAAGGGAGAAAAGGCCGGGGTGCGTTCGAAGGCAGCAATTGCCCGGGTCATGGCGTCATAGGCCGCATCATCCGTATCGAACACCTCGTGACCGAAGATTGCCTCGAAGGCCGCAACATAGGCGTCGTTCTCCTTCAACCTGCCGACGACGGCAGACTTAGAAGGCATGCCCATCTCGTTAGGATTGACAGGCGGGCCTGCCGCCTGCTCCTCCAGGTTCACGGCACGACCGTCGTGGAACTGCCCGCCAGACCAACGTCCTTTCGCATTCTTTCCGAAATCGGGAGAAAACCGAGCATAGGCCGCAGACGGCGCATTGCGGTCGCCCAGCGATATCTGATCATCTCCAAGCGATGCCGACCTTCCCGCGGCCGTTCCTCGCCCATCGACAAAAGCCAGATCGGGCATGTGGCAAGTGGCACAGGCCTGAGAGCGATTGCGTGAAAGATTGACATCGAAATAGAGCTTCTCGCCAAGGCGTTCGAGATCACCTCGCATGTTCCCCTCCGCATAGGCGGGACCGCTCACTGCAAGTAGAACCCCAAGCACAAAGCGCCACAATTGCAACCTGAACATGCGCAAGGCAGATTCCATTTCACCCATCATCGGGGCCATCGTCATACGCAATGGTGAAAAGCCCGTCAATACGGAACAGAAAGCGAGTTCCGGCCCAGATCTGCACCCGCAGTTGGCATGGTTTCTGCAGTGATCGACGCTCCATAGCCTGGAGCACCTTCGCCACTCAATTCAGGACAAATGTCATGACGGCTAAGATCATCGAGAATTTTGAGAACCATCATCGCGCGCTGTGGGGGCATCACACCGTCCGCCTTCGCCATAATCTCTCCCAAAGCCAGATGTTCAGTGATGAGGGTATTGCCGAACTCATCGACTCTCTGCCGCAGGAGCGGATTGCCATCAACACCATGGCGCCGGACGAACATCGTCTCGAATCCTGGGGATACTGCGACCGAGCAGGCCAGAGCGGCAGCAAGATTCTCGACATGGTCAAGGCGGGCCGCCTGTGGATCAACATGACCAGGCTGGACACGGTCGATCATCGCTTCCGGCGGTTGCTCGAGCAGATGTTCGATGAATTCAATGGATACATGCCGGACTTCAAGACATTCAAACACTCTATTGGTCTGCTGGTTTCTTCTCCCAAGGCTCAGGTGTTCTATCATGCCGATGTGCCAGGTCAGGCCCTGTGGCAGATCCGCGGCCACAAACGCGTCTACATCTACCCGGCGAGCGAACCTTTCCTTTCGCCTCGCGAAATAGAAAACGTGATCCGCGGAGTGACGGAAGAAGAGGTGAGCTATCAACCTTGGTATGACGACCACGCAGAAATCTACGACCTCGAAGCCGGCGACATGCTGCACTGGGGTCTCAACGGCCCGCACCGCGTGATGAACCTTGGTACGGTCAATGTCTCGCTGACGACCGAGCATTGGACTCGGGACATCCGCCGCAGCTATGCGATGAATTATGGAAATGGCGTATTGCGGAGCCTCGGCATCCAGCCGAAATCCCGCGACATTCACGGTGCCGCATTCTGGGCAAAGGTTGGGCTCACCGCCGGATGGCGGCTCTCCGGCCTGCACCGGCAGTCATCGTTCACCCGGCGGTTCAAGTATCGCATCGATCCGGCCTCAGACAATGGGCTGATCCCAGTCGAATCCGTCTAGCCCGAGTAGTTGTAGGGGAGGTCATCTTGACCCACATATTTGGTTACGCCGCAGGCACAGAGCGCCTCGACTTGAAGGCCGTTCGCCTCAACCAGGCAGGCACTCTGAGGATCAATCTCTCCCGCATCATCCTAGCTCTGAAGATCCTTGTGTCGATCATTCTCGGGCTAGGCATCGCACGAGAGGCCGTGATGGCTATCATCGGCACCGAAACCGTGTTGAAAGATCTCAGACACTTCACTCTCGACGCGGAACGCAGCCTCCCGACCTGGTATGAGAGCAGCAGCATGGTCGCCATTGCATTCATACTCGGCATCATCGCAGCGTTGTCACGCAGCAATGACCGCGAAAACACCCGTCATTGGACGATACTCGCCATCATTTTCCTGCTCATGTCGGTCGATTCGACAGTGTCGTTTCACGAGGTTGCAGTAGCACCGCTCCGCAATGCGTTTCACCTTACCGGGGCCTTCTATTTCTCGTGGGTGGTGCTGGCGGCTCCCATGGTCGCCGCCGTAGGATTCTATTATCTGCCCTTTCTGTTCCGGCTGCCCGGCAGTACCGCGCTGCGCTTCATTCTTGCCGGAGCCGTCTACGTCGGTGGCGCATTGGGCACGGAGTTCCTGTGCGGTTACATCGCCACGGCCTTCGGAATGGAGACGGCTCTCTACAAGACCGTGGCCGCCAGCCAGGAAATTCTCGAATCCATCGGCCTCACGATGTTTCTGATCGGCCTTCTGCGGCACCTTGGCAGCCTTGCATCGCTTCTCAGGATCGACATTCGGGCAGAGCCCGCCTGATCTAGGTTAGGCCGGCACCGGAACGCGTCGAGGCTTTGCTGCGTAGATCCGCCCAAAGCCTCGTCCCTCTGACTTCACTTCGTAGAGGGCGATATCCGCAGCTTTGAGGATCTGCTCCAGCAGCTCACCATCCCGCGGTGCGGATGCAAGGCCGATGCTGGCACTCGGGCGAATGATTGCGGTGCCACAGTCAAATTCTTGCCGTATCTCCTGCTGCAACCGTTCCATCAACTCCATTGCATCCTGATCAGTTTTGGCTGACCGGAGCATCAGGGCGAATTCGTCTCCGCCAAGTCTGGCCACCACATCAGTCTCCGCCACACTCTTTGAGGCGCGTCGGGCAGCCTCGACAATCAACCTGTCTCCAACGTCATGGCCGTAGGTGTCGTTGACGGATTTGAACCGATCCAGATCGAAGATGCCAATGAATACGGGACGCGACAATCTGCTTGAAGCGAGCGCGCGCTGAGCCTGGTACATGAAGTTGTTGCGGTTCGGCAGTCCCGTAAGGCCATCATGCAGCGCTATGTGCCGCATCTCCGCCTCCCTCTCGACGATGGCCTGCTGCAACAGACCTATTCTCCGGAGCAAAATCACGACCAGCTTGAAGAGTGCAAGAGCCATGGCAATGATCAGCGGCATGGCGCTCATCAACTGGTCGCGAAACGAGTGGGACTGCGTCCAATGGAGGGTGAGCGCCAAGGCTCCCTGCTTGTCTGCCAGTGACTGGGTGGCATTCATCATGTCCGCAGGCGAGATCTGATACTCGAGTTCCTGAATGTTCAACTGGTCCTGCAATCGCTGGACAGCAACCCTCAGATTGGAGAGCACGAAGGCTATCACTGGACGATGGCTGGGCGAAACGGGCCGTGTCCGTTCGGGTGCGACCAGCGCGGTCAGCATGGTGTAAGGCCGTCCTGCCACTTCAGTGAAGCTCTGCGTATAGGTGAATTCCGGCAGTGCAATTCCCTTGCTTCTCCGGAGTGCTAGCTGCAGTTCATAGGCAGTCTCGACTGCGGCCCGGGGATAGGCGAAGACATAGGTCTGTTCTCTTGTTGGTTTTGCCCTGCCGTCCTCGCAGAGAAGCAGTGGCACTCCGTCCGCCCCGAGGAGCCCAAAGGTCGAAAATTGGCCGATTATGTCTTGGCCACCGCACATCCCTTCCAGCCGCGCCTGGTCGCCTTTCTCCAAGACATCGAAGAGCTCGTTGGAGACTGCGCGCCTCTCCAACGCAGCGGCGATGCGCTCATCATGGTCAACCACCTTGCTCTTGAGCAGTATGCCGGTCTGGGTGTCCTGAATCCGGTCGGCCCTTAGTGCTCCGTAGAAGAGAAACGCCGAGTAGCCGACAATGATCAGCGCCATGATGGCGCCAATCAGGAGGAGCTGCCGCATTACCTTGTCGAACATGGTCAACAAGATAGAACGGAATTGGAAAATCTTGATTACAGCGCTCCAAATCGGCGTGCTTTGCACCGGACTTAGGGTAGCGAACTGTCGGTATGGTGAATGAGCCGTTGCCCGGCTCGTGTCAGATCAAGCATCACTTTAAAGAGCTGTTGGGAGTTTGATGGCACAATGGCGCTATGAGGCGTACATCGAAATTCCTACCTTGCACCCATGGCTCGGTAACGCCCATCGTTGCCGTAACGGCGCCAATTGTCTTGCTCTGTGCCGGGGCCGCAATCGATTACGCCACTTTCGTCAACAGCCGCAACGAACTGCAGGCAAAACTTGATGCCACAGCCATTTCGTCGGCTTACACCTTCATCGAAAGGGCCGGAGAGGATGTCGATGCGATTGTTGCCGACATCCGATCGAGGATCCCGTCCGTTCTTGCCGCGAATGGCGGTCCGGGCGAGGACGCGATCGAAGTCGCCATCAATGCGGAGAACCAAACCGTTTCCGTCGAAGCCCTGGTCGAGGTACCCACCATCTTTCTTCGCATCGCGGGCTTCGACACGATGACTGACCGTCTTCGAAGTTCTGCCACCGCGGAAGTCGAGAGCCAACCGGTATGTGTTCTGGCTTTGAAATCCGACGACGGCACCGGCATTGCGTTCGAGGGCAGCGGCGAGATGAAAGCAAAAGACTGCGTTGTCTGGTCCAACGCGACTGGCATGCAGTCTGTGGTGTTCGATGGCGGTGGCAAGGTCTCCACCTCGCGACTTTGCGCCCGTGGACGGGTGGGCTCTCTCGGTCGGTTCACGGTCAAGCCCAATCCAGAGAGCGATTGCGATCCTGTCGACGATCCTATGAAGGACTGGACACCCCCGCAGTTCGACGGATGCAACTATCGGATCGAGGGGTGGGTGACGCGCACCACCGCTCAACTCGACCCAGGAGTCTATTGCGGAGGCTTAAAAGTCGATGCAAAGAATATTTTCTTGTCGCCGGGTGTCTACGTGGTGAGAGATGGGCCACTCATTCTTCGCGGCAGCTCCAAGATCGTCGGCAAGTCCGTGAGCTTCCTGCTCGACGGAAATGACGCCCGGCTCGATATCGATGGCAAGAGCCAGGTTGAGCTCAAGGCACCCCAGTCTGGCCCGATGGCAGGAATCGTGATTGCAGCCTCCCGCGGGGTAAGCGAATATAATTCGACGGTCGCCGGACGATCAGACCTGAAGATAGGTGGTGTAATCTACCTACCCACGCACAATCTGACCTACTATGGCGAATCCGACACCCGGGCCGCTTCACCAGTCACCACGATCATCGCTAACACGATCGAGATCGGTGGAGAATCCTATCTTGAGGTGAAGAATGACAAGTCCAAGGCTAAATATGCACCCGTCGTGTCCACTCGCAGCGGCACGGTCCGGCTGATCGACTAGCCATGTGATTCAAGTGCGGTGCAGCGCCTCGACAATCAGCACCGCAGCGCTTCCGCATACCTGTTCCGGACGCTGCTCGGCGTCAACAATGTGGCCGCAAGGCAGCGCAGACACCAATCGCAGATACTCCGCACAGAGCCTGGCCGTCGTTTCGACGGTGATTTCCTTCTTCCGCGCCTGCAGAACCTCCGGTCTGCCGTCCAGCAGGATCACGAGATCAGGCCTGGGCATCAGCCATTCGACGATCTTCAGTGCCCATCTCGGCCCCCCATAGCGATAGCGGACGGGATCGACGAGAATGTCGATGAAATGTCGGTCATTGAGAACGAGTCTCGATCGCGCCTTGGCAATCCGCAAGGTCGCATGTGAAACCACGGCAAAGGCCATCCAATAGATCGCGCGCAGCAAAGATGTTCCCCACGAGCGGGTGGCCAACGCATGAGGCGTAGACGTACTGGTTGGCGCACGGCGCAACAGCTGGCGGAGCGAGGGGGCGAACCCGCGCACTTCGGTTCGGGCAAACAGCGGCTTCAGTCCATTCTCCAGCGCCGCAATGGTCGAAGACTTTCCAGCACCATCCGGCCCGAGCATGACCACATGAAGACCCTGCGGCTGGAGGAACCGCCTTGCTCTTGCAGCTTGAGCCCTGAGGGTCCGCAGTACAGCGTTAGCAGGCGCCGCGACGACGTTCCTCATTCTGAGATCATGGCGCAGCGCGCGCGCCTTTGCGACTATCCCGTGCCACGAATTTGAGGCTGCGGCCTCTGTCAACTCCAACGCCAACCTCCTCGGCCAGCTACGCAGGAGCGCGCGCGCCGCGTCGTCCGGATCCTCTGCAAATAGAGCTGAGAGCCCATTCGTCACCTGGACGCTGGGTCGCCCCTTTAGAATTGAGCGGGCGAGTTGGATCTCGAAGGCGTCCCCGATCGCGGGCACCCAGACGCCGCCTTTGCGCCTGCGTCTCGCCAGCACCGCCGCGCCGGAACCAGTCACATGGTTCCTGCACGTGACATCGTGTGAAAAGTCGAGCACCAGAAACTGTGGGATGCCATGCCGGGGCGCACATCGGAGTATTACATAGAGATCGTTCCGCCGCACCAATCGGGCACCGATGATCTGGCCATGAAACGTGAGAAGTTCACCGATCGCATCGCCAGAGACGGCGCGGTCGATGAGGATGTCGATATCGGATCCCCACCTGTCGGGAAGGTTCTCGTAGCCGTGGCTGACGCAATAGAGAATGCTCTTGCTGTCGAGCAATGCGAACACGCGTTGCAAGACCTCGACGGCGGGCGCCAGCGTCAGGTCTGATCCCGGCACCTGTTCCAGAAGAGGAGGAAAGCGGTCCATGTTTCGTTCCTATGTCACAGCCGAAGAGGGCGAACGACTGGCAGTTGCCGTTTGGTCAGCCGGTATGAAGTAAAACAACATGGCCCAGCGTCCGAGGGTGCCGAGCGCTTCAGTCAAGACAATCCCCACAGCTGCGGCCTTGAGTCCTCCGAACCACATGAGGAGAATGATCAGTGCCGATCCCAGAGCGCATATTGCGGCCGACAACACGGCAAGAGGACGGCCTCTTTCCGCAGCCATGAGCGCGACACCGGCAGGCCCGCCGATGGCCCCAAGAAGAGTCGCGATTGCGAGCAGGTTAAGCACCTCTATACCCGCCCGATAGGCCTCTCCCGGGAACATCATGTCCATGATCTGGCTACCCAGAAGGCCGACAAACAGCACAAAAGTCCCGATCATGGCGCCAATGATCAAGGAGTCATGGCTGGCTTGCCGGCGGAGCGCGCTTGCGCCGTGGTCCTTCAGTACGCGCACAAACTTTGGAGTGAGAATATTGAAGTATCCAAACAGGAAGGGATTCGAAAGCGCGACGATGCTGAGGCAAGCTGAGTACAGGCCGGTCGCAGCTGCTCCGCCGATTGCCAACGTTATCCAATGCGCGGCGTAGCCCTGGGCCTGCAGTGCGATTTGACCGGACAGCAGCCATTTGCCGAATCGGATGCTCGCACGCGCGTTAAGCCTGGAGGCCTCCAAGTCAAACTCGAAATTGCGACGCAGGCAGATCAGCCACCCTGCAACCGACACACCGCACCCGACTGCCAGAGCGGCCATCGCCGTAATCGCTGTGAGCTGCCCCGAGAGCCCAAGCAGACCAACGCAGCACATGCTGAGGATCGCCGCAACCAGGTCGGTCGCCAGGGCCTGACGCGGCTCAAGGAGGGCAAAGCCATAACGCCGCGCAAATTCGCGCAACAACACTGGCGGCATTGCAGCTGCCAGCATCGCGGCCAATCCCGCGACAGTCCCCGATGCACCGGAGATCACAAGGCCGGCTGCGACCAGCAAGACAGATATGGAAAGAACCGCGATCAGCAGAAGCGCCAAGGCAAGCGACGCTGCTGCATGGGTTTCGGCACTGACCTCAAGTTTGAACATCTGAATGGTGAAAGGCCGGGTCACCAGTGAATCCTGGACCGTGATCGCCAAGGCGAGCAAGGAGAAGGCGACCGCATAATAGCCAACGTCGGCGACTGTGGCCCAGCGGGCGAGTGCAAGCAACATCACCAGATTTGCGCCGCTGACGACGATCTGGTCGGCCCAACTGGCGGCCTGCTTCGACAGAATGAGCGTTCGGAGATACTTCATGCGTTCAAGCCTCTGGAAAGGCGTCCGGTCTCGGGTGCGGATCCAAGCAAGTTGTGTGCCGCAAATCCTGGCATGGTGCTTGCTGCAAGTTGGCTCACACAAGGTGGTCCCTGAACCGGGCAATACCATGGAGAGGCCGATGACTGCGAAAACTGCAAATCCTATTCTCATTATAGGTGACGACACGCGCATCTTCCTGTCTGTCGTGCGGGCAATAGGCCGTGCCGGAAGGACGGTTCACGCCTTTCCATTCAGTCAGACTGCTGCCGCCCTGGCCTCGCGGTATATCTCCAAGACCCATGATGGACCTGATTTCGACAAGGACCCTCAAGGGTGGCGGCTGGCGCTTCTCGACCTCCTCAAGACAGTGCAGTTCGACCTTGTCATCCCATGCGCCGATCCCGCCATTGCCGCACTCGATCACAACCGGAACGCAGTAAGGAATCAAAGGCTTGCCATTCCTTCGTGCGCCAACATGCCGGTCTTCTTCGACAAGGCAGAGACTCACAGGCTCTGCGATGAACTCGGCATTCCCGCCGCACCAGCGGCCCCACTGGGTGATGCGGATACCGCTGACAGCCTCATTGCCCGCTTCGGTCTTCCGCTCGTCCTGAAGCCCAGGCGCTCTTTCTGGGCAGACAAGGATAAAGCGCGCGAAGATGTCGTCATTGCCGAGGATCGGGAACAGCTTGTTAGGACACTCGCGAAGATCGCCGACCGGTCCCGGTTCATCGTCGAAGGCTATTTCATCGGAATTGGCACGGGTGTTTCGGTGCTTTCCCATAATGGCACTGTGCTGCAGGCGTTCCAGCACAGAAGGCTCCGGGAGGGATGGGGCGGATGCAGCTCCTACCGGATCAGCGAAGCTATCGATCCTGATTTGAGACAAGCTGTCGAGCGCGTCTGCCAGAAGACGCGGCACTCCGGTGTCTGCATGTTCGAGTTTCGCGTCAATCGCGACACCGGCGCCTGGATTCTCCTCGAAATCAACGCAAGATTCTGGGGCTCGATGCAGCTTCCCGTTGCGATTGGGCTGGACTACCCGAATCTGCTTCACGACCTTCTGGTGAACGGCGCTACCGCACCGGAAAAGGACTATCCTATCGGCATCCGCAGTCGCAACCTGCTGCTTGATGCCAACAATCTCCGCAAGCGCTTCATCGAAGGCCGTGCGAAAGGCGGCCTTCATTGGCTTGAGGATGCAGGTGATTTTCTTCTGCAGCCATTTCGTTGGATCATGGGACGGGAAAAGCCCGATACGATCTCCATTTCTGATCCTCTGCCGGCCATGAAGGAACTCTATGCGGCGGTTCACAGGCCGAGGGCCGCTGTTCTGCGGCCCAAAGCCCCGATCGGTGCCGAGACGCGCCTCAGTAGATGAGGCGCGCCGATCCTGGCCGCGGCATGACAATCAGATCCTTCGGATATGGCACGTCACTCTGATCAGGGCGGAAGTTGATGGTGATCGTGCCGCTCCCAATCCAGGACACGCCATCGATGATGAAGGCCGACCATTTCGCAGTCACCGAAGGCGTTCCTTCGTTGTTCCATTCGAACGCGCCCTTGGGCATATACAGAACGCCATGAATGTCGACGGTCGAGTCCTCGAAGACATTCTCGGTCTCTTCCCTCACACCCATGATCGCAATGCCGGCAAAATCTCCCGAGCGCTTGGCACTGATCCGCACCGTGGCCTTATTCCAGTCGATGTCTGCGTCCTCATCGGCGAGGAATATGGTCACGTCGGTCCCAGTGACCGTCGATTCGTCGACGATGAAGCCGCCACCCGAGATGAAGTATGTGCCACCGGACTCCAAGGTGACATTCGAGCCGTTCTTGATCGTAAGTCCCTTGCAATAGTGGCCAGGCGGCAGCGTCATCGACTTGTTGGACACGGTGTACTTGCTCTGGATGCAGTCTCCTCCCGACGGTACACTCAGTGAAGAGAGGGGGTCTTCTATCACCTTGGTGCCAAATTCCGGCGGTGGCGAAACGTTCTCCAGGAAATGATGCCCGCCGCCAATGGTTGCTACAAACTTGGCTTTCAGGAAGTTTTCGGGCGTGTGGGGATCGATGACATCGAACTCATGATTGGAGTTTCCATAGACGTTGCAGTCGGGCGCTATCACCGAGACACTGCCCTTGAGTTCAAGTGTGTGCTTGCGGGTGGGGTGCATTGCCATGAAGCACAGTGGCTCGAGAAAGGCCTCGGACGTGGCAGAACTCTTGGCGTTGAGCGCCACATAGTTGATGTTTAGCACGCGAAGCAGTGTAGTGGGGACGACCGCATCCACTTCTCCCTTGAGGACGCCGTTTTCGAGCTTGAACTCGGGCACGAAGTCAACGCCGCTCTTGTCCTTGAAGCGCTTGAAATAGGCTTCCGCAGTGGCGATCTGCTTGTCCGGAATGAGGGTTCCGCTGACGCCAGCGAGAACGGCCGCGTCCAAATTCGCCTGGACCGCAGTCAACTCCATCCGGCTATGGGCATAGTCCAGACCCAAGCCGCCACATCCGATCGCCACCGCGCCCGCAATCGAGAAGAGCATGCTCATATTGCCGGAACACCCCGTTAGTAGGCCGCGGAAACGTTTGGAAATTGAAAGTCGCAGATCCTTCATAGATCCCTCCTTGGTGCATGGTGATCCAAGCGTAATCGGTTTCTGCAAACGGTATCATTTCGGTCGTTACCGATTTCCTTCCACTCGGCTCTCGTTGGATTGCCGGTTAACGTCCACCTGCCAATTTAGTTACAGTTCGGCGCGGTTCGTGTTGCTGCGTTCTTGGCACGAGGCTTGCAAACGATTGCTTGGCAAGCTCCATAAGTGCGGAACCGGCTCCCATTTCGGGTCAGCACAGAAAGTCAGCGGTGCACCTGGGGCATGCACCACCCGAGTCAAGAGGTGACGGCCGTGGAACAGATGATCGATACATTCAACATCCCCTCCTTTCCTCAGGATCGGCGCCTGCTTCAGGCACGTCAAACCGATCGGCGACATTGCATGCGGCGCCCGGCTTGCGCCGACCGCGCCAATTGTGGCCGGCGATCGCCGGAGATTTCCATAACTCTGCGCGCCGGCGATCAATCGGGATTTGAAGCCTCCGATCTCCTGAGGCGTCAGTCCGATCGCTGGATGACGCCATTCCAGTTGTCGCACTGGCGGAGCGTCTGGCATGAAACATTTGGCGCGCCAAGGAGCATGCAACCGGTGACAGCCGTCTTGCGCGAGTCTGGACGCACCCTGGCCGTGCTGCCATTGGCCGTGCACCAGACCAACAAATTACGAATCCTCACCTGGCACGCAGGCGATCAGAGCGATTATGGCGCAGCAATCGTCCGCAATGACGATATCGCAACCTTTGCCACCATAGATGCCGCAGCGGTCCTGCGAAATATCGCCAAGGAAATTGGCGACATTGATCTCGTCTATCTTCCCAAACAACCGCTGACCATCGGCGGCATGGGCAATCCATTGGTCCTGCCGGGATCGATCAATCACCATGCGGGGGCTCACGCCATAAATTTCAGGCCCGGCGAATCGTGGACTGAGTTCCTTAACCACAGGCGCAGCGCAAGCACCCGTCACCAGTTGCGCAAGAAGATGCGTCTGCTGGAGAAGGCCGGCAAGGTTGGCTTCAAGGTCGCTTCGGACAAGGAAGAAGCTTTTCAGTTCGCCACGCATTGCCTCGCGGCGAAGACACGTCAGCTGACCAAGCTTGGACACTACGACCCCTTTGCATCGGTCGAAGTCCGCACCTTCCTCCAGAACTTCTTTGCCAATGGCGTGGGGCAATCTACCTGGGCAGTTGCCCTCACGCTCGATGACGCCGCCATTGCGACCTCGATCGGATTCGTGCGTCATAATGAATGGTTGCTCTATCAGATGGCGATGGATTGCGATCATGTTGCCAATACCTCGCCAGGCACTCAGTTGCTGATGAACATCATGGAGCATTGTCTGGCGTCTGGCGTTGAACGCCTCGACCTGGCGCTTGGTGATGAGAACTACAAGTTCGAGTGGTGTGACGAACATCAGGTTCTCCTGACCTCCTGCATGCCCTTGACATTCAAGGGCCGTGTTGCCGAGACGGGCATCAGGTTCAAGGCCAGCGTACAGAACAGGATGGCGGAAAGCCCCCGCGTGTATGACTTCGGCAAAGTTCTGAAGAGGCAATTGAAGAAATTGAAGTTGCCGGTCTGACGGCACGCATGCAATTCAATCGATACAAGGGACGAGAGACGCCATGCTGATGCGCTACAAGCCCTATGCCACCCTCGACATCGAAATCCTCGATATGACGCAGATGCGCGATATCGTCCAGGAATGGGACGATCTTTGCCGGCGTGCCATTGAGGACAATGTGTATTTCACGTCACACTATGCGCTGTCCCTGCTCGATACGGTTGCGACACGCGACAAGGTGCTATTCGTGACTGTTCGCGAAGGCGACAGGCTCGTGGGCATGCTGCCGGTTGTCTCGTCCCTGGTCTCGATTCCCAGCCTCAAGGCTGCAGGCCGTGCTTGGTCAACGGACTATACTTTCAGCGCAACGCCGTTGCTTGATCGCAGCTGTGCCATGGATGCCGCAGCCGCGCTCGTCGAGGGTCTTCGCCGCATCCGCGCCGGTGAGTGGATCATACCCACAGTAAACGTCGAGGCACCATCTGGCCGTGCCCTCATCGATGCGCTGGACCTTTGCGGCATACCGTGGAACGCCCGCACAACTTTCGAACGTGCTTCGATATCCGCCGACATCTCCTACGAAGATCTCATGAACGACAGGGTCGGATCGAAGCGCCGCCGCGAACTGGCCCGCAGCCGACGGCGGCTGGAAGAGTTGGGCGAAGTCTGCCACGAGTGGCAAACCTCCGGCCAAGGACTTGCGCGGGCGGTCGAGTCGTTCCTCAACCTCGAAGCTTCCGGCTGGAAAGGCGAACGGGGCACCGCGCTGGCCTGCACTCCGGCAACGCGCGCCTTTGCGCTTCGGGCCTTTGCAGAGGCTGGCTCGTCCAACCGTTGCCGCGCCGATCTTCTCTTGCTCAACGGCCGACCGATTGCAGCTGGGATCATCGTCCTTTCGGGCCGTACCGGCTTCACCGTGAAAGGGGCCTACGACGAGGCCTATGCAAAATTCAGTGTCGGCCTTCTTCTTGAGCTTGAGGTGCTCAAGAGCTTCTTGTCCGAGGGATGGGCTGAGCGGCTTGATGCCGCAACAGCCGGCGCCCATGTCATCGACAGGCTGTGGCCTGACCGTGTTAAGGTTGCCGATATTGTCTTGTCCCTATCTTCGATCGCGCCAAACGCCCGTCTCAACAGCTACACACGGGTGATGGACGGACGGGCAACGGCGAAGAGGTGGGCCAAACAACTCCTGGGTCGTTGAGCCCCAGTGGGGCGAAACTCCAGGACTTGCAACGGGAGACAAACGGAAGCATAGCGGCATGCCGGATCGTCAGCTTGACGGTCACTGTTTTCCGCCGGATATTTGCTTCCGGAGGCCTGTACAATGACTGCTGAAACGCCGATCGATATCGGGTCCATCCGCGACCATCTGAACACCCATGGCTATGCGGTGGTCAAGAACCTGGTCGACCGCGAGACCGTCAGCGATCTGAAGGCCAGGGTGAACCGCATGCTGGCCTATGAGCGCGAACATCCTTACGATCCCGGCGACGGTCCGTCGCTGCCGAGCGATGATGGTTATTGCAGTGAATATGGCCCATTCGTTGCCGACAAGGGCGAGGCAGAGCGTGTCAAGAAGCGTATCCGCGCCGACCGTGCCCGGGAGTTCGATACGCCATGGCCGGTGCCGCCAAGCGAGGTATGCATCAGTTTCTTCCACCTGCCGACGATTTTCGACCAGGGGCGTTCGCAGCGCATCTTCAACCTCATCAACAAGGACGTGGCCTTTGCCCCGCTGGTGGAGCATCCCACGGTGCTGGAATTGATGGATGCCGAGCTTGGCAGGGACGCCGTGCTACTGGATGTCAGCATCAACAATGTGGGGTCGCAAACAGACAGCGGCGGCTGGCATGTCGACTCGCCCATTTCACTCGTCAAGGAACCACTGCCCAACTTCACGCTGGCCGTTCAGACGGTTTGGATGCTCGATGATTTCACCAGGGACAACGGTGCTACCCACGTGGTCGCTGGCAGTCACCTGAGCCTGAAGCAGCCGCCACGGGGCAAGGGTGAGATGGAAACGGAAGTGGTTCTCGAGGCGCCGGCAGGCTCGCTCGCCATCTGGCTATCACAGACCTGGCACAGGCACGGGGCCAATATCACCGATGCGGCGCGAACGGGCCTCATTGCGCAATATGGCCGTGCCTGGGTGAAACCATTCGTCGACTTGCGTTCGCCGCTGACGACGGAGTTTGCAGCACAGCTGTCGCCACGACTGCGGTACATGATGGGCTGCAACGCGAATGCTCCGGTCCGCGGATAACAGGTGGATTGACCCGCCATCAACACTAAGTGATGGACCATTATGTCCTCGCCAGTGCTGACCACCCCAGGGCAAAGAGCCGGACTCGTCCGGATCACGGAGAGGGGTGAGTGATCACCCTCAATTCGCGCGGCATCGGCGCCATGATCTCGATGCCGCCGTCGGTGATGAGGATCTGGTCCTCGATGATGAAGCCGCCGAGACCCCTCACATAGTGGGGCGTCTCGAAGGCCAGCACCATGCCGGGCTCTGCGATGGCGTCGCTCGCAGCGGAGATGAAGGGCCATTCCTCGCTCCAGATGGACGACCCGACGCCATGACCGAAGTGGCCACGCCCATAGGTGTCATAGCCCTGCTTCCACATGGTTCCTGCGGTCTCGCGATAGACCTCCTGCAAGGGAACGCCAGGCCTCAGGACGGCCAGTCCCGCGTCGAAAGCCCGATGCAGCGCGTCAAACATTTGGCTCGCGGCAGGATGCGGCGTGCCGAGAGACGCCGTGCGCCCGCCATCAGAACTGTAGCCGCCGACCACGCAACCCACATCGATCTTGATGAGATCGCCGGCTTGTGTCGGCCCTCCAGGCGCAAAGCCATCGCCGCCGACGGCAATATAGGCCCATGTGGATTGCGGTGGGCGCTCTGCTCGCCGCGCCGCTTCGGAAATGGCGGCTTCACGCCAGATCGCCGTCATCTGCTCCGCGGTCATGCCAGGCGCGATGGAGGCGATGAGAACTTCCATGCCCGCGGCGGCAAAACAGGCGGCGTCGCGAAGAAATTTGATTTCTGCCGGCTGCTTGACGGCGCGAAGCCTTTCCACAAGCCGGGTGCAATCGGCCCAGGTCACATCAATCGATTGGAAGGCGTGAAAATCGGCTACTGGGACGAAACCCAATTCCAGTCCTACGCGGGTCCTGGCAAGATGGCGGTCGCCAAGTGCATCCCGAAGCAGGGCAAGAGCCGCGGTGAGTTCATATTGCGCCGGGCGTGGCATGCGTTTCGGTTTGGCAGCATCGGCCATCGGATGGCTATCCGTCTCCACCCAGATGCGGTGGCTTCGCACATCGTCGATGCCTGACGCTTCGCGAAAACTCTTTGCCTGCAGATCACCGACGATGGCGGTGAGCGGCTGGTGCTCATCGGCCGGCACGAGCAGAAACGCAGCGCCGGCGCGACGCCAGAAGCTTGCAACTCCAGGAAACGCGCCGGCGGCATAGGTAATAGATTCAGGCTGCGCGAGCACCAGGGCTTCAAGCCCCTCCTCCCGCATCAGCCGGCCAGCGCGGCGCCGGTCAAGAAAGCCCGGCACCGCCGCTCGCCTTACTTGGTGGTCAGGTTGTAATAAACGACGTCGGCGCTCGGTCCGAAGATGAAGTTCTTCACATTCGAGCGTGTCGCGACCTGCTTGGTCTCCTGGAACATGATGGCGTAGGGCCCGATCTCCATCACCTTCTTCTGCTCGTCGAGATACATCTGCTTGCGCTTGTCGGCATCGCGTTCGCGCACGGCGTCAGCCGTCATCTTGTTGATGGACTCGTCGAACCAGGCATTGCGCCAGGCCAAGGGCTTTCCCTTGGTGGCCTCATCGGAATTATCGAGATTGTTGGCAAAGCCATCGGCGTTGGTGTGCGGGTCCATGTAGTCGGGACCCCAGTAGATCATTAGCAACTGATGTTCGCGGGCCCGGTACTTCGTCAGCAGCGCCTTGGTTTCAGACGAAATGATCTTCACCTTGACGCCGCCCTGCGCCATGGTCGCCTGCACCGACTGAGCGATGTTGGCAAAGGGCGAAGAGTTCGGCGCATCGAGTTCGATCTCGAACCCGTCTGGATAGCCCGCTTCCGCCAGGAGTGACTTGGCCTTCTCGGGGTCCAGGATATAGGGATTGTCATCGAGCGCAGCCCAGAAACCGGATGCCCAGAACGACTGATGCACCTGGGCGCCGCCGTTCATGATCGAATTGACGATGCCGTCGTAGTCGATGAGGTAACGCAAAGCCTGGCGCACCCGCACGTCCTGTAGTTCCTTCGTCTTGACGTTCATGCCCATGTAGTAGAGCAGCGCCTGCGGCGAGGCGGTGATTGTCACATCGGCATTGCCCTTGAGGCCGGCAACCTGGTCGCCGGTAAGATTGAGGGCCACATCGGTGTCACCCTTTTCGATCATTAGGCGCTGGGCCGCAGGTTCCGGAACATGGCGGATTACCACGCGCTTCATGGCTGGCTCGCCACCGCGATAGTTCGGGTTGGCTTCGAGCACCACGCTCTCATTTGGCTTCCAAGACTTCACTGTAAAGGCGCCGGACCCTGCCGAATTCGTCTTCAGCCAGGCATAGCCAAGATCACCATCCTGCTCATGCTCCATTGCCACCTTCATGTCGACAACGGAACCGACCACCGACGAGAGCAGCGCATAGACCAGCGAGGGTGCGAAATCCACGTCGATCTTGACCACCAGCGTTGAGTCATCGGGAGCGGTCACCATCTGGTCGATGTTTTCCTTGGTCCAGCCGAGCTGGCTCAACAGGAAGACCGGAGTCTTTTCGAGCTTGATCACGCGTTGCAGAGAAAAGGCTGCGTCCTGCGCGGTCACCGGATTGCCCGAGGCGAACTTCATGCCGGCACGCATCTTGAAGGTGAAGGTCTTGCCGTCATCGGAAACGGAGACACTTTCGGCCGCTCCGCCCACAAGAGTATTGATGTCGGTGGGCTCGAATCGCATGATGCGGTCATAGGCATTGGCGAGGACCTGGATACCTGACAGTTCGTAGGCCTCGGCTGGATCGAAAGAGATGATGTCGTCGATGTTCTCGGCGATCACGAGCGTATTGGAAGGTGTTTCGGCAAGTGCCTGCGGGGTGAGCGCCATCAGGGCACCGGCCAGCAGAGCGTATTTCAGAGCTTTCAACATCAACGTCTCCCTGTTTGATATGTCCCCGCGCGCCTGGGCAGCGGCTTGAGGGAAGCGCATCCAAAACCCTTTTTCAAGCAATGGCAAGCGGGGTCAATGGGGATTTGCACGGACACCACGCTCCGTTCGGGCGATCGCCCGCAAGCGATTCCAACAGCCCGCCCGCGGTGCTAGCCCGGCGCCCGAGTGAAGCCGCGGCTGGCGGCGATCAGTTCGCGCGTATAGGTTTCTCGCACATGACCAGACCGCAGGTCGCTGGCATGGACAATCTCCAACAGCCTGCCTTGCTGCATGATGGCAATGCGCTCGCAGAGATGAGCCACCACGCCAAGATCGTGGCTGACCAGAATGCTGGTCAGCCCCAGTGAAGACTTGAGCTTGGCGAGAAGGTTGAGGATCTCCGCCTGCACCGAAACATCGAGCGCCGAGGTCGGTTCATCGAGCAGCAGGATGGGTGGGCGCAGGATCAGCGCCCGCGCGATGGCCACGCGCTGACGCTGGCCGCCCGAGAGCTGGTGCGGATATCGGAAGCGGTGTTGCGGTGAAAGGCCCACTTCGGCAAGGGCCGCCGAGACCCGGCCATCCGCCCCACCAATCCCCTGGATGCGCAAGGGTTCCCGCAGCATGTCGTCCACGGTCTGGCGCGGGTGCAAGGAGCCGTAGGGGTCCTGAAACACGTATTGCAGGAGTCTACGGTCTTCGCGGCTACGCTTGCGGCCTGCCGGCTTGCCCCGGATGTCGAGGGCATCACAGGTGGCAGGCACCAGACCGGCAATCGCCTTCAGAACGGTCGATTTCCCTGAGCCCGATTCGCCCACGATGCCGAAGCTCTCGCCCTCCTCCACGGCAAAGGAAACGTCCCGCACGGCGTGAACCGGCATGCCCCCTGCGTGGAATATAACCGCAAGATGCTTCACCCGAATCATCATGCGAGCCACGCCGGGTCGCGCTGCACGATGGCCAGTTCGGCGCGGACATTGTCGAGCGACGGTGCCGCGGCTACCAAGGCCTGCGTATAGGGATGTTGCGCCTTGCCCAGCTCGCTTGCCTTAACCTCCTCGACGATCTTGCCCCCGTACATCACCAACACCCGGTCGCAGAAGCTCGAGACGACGGTCAGATTATGGCTGATGAAGATGAGCCCCATGCCGCGGTCACGCACCAGTGCGTCGAGAATGCGGAGAACCTCATTCTGCACGGTGACGTCGAGGGCTGAAGTCGGTTCGTCGGCGATCAGCACATCGGGTTCCGCGACCAGCATCATAGCGATCATCACCCGCTGGCCCATGCCGCCCGACAGTTGATGTGGATAGAAATGGAATACCCGCTCGGGGTCGCGGATCTTTACGGCATCGAGCATGGCAAGCGCCCGCTGTTCCGCCTCGCGGGTACTGCTGCGGCCGTGAAGCCTTATCGTCTCGGCAACCTGCTGGCCCACCTTCATGACCGGGTTCAGCGAGTATTTCGGGTCCTGCATCACCATGGAAATACGTCGGCCGCGCAACTGCTGCCAATCGGCGTCACGGTAGGACAGGAGATCCTCATCCTGGAACCGCATGCGCCTTGCCGCAACTACACCCGGGCGGGGAATGAGGCCAAGCAAGGCGCGGCCGGTGGTCGACTTTCCCGAGCCCGATTCGCCCACGATGCCGAGCCGCTCGCGGCCAAGGGTAAAGCTGGCGTTGCGCACGGCCCGCGTCGCTCCGCCTCGGCCCGGAAACGACACATTGAGGTCTTTCACTTCCAGAAGCGGGCTCATTTTGATTTCGGATCGAACACGTCGCGCAGTCCATCCCCCAGAAGATTGAAACCAAGGCTGACGATGAAGATCGCTGCTCCCGGAATGGTCGCCACCCACCACTGGTCAAGGATCACGTCGCGCCCCGCAGAGACCATAGCCCCCCATTCGGGAGTGGGCGGTTGGGCGCCAAGGCCGAGGAAGCCCAGGCCCGCAGCTGTGAGGATGATTCCCGCCATGTCGAGCGTCAACCGGACAATGACCGACGACAGGCACAGCGGTACGATGTGGCGGAGCAGGATTCGCCAGGTGGAGGCCCCCTGCATGATGACGGCGGCGATGAAATCGCTCTTGGCGATGGTGACGGTTTCGGCCCGGGCGATGCGGGCGTAAGGCGGCCAAGCCGTAAGTGAAATGGCGATTACCGCATTTTCAATGCCGGGTCCGAGTGCTGCGGCGAAGGCAAGCGCCAGCACCAAGCGCGGGAAAGCAAGAAAGATGTCGGTGATGCGCATGAGGGCGGCATCGATCCAGCCACCGAGATAGCCGGCAGCCGTCCCCACCGCGAGGCCAATGGGTGCCACAACCACGGAGACAAGCATCACAATGGTCAGCGTCACGCGCGCCCCATGCACGGTGCGCGAATAGATGTCGCGACCCAGTTCGTCGGTTCCGAACCAGTGGGCGGCGGAAGGAGCCGCAAGGCGATTGCTCAAATCCTGCACGATAGGCGAGATGCCGCGATCCAAAGCCGACGCCAGAACAGCCAGAATGACGAGGCTGGCAATGATGATGAGGCCGACAAGCGCAGCCGGATTGGAAACGACCGAGGCAGACCCTCGCCAGAGATTTCCTGCAACGGCCTGCCGCCGCGAGGCGGGCGCGTCGCTCATCAACCAGTTGCGCAGCGTGCGATCGCTCATGCCGACCTCAGCCGCGGGTCGAAGACCTTGTATAAGAAGTCACAAAACAGGTTCACGCCGATGAAGACCGCGCCGACCATGATCGTTCCACCTAGCACGGCGTTGAGATCAGAGTTGAACAGCGCGCGAGTGATGTAGAGTCCCAGGCCGGGCCACGCGAAGACCGTTTCGGTGAGCACCGCTCCTTCCAGCAAGGAGGCATAGCTTAAGCCCACGACGGTGATCAGCGGCACCATGATATTGGGAAAGGCGTGCATCCATACCGCCCCCCAGAAGGAGCGGCCCTTGATCCTCGCCGCGATGATGTATTCTTGGCTCAGTTGGTCGATCATGAAGCTGCGCGTCATGCGCGCAATATAGGCAAGCGAATAGTAGCCGAGGATGCTGGCAGGCAGGATCAGGTGACTGACTGCATTCCAGAAGATTTCCCATTCGCCCTCGATGGCTGCGTCGATGAGGATGACACCGGTGCGCGAGGTGACAATGTCATCGAAGGCGACATCGAGGCGGCCGGTTCCCGAGACCCAGCCGAGCTTGCCATAGAAGAGGAAGAGCCCCGTCAACCCCAGCCAGAACACCGGCACCGAATAACCGAAAAGACCCACCACGCGCACCGCGTGATCCGGCCACCGACCGTGCTGGGCACCAGCGACCACACCCACGGGCACGCCGATCGCCACGCCGATGATGGTAGCGATCGTGGCAAGCTCGAAGGTTGCCGGAAACACATGCAGCAGGTCCGTAAGCACGGGATGCGAGGTGAGAACGGAAACGCCGAAGTCGCCTGACAACAGGCGCTTCACATAGGCGGCGTATTGCACGACGAGGGGCTTGTCGAGCCCCATCGCCACGAACGTCTTGTCATAAACTTCCTTGCTCGCCTTGTCGCCAACGACGGCAAGCACGGGATCAATGCGCGTGAGCCTGCTGATGAAGAATGTCACCGCGGTGAGACCCAGAAACGTGAGCGACAGCGTCACCACAAAGGTTGCCGCGCGACGCAGCATGAGGCGCGCCCAGGACGGTCCTTGTGCTCCGTTCATCCTTGCCCCAACTCTCCCGCAACCCACATCGATCAATTGCCGCTTTTGCCGCTCGAGTCAAATTGACGAGCGGCAAGGTATGCGAGTCTGGAGGGCAGGCCGAGTTGCGTTTCAATCGCGCAAACCCGCCCCGGCGTATAGTGGCCCGGCACGTCCAGCATGTTGATCGTGGCGGCCAGTTCACCATTGAGCACAATGGGCAGGTTGACGACCGAACCCAGCCCCAGCGAGCCAATCAACTCGTGGTCCGGGAACACGTTGGCAATGTCAGCGAGTGTATTAGCGATGAAACTTCGCTTCTGCCCGTGCACGATGTCGAACCAGCCGTTGGGCTGGATAGGCTTGGTGCCAGATGTGGGATAGGCTGCCGCATTGTTGGTGTAGGCGCGGCGCGCGAGTCCCGCCTCCATGTCGACCGTCATCACGGTGAAGAGGCGGTGGCCCGCTACGGCTTGTGAGAGTTCCTCAAGGGCCGCCCAGCAGGCGTCCGCGGTCCCGGCCGACGCAATGGCCCTTTCGAAGGTATCGACTGCCATGTCAAGTTTAGCCATCGCTGCCATCCGTTGATCCTGTCACGCGCGCCCTCCTGTCAAGCCGCCACGCGATTTCCTTTGATGATGTCGGCTGCCTTTTCGCCGATCATGATCGAGGGCGCATTGGTATTCGAACTGTTAATCTGCGGCATGACAGAGGAATCGCAGACCCGCAGGCCATCGATGCCATGAACCCGGAGCTCCGGCGAAACGACGGCCATGTCGTCCACACCCATCTTGCAGCCACCAACTGGATGATGCTGGGTCTTGGCGTTCTTGCAGATGTAATTGAACAGATCTTCATCGCTGTCGGCATCTGGACCCGGCAACCGCTCGCCCGCAAGATAGGGCTGCAGGGCGGGTTGGCGCATGATGTCGCGCGCCAGCCTTAGACCGAGCAAGCTGCGCCTGAGGTCCTCCGGCTCCTGGAAATAGTTGGGATCGATCAGCGGCGCATCGGCGGGATTGGCGCTCTGGAGGCGTACCGACCCCCGCGACTTGGGACGCATGTAGGCCGCGTTCAATGTGACGCCACCCATTGGCATCTTGGCGACGCCCGCCTCGATGCCGGAGCCCAGGCCGAAATGGAACTGGATGTCCGGCAGCTTCGCCGTCTTGTCGGAATACCAGAAGGCGCCGGTTTCGAACAGGCTGGAGGCGGCCGGCCCACGCTTGAACATGAAATACTGCAGCCCGGCCCAGGCCGCCATGTGGGGCTTGGCATAGGCATCGTAGCTGTGAGGGCCTGAACACTCGCTGATGACGAAGAGGTCGAGGTGGTCGTGGAGGTTGCGGCCCACACCCGGCAGATTGTGAACCGGCGTGACGCCCACTGCCTTCAATTCATCGGCGGGGCCGATCCCCGATTGCAGCAGGAGCTTCGGCGAGCCGATGGCGCCCGACGTTACGATCACCTCACGCTCGGCATGGATGATCTCTCGTGCTCCGTTTGAAGCGATTTCGACGCCGATTGCCCGAAGGTTCTCGATCAGAATGCGCGCGACCTGCACACCCGTTCGGACCTCCAGGTTCTTTCGCGACAGGTTCGGCCGCACATAGGCGGTTGCGGTGGAGCAGCGGCGGCCATCCCGCTGTGTAAGCTGGTAGAAGCCAACTCCTTCCTGCTTCGCGCCATTGAAATCCGGATTGTAGGGAATGCCCATCTGCTGGGCCGCCTTGATGAATGCATCGGCGATGGGAAGCGGCGCCAGGGGCATGGAGACGCCAAGCGGACCATCCGCGCCATGATAGTCGTCGACGAAGCGCTGATTGCCTTCCGCGCGCCGGAAATACGGGATAACAGTGCGAAAGTTCCAGCCGTGGCAGCCATAGTCCTTTTCCCAGGCATCGTAATCCGCGGCGTTGCCGCGGGTATAGATCTGGGCGTTGATGGCCGAGCCACCGCCCAGCACCTTGGCCTGCGTATACCAAAGAACCCGATTCTGCAGGTGTCGCTGGGGCACGGTGGACCACCCCCAGCTCGCTACTCCCTTGGTCATCTTGGCGAAGCCTGCAGGGATCTGGAACAGGAGGCCCGTATCGTGTCCGCCTGCCTCCAGCAACAGCACCTTAACATCGGGATCCTCGCTCAACCGCGCCGCCAACGCGCAACCTGCCGAACCGCCACCCGTGATGATGAAATCATATGCCACCAAGTTCTTGCTCCCCATTCGCCGGCGCCGCATACGCCGTTCTTGCATCAGTTAACACCAGTGATGGTGATGGGGGAAGGCCGAGAGAGCCAGCCGGCCCTCTCCCGGTGCACAAGGCGCCCTGAGCACGACCAAGGGTCCCACGGGACGACAACTACACACATGAATCGATTGAAATGGCCCATCCGACAGGATTCGGACCTGTGACTTCTGCCTTCGGAGCAAGGTGCCTGGCCGGCCCTTGCGTCTCAATGACGCCCGACAGGCGGCGATCGTGAAGATGATCGAGAGCGGGCCGATCCTGGCCGCCCATGACGTCGTGCGCTGGCGCCTGGTTGATCTGTGCCAGTGGATCTGGGAGGAGTTCTGGATCATTGTCGCCAAGCAGACCCTGTGCCGGGAGCCCCGGACCACGGGCTACCGCAACCTCTCGGCAACGCCGCATCATCACGCCCAGGTTGACGGCGCCATCGCGGATTTAAAAAACATTCCCCGCGCATCTGGAGGAGATCGCCTCAAGAAGGGCCTCGACCAGATAGAGATCCGGTTCGCCGCTGAAGCCCGGACCGGCCAGAAGAACAAGATCACCACGCGCTGGGCCAGGGGTGGCACGAGACCCTCGGTTCCACGCGATCGGCGCACCGCCTCGACCCACATTTTCGACGCCATCTGTCCGAAGGAGAGAAAGGCGCTGGCCTCGTCCTGTTCGCCTGCGACACCGAAGCCAAGGAGGAATAAAGAGAGAAAGGCACTCCGGCTGACTGGACCGGAGCGCCTCTGGCGCGCAGCTTACTATCTGCCTCCTCGCAGCAACTAGCTAGTGCAGGATGCGAGGCAGGCCGTGCTGGGGTGTTCCTTCCCGCGTGAGAATAGCCGCCCCACCGCATAGGTGCCGCCAGTCAGCATTAGTCCGGCAAGGAAAAAGCCAGCAAGTGAGCTTGTCAGGGCGAAAGCTCCGAGTTCGACCCCATGCGCCGAGCCATGGTAGGCCGCGAACAGGGCGGTGACGGAGAGCGACACAGCGAAGGGCAGCCGGCGCCCCACCATGACCAACATACCCATGCCAAGCAGAGAGGCAGCAAGGACCGCTTCCTGCGCGGGAAGGGAGAAACCGCTCCGCGCAGCCGCAAAGGCAAGGACGAAGGCTAAGAGAAATCCACTCCCCAACGCCAGGGAACGTCTTGGCGCAAGCTGTGAGGCAAAGGCACCGAGGAAAACAAGTGCGAGAAAGTGATCCACTCCGGTGAAGGGGTGGAGGAAGCCCGCCGAAACGCCTGCCCCTTGGCCCGGATGTGCGAAGGCCACCGAAGGGGCGAATAGTATTGCCGAAGCCAACAGTATGGTTGCCGATTTCTTCATCGTAAGTCTCCTCAATTGAATTCAGGGCTTCGACGTCACCTTGGAGCGGTGGCCGAGCTTGTCGTTGGCGATCAGCGTGCCCAGCACGTCGAGGATGACGCGCGTGGCGAGCTGAGCTGTGTTGTCGTTCACATCGTAGGGCGGCGAGACCTCGACGACCTCCATGCCGCACAGGCCTTCCTGTGCTATGGTGTGGATCATTTCAAAGGCCTCGCGGGGCAAGAGGCCGCCGGGCTCGGGCGATCCGGTTCCTGGAGCGAAACCGGGGTCAATCGAGTCGATGTCGAAGGAGAGGTAGACTGCCTTGCAGCCCTCCCACGCCATTTCGAGGGCGATCTCTGCCGCCTTGTGGGGGCCATGCTTCTCGACGTCGTGCATGGTCATTACGCTGGTGCCGCGGCGGCGTGCGACGGTAGTGCCCGGCCGGTTGCCGTACCATCCGCCGATCCCGATCTGCACGAGGTTCTTCGGGTGGCAATTGGGCAGGCCCACGTCATGCATATGGCTGTGGTCGCGGTGACTCACGGCTGAGCCTTCATGCGTGGTCCAGAACCACGGCGTGGTGTGCATGCGCTCATCCATGTCCTTTTCCTGGATGTCGATATGCCGGTCGATGTGGATGATGCCGACATTGCCATCAATGTGCGGTGCGATGCCCCGCACATTGGGGTAGCCTAGGCTATGGTCACCCCCGCAGATGATCGGGAAGACTCCTGAAGTGTAGATATGGGAAACCGCCTTCGTGACCTGGTCGAACGTCTTTTCGATGTTGCCGGGGATGACGAAGATGTCACCCGCGTCGCACAGGTTAAGTTCCTCGTAGATGTCGACACCTCCGTCGAACCAGTAACCGTCGTAGAGCGCGGAGATACGGCGCACGGCTTGTGGCCCGAAGCGCGTTCCGGGGCGGTAGGTTGTTGCCGAGTCGAAGGGCGCGCCCACGAATGCGGCCTCATATTTCCCAATCTCGCGGATGTCCTCGCAATAAGGGGCCTTCATGAAGGTGTTGATGCCTGCGAAGGCTGGCTGGTGGCCGCGGCTGAAGCAGGAAATGTTGCGGTCAATCACAGAATTCGCTGCTTCAAGCCCGTATTCGAGGGAGCGTGCCGTCTCCTCAGTCTGCTTGGTCTGGGAGATGCGGGAGAGCGCATCCATCGTCCTCGCACCATGGGTATGCTCCCGCTTGACGCTGTGAGGCGCGTGCCGGTGGGTGTGACCACCGTGGCTGTGCTGATGGTCGTCGTCTTGATCCGCCATGATGAGTGCATCTCCCGAGGTAAGTTTGTTGTGCAGGCGCCTTAGAGGCCCAGCCGTCCGATCCACTGGTTGGATAAGTATTTTTCCTGGTACTTCTCGCCGGCCAGGCTCTCCATGATGGATGTGTCGTAGCCATCCGCCGCTGGGACGTCCTTTTGGATCACGCCGGCTTTGAGGTAGGTATCGCTGAAGAGGTCCCAGGTTGCGGAGGCATAGCCGGCCTCGCAATCTTCGCCGTCGAACAGCGCGCCCCATCCGTTTGCGCTCTCGGGCGCACGTGGGGCTTCGGCAGGCAGGTCCTCGCAGAGAGGCTTCGCGCCGGAAAGTCCGAAGGCACCGAGATTCTGGCTGATATTGAGCATGACCGCACCATTCTGGGTTAGGCGCACGTCGGACTCCGGCCAGCCAAGGCCCTTGGCCACGATTGCGTTGCCTTCCGCCGGGTTTTCCTTCCACCAGTTCACAGCCTCGAACCAGGCACGCAGGAGTTCCCTCGCAGCCTCCGGCTTGGCCTTCATCCAATCCTCGTTGCATGCGATTGTATCTGAGATGAGGCCACGCTCCCACGTCCGGTCGTCGAGGCTGGTGGTGAAGATCTTCGATCCCGCCCGCGTGAGCGACTGGCTGGCAAAGGGCTCATAGTTCACGTCGATGTCGAGACCCCCACTGCTGAAGGCTGCCGCGCTCTCCTGCGGCAGCAGAACGACGTGCCGCATTTCCGAAGGGTCGATCCCCGCGCGCTGGAGAGACAGGAGCATCCACATATGGTTGAGAAAGCCAAAGTCGGCGCCGAACGACTTACCCTTGAAGTCCTCCACAGTAGTGATGCCCTCCGCGACGATCATCTTGTCGAGCCCGTAGGACATGTTGGAGAAGGCGACCACCTTGATGGGAAGGTCGCCGGAGCGTCCCGCCACCATACTATCCAGCGTGTTGTTCATGCACTGGACTTGGCCTGATGTGATGGCGGCGTTCTTCTCGGTGATGCCTTCGATGATGCTCACCGTGAGATCAATCTCGGGCGCGAGGTTCTTCTCCTTTACGATGTACCAAGCGGCATAGGGCGAGAAGGAGATGATTGCGACCGAAACAGGTTCCTTGGCAGCTGTCGCACTCGCACCAGCAAGCATCGAGGCGCCGATCAAGCCTACGACAGATGAGATACTCAGGTGACGGATCATGAGCTTCCTTCCCTAATGTGTGGTTTCCTGACATTCACTTCGAGGCGGCTGCGAGCTCCTCACGCATCATCGCGAAGAGTTCACGTTCAAGCTTCGTGTAACCTGGCTGTGCGAGCAGGTCCTCCTTCTTGGCAAAGCGCCGGCCCTGCTTGAAGTCCACCGGAATGTCGGCTTTCACCCGGCCGGGCTGGGCGGTGAAGAAGACGATGCGGTCCGCCAGGTAGATGGCTTCCTCGATGTCGTGCGTTACCGCGACGACGGTCTTGCGCTCGCGCTCGATGATCTCGATCATGAGCTCCTGCATTTCCCAGCGGACTTGGGCGTCGAGTGCGCCGAAGGGTTCGTCCATCAGCAGCACGCGAGGGTTCTGCGCAAGGGTGCGGGCAAGTGCCACGCGCTGCTTCATGCCGCCGGAGAAGCCCGTCGGATATTTGTCGGCCACATTGTCGAGGTGCACGAGCTTCAGGAACTCAACGGCACGCTTCTCCCGTTCAGACTTGGAAACACCCATCAGCTTCATGCCATATTCGACGTTCTTGCGTGCCGTGAGCCAGGGGAAGGAGGTATAGGCTTGGAAAAGCATCCCGCGGTCCGGCCCTGGGCGGGATATATCGGCACCGTTCATCGTGACCCGGCCACGCGTGGGATACTCGAGGCCCGCGATGATGCGCAGCATCGTGGTCTTGCCGCAGCCGGACGGGCCTACGAATGCCGTGAACTCGTTCTCGCGGAGTTCCAGCGAAATGTTGCTCAGCGCCATAACGGCACCGCCGCCGAACTGTTTCGATACCTTTTGGGCGGAGATGACGGGTAGGACTTCGATCTTCGGCATGGCGTTCATGTCTGACATTCCTCAGCGTCTATGGGCCCAAGGGAGGATGAGCCGCGAGCCGATGCGGAAGAGAAGGTCGGTCAGAACGCCGAGAATGCCGATCATGAGGATGCCGGCCATGATCACGTCAACATTGAGAAAGCGGCCAGCACGCATCATGACGGCACCGATACCATCCTGCGCGCCGACAATCTCGGCAATCACCAGATAGGTCCAACACACTGCGATCATGTTGCGGAGCGAATCGAGGATCGCTGGTGCCGCAGCCGGCACGACGATCTCGGTCAGCACGGTCTTGCGGTCGGCACCCATGGTGAGCGCGGCCTCGATGAATTCATTGGGCACTGCATCGGTGTTGTCTACGATTAGCGCGATCAGAAAGAAGATCACGCCAAGGAAAAGTAGGGCCAGCTTGGATGTGTCGTTCGGCCCGAACCAGACCAGCAGAAGAGGGATGAAAGACGCCGCCGGCAGGTACCGCCAAGCCGAGACGATCGCCCCCAGCATGGCCCTGACCGACTTGAACGAGCCCATGGTGAGGCCGATAGGTATGGCGACGAGTGCGGCCAGTGCAAAGCTGGCGAAGACGCGGTAGGTGCTCTTGATCACATCCGCGAGGAAGTTCTTCTCAGCAAAGAGAGTGAAGAGAGCCGTGAGAACCTGCAAGGGCGATGGGAAGAACTTCTTGTTCGCCTCCGCTGTGAAGGTATGCCCGAGCTGCCAGATCAGGAAGAAGACAGCGATTCCGGCGATCGCGAAAACGGCGGTTTGGGTTGGGGAAAGCTCAGCGCGGAATTCGAAGAGACGGGTTCTGGGAGCAATGGAGTGCGGCGCCTCCTCAAGGGCGTCCGGTTCGATTTGCGGAGATGCAGAGTATTCGTGACCACCAGCGGCAGACGCGTTCATATCGTGCTCCTCGAAACTCAATCAGCCTCTCAGGCAGCCTGTTGCATCTTCCCGGCTGAGACAACACCCAAACAAGAGATGTTTGGCATTGACCAGATCAATGCTGCGGCGCGGCAGGCGTCTGGGCCAGGATCTCCTGCACAAAGCGGTCGCGCGCCGCATGGCGCTGCGCGGCCGGGTTGGTGATGACATAGAGGCTAAGACGCGGGGCCGAGCCGGAACCGAGCAGCGGTGAAAGCTCGCCTTGGGCCACGGCGCTTGCGGCAAGGCCCTCCGGAAGGAAACAGACACCGATGCCCAGCTTGGCTAAGCGCATCGCCTCCTCTGGTGAATCCGAGATACCCGCAATCCTGGACCCCATGCCATGTGCAATGCGGTAGGCCGTAAGCTGGTCGGGCTCGTCCGCGCCAGTGAGGACGAAAGCATGATCCCTGAGTTCTGCTGGCTGCTGAAAAGTTTTCCCGAAGAGCGGATGGTCCTTGCCGCAATAGGGGCGGTGCACCTCCTCGAACAGAAGGTGATAGGAGAGATCCGAACGGAAGTGGCGCACCGGCGATATTCCGATATCTGCCTCCTCGCGGAGCAGGGAGCCCGCCACCGTGTCCCAGGTGGAGATGCTGATGACGATCTCGACAAAGGGTTGAAGCGCATGGAAATTGCCGATGGCGCGGTCCAGATGATCGCAGACGATGTTGCCTATCATGCGCACATAGATGCGGCCGACAAGCTGCTCCCCGATGTTCTGCAATTGTGAAGGCATAGCCGCAACGAGGGAGCTCAGTGTCTCACAGGCCTCGGCGACGATCTGCCCCTCGTCGGTGAGGGCGAAACCCGAGGGGCCGCGCGTGCAGAGTTTCACGCCCAGCTGCTCCTCGAGACGCTTCAGCGCCAGGCTGACAGACGATTGCTTGCGTGAAATCTCTTCCGCCGCCCTGGTGATCCCGCCCGAGCGGACGATCTCATGGAAGACCTTGAACAAGTTCCAGTCCACTCGCCGCTGAAAGCCCACGCCATCCTTCATGGCCAACCGCTCTCAAGGCGGGCCGTTATTGTCCATACGCCAGCCACGCAATTCCTCCGAATGACACCATCACGGCAATCCACTGCCCCAGCCTCAACTTTTCTTTGATGATGAGGCGGGCCAGCACAATGGTCAAGAAACCAAAACAGGAACCGAGGACAGCGGTGATCGAAGGAAAGTGGGTGAGCCCCCCTGCAAGAAGGGCGACATAGCCGAGTGTGTCCAGCAACCCTTGCACCATCAGCGTCGGCGCGCTTCCGGCAGGTCTCCGCAACTTGAACACGCCGAATGCGAGGGCCAACAGGAGAATTGCAGCACTCGTCAGCCTTCCAAGCCATGTCGCGCTGATCTGGCCAATCTCGGCCGCCGCAGCCTGGCCAGAAACGATGAGGAGTGCATATGCGAAACATGCGCCCAAAGCCAGTAGCAGAGTTCCTCCCCTTCCGGTGCTACCCTGCCTTTGTCCGTTGCCATGAAAGCTGAAAAGGCTGGCGGCGATCACCCCCAGAACCACGATGGCAGCGGCAAGCGTCTGCTGAAAGAGCAGTTGCGAGGCGCCAATCGCGAAATCATAGAGCAGAATCAGAACCGGATGTGCCGCAACAATCGGAACTGCGAGACTGATCGGACCCCGTGCCAGCGCAGCATAAAGCATCAGCGACATGGCCGCCACGAACAACCCATGAACTGCCGCGAGCGCAGTTCCAAACGCGTTGAAACGAAGCTCGGCGCCCGTCGCGAAGATGAAAGCGGTCATTAGCAGCGCACCGAAGACTACCACATAGGTATAAGCTACCACAGCCCCCAGGCGCAGGCTTGTGAAGCGGGCCAGAAAGTCTGACGTTCCGAGCAAAAACGCGGCAAGCGCGCCCCACAGCAGGGAGTCGAGCATGTTCAAACCGATCGTGGACAGCAGCCCGAATGCGTATCGACTGCAACAGAGGCGATCCTTGCACAGCGATCCGACAAGGTCGAGTGTGGTCTTTAGCCGTATCGCTGGGAGCCAGGGTTGGCTGGCCTGCTTGGCAGTGACGATGCTTGAGCGCTAATTGATTTCTTATCCGTTCTGTGGCCACAGTGTAATTGTATTATATTCCTATTCTGTTGAAGTAGCTACTTATCGAATTGTTTGAGGCGCGTTCAAATCCCTAACACTGCAGGTGTGCTCTGCCCCCAGGAAGCCGGAGCATTCTGAACTGGAGTTTACCGCTGCAGCATCTCAGGCTGGGAGGAGTGGAAGACATGAAGTCATCGAAGTTCACGGACGCCCAGAAATCGTTCATTCTGAAGCAGGAGCTGATGGCCATCCGGTAGCGGAGATCTGCCGGAAGGCGGGGATCAGCAAGGCGACGTATTTCAACTGGAAGAAGACGTATGAGGCGCTGCTGGCTGATGAGATTCGGCGGTCGAAGCTCCTGGAGGATGAGAGCAGCAAGCCGAAGAAGTTGGTGGCTGATCTGTCGCTTGACAAGGCGATGCTGCTGGATGTGCTGCGCCGAAAACTCTGAGGCCTAGCGGCGCTGAACTCACCTGAATGGCGATCCTACGCTGAATGACCTTCATCCTGATTAGGGCGTGCGCTCATAAGCAGATAATTGCCGATGACCACTGTCGGTAGAACCTCTGAGGCCGATCAATCGACTTCGTGGGTCCGCTCCGCGGACAATTCAGACCTGCGCCATTTGTGTGGGGATCGACGCAGCCCATTGACAAAAACCGGATACGCGCTCCTACTCTCCTCACCGATGGGATCGAAGGTTGCATCCTTTGGTCGCGATGAAATGGTGCGCCTACGCCTCAACGCATGCCAAGGCTCACGGTGGCAAGCCTTGGACTTACGCCGTGATTCCGCACAATGTTATTGCTGAGAACATGACGCTGGATGGATTGGTCAGAAGTTATGGCTCCATATAGTCTGCATGAGAGGTTGATGGAATGACGGGTGATCAGGTCCTTTGGGGTGTTCACATGGATGCCAGCGTTGGGACGGACCCAACCGATAAGGGCTATATCGCCATTGGCTGGAACCAATTGGGGGACCTTTCCAAGATTGCGGCCAATCGAGAAGCTTTCAAGAAGGCTGTCCTAGAAGGAATCGTCGGAGCAAAGCCTGGCAGCATTCCCGTTCAGGCAGGCGTGCTTTTTCGGTTTCTTCATGAGGTGAAGGAAGGGGATATGATAGTGTATCCCTCGAAGATGGATCGCATGGTCAACTTGGGCAGGATTGCCGGTCCTTATCGCTACGATCCGAAGCAAAACCCTGACTATCCGAATTGCCGCAAAGTTCAGTGGCTAAAGCACTTGCCACGTGAGGAGTTTTCTCAGGAAGCCCTTTACGAGATTGGCTCATTCATCACCTTCTTCGCTGTTCGCACCAACAAAGACGAGTTCCTCGACCATTTGGACGACGCGCCGAAGTCATCGCGGGTTGAGACTGCTGAAACCCATCAAGAAGACGTCGCTGTCTCACGCGCTGTTGCACAGCAAGCGGAGGAAACAGCACAGGACTTTGTGATCAGGCAGCTGAAGTCCGCAATCGACGCCTACCAGTTCGAACACTTCGTCGCGCATCTTCTCAAATGCATGGGATATCATACCCGTGTCACGCCGAAGTCAGGCGACGGCGGTGTAGATGTGATTGCCCACAGAGACGAGCTGGGCTTTGAGCCGCCTATCATCAAGGTTCAGTGCAAACAGGTGACGGACCCCATTGGGCGGCCTCAAGTCACGCAGCTGCTTGGCAATATTGAAGCCGGAGAACACGGGCTGTTTGTAACTTTGGGCAGCTTTTCGAAGGACGCCAGAGAGCTTGACCGTTCAAAGCCAAATCTCCGCCTAGTAGATGGCGAACAGCTGGTTGACTTGATTTTCCGTCACTATGAGAGTTTTGAACCGCGTTATCAGGCGCTGTTGCCCCTCAAGAGGATTTATGTGCCAGCGCCCAGAGACCGATAGGCGGTGCCTACTATGTGCTTACTTTTGTAGACAGAGCCAATCCAAATTCCGCCTAAATTATTGAAATCATTGGCGCACCCGACAGGATTCG
>JAGRLX010000206.1 GCA_020441605.1 Alphaproteobacteria bacterium
GGGATCATCTGGAAGGTCGAGGCGTTGCCGACGCCGGTTGCGAAGAACAGCAGTATGAAGCTCGCGAAGAAGCCCCAGAAGGCCCACGGTTGGTCCTTCATGCCGAGGAAGTAGAGCACGCCGAGTACGCCGGCCATCATTAGGATGAACACCCAGATGGTGACGCGCCCGCCGCCATAGCGGTCGGAAATCCAGCCAGTCGCCGAACGCGAGATTGCGCCGACAAGCGGTCCCAGGAATGCGAACTGCAGGGCTTCGACCGACGGGAACTGCGTCTTGGCAAGCAGCGGGAAGCCAGCAGAATAGCCGATGAATGAACCGAATGTGCCGGTATAGAGCCAGCACATAATCCAGTTGTGCTTGCGGCGGAAGATGATGGCCTGCTCGGCGAAGGACGCCTTCATCGAGGCGATGTCGTTCATGCCGAACCAGGCCGCGAAGGCTGCAGCTGCGATGAAGGGCACCCAGATGAAGCCGGCATTCTGGAGCCAGAGTTGCGTAGCTGCGCCGTCTTCGATCGTGGTTTGGGGCGCGCCACCGATCCAGCCGAATACGCCAGCCGTGATGGCGAGCGGGATAACGAATTGCACTACGCTGACGCCGAGATTGCCGAGCCCGGCGTTGAGCGCCAGCGCGTTTCCCTTCTCCGATTTCGGAAAGAAGAAGGAAATGTTGGCCATGGAAGAGGCGAAGTTACCGCCGCCGAAGCCGCAAAGAAGGGCAAGGCCCAGGAACACTACATAGGGTGTATCCGGGTTTTGCACGGCAAAGCCGATCCCGAGCGCCGGCAGCATCAACGACCACGTGGCAAGTGTCGTCCACAGCCGCCCACCTACGATCGGGGGCATAAAGGAATAGAAGATCCGCAAGGTGGCTCCCGAGAGGCCGGGAAGGGCGGCGAGCCAGAAGAGCTGATCGGTCGTAAACGCGAATCCAACTACGGGCAGCTTCGCCACCACCACGGACCAGACCATCCAGACCGCGAAGGACAGGAGAAGCGCAGGGATCGAAAGCCAGAGATTACGCCGCGCAATCCGGTGACCGGTTTTCTCCCAGAACACTGGATCATCTGGCCGCCAGTCCGTGATGAGATGGGCACCGAGCACACCAACCTGCTTTGGTCCATGGACCTCCTGCATCTCCGGCAGCTCCGGGAGCCTCCGAAGCTCGCGTTCGGTAGCGCCACGCTCCATGCGCCGAATGGCGACATGCATCCAGATCAGCGCGATGCCCACGAGCAGGAAGAGCAGCATGAAGCAGCTCGTCCAGACGCCCGTGAAATCGTTCAGGAGACCGAAGGCAATGGGCAGGACGAAGCCGCCCAAGCCGCCGATCATGCCGACGAGGCCGCCCACCGCGCCGACATTGTTTGGGTAATAGACCGGAATGTGCTTGTAGACCGCCGCCTTGCCGAGGCTCATGAAGAAGCCGAGGATAAAAATGAGCACGGTGAAGGAAACGACGCCGATCTCGAAATGGAAGGCGATCGGCCCCTCAATGCCGCGCACCACGTAATCGGTCGGCGGATAGGATAGGAGGAAGGTGATCACGACGGAGACCAGGAAGGTCCAGTACATCACCCTTCTCGCACCGTACTTGTCGGAGAGCACGCCGCCATAGGCGCGGAAGATCGAGGCGGGCACCGAATAGGCCGCGCCGACCATGCCGGCTGTCGTGATGTCGAGGCCGTAGACGCCGATGAGATAGCGCGGCAGCCACAGCGCCAGTGATACAAAAGCGCCGAAGACGAAGAAGTAATATAAAGCGAAACGCCAGACCTGTAGCTTCTTGAGCGGTTCCAGTTCGAGCCAGGCGCTCTTCGGCTTGTCGCCCCGCGCACGGCGCTCGAGGGTTATCGGATCGTCGCTAGTGGTGAACCAGAAGACAATGGCCATGACGACGAGCCCGGCCGCCCAAACCTGCGCGACCACCTGCCAGCCATAGGCGACGAGCACGAATGGAGCGAGGAACTTGGTGACCGCCGCTCCGACATTGCCGGCGCCGAAGATGCCAAGCGCCGTTCCTTGCTTTTGCGTCTCGTACCAGCGCGAAACATAGGCGACACCCACCGCGAAAGAACCACCGGCAATGCCGACGCCGAGTGCCGCAAGAAGCATCTGCGCATAGGTCTCGGCATAGGAGAGGAGGAAGGTCGCGACGGCCGCCGACAACATGACCGCTACATAGACCGGGCGCCCGCCATATTGATCCGACCAGACACCCAGCACAATGCGGATGAGCGATCCCGTCAGGATCGGCGTACCGACTAGTAGCCCGAACTCGGCCTCGCTCAGGCCCAACTCTTCCTTGATGCGCACGCCGATGATCGAGAAGATCGTCCAGACGGCAAAGCAGACTGTAAACGCAACGGTACTCATGCCCAGTACGCGCGTCTGCTTGGTCCGATCCGCCAGCATGTGATGGCTCCTGCAGCTACTACCCCGGGTCCACGTCGCCAAGGTTGCCAGGGCCATGCTCGGCCGGTGTGATTCTGCGATCATTGCGCCAGATCAAATCGGCAAATCGTCAGAGCGGTGGGCGGTGCGCAAATTGTCGCAGATGGGTGACCAATGAGCACGTCTGGATTGGCCGAAGGGACGGCTGACTAGTCGCTCATTCCTGACGGCGCGGACCGGTGAAGGCACTTGCGAAGGAAGTTGGCATTCGGACAAAGGGCCGGAGGACCACCTCTGCCATCGGCTGTGTCAAGCCAATCGCCGCATTCGCGTTCTGACACGCAGCGCAGACAAGCATCTCGCGCTTTTGCCATCCCGGCACCGCCATTCTCGCGAGCGGCAAGGCTCGGATCCACCCCTGTTCGCGCCATCATCAGATCGAACAGAGCGAACTGTCGCCACACCCTCCGGGTCTGTGGCCAACCCTTGTCAAAAGGGTCTCATTTGCCGTCTCCTGAAGCGGCACCCGCCGCTAACATACTTCCAGACTCTATCTCCCATACCGCTCCACATCAGTGTGACTCGTCGACGCGGCAGCGCAACCTCGAACTCGACTTCAAAGAGCGTTCTGCCTGCGCCCGACGATTGGTGACCTATGAAGCTAGTTGAGACGTATCGCAGCCATCGCGATATGCCTGATCATCGCAAGTCGCCATGGGGAAACCATACTGAGGCGCCCTCAATTGCACATCCGCTCCATCCGCCTGCCTCTTTTCATGGCTTCGGCTGCCCGAAGGCCGGAGGATGACATCTCGATCATTTGCCGAACGGCATCTTCAGGGTCGTTTACATCGACCGCAAGTTCGACACGAACGGGCCTTAACCCGCTCCACCTCCGCAGTACCTGCATACCCGGAACGAGTACGTATAGGCTGATATCGTCGTATGTCTTTTCGATACGCTCGACTTCGCTCAGTATGGAATTTGCGCTGCGTTCTTGGAGCAGCAAGGTCAGATAGTTCTCCTCCGCAAGGAGATCGGTAATACCTGGTGAAGTGGATTGTCGGACAACGACATTTAACTTGGAGCTAGAATCATTCTTTGAATCTGATTTGGAGTGTTCCACCATAATTGATGTGTCGCCGTTATCACGGATTCGGTAGTATGTAACAGCTTGGCTTGGACGAAACTCGGCCCCGAATACGTCTATGCCACTCAGCAGCATTGTCCCTTCATCGGGTTTGATGGTGGCCGAATAGGTAATAGAAATGCCACGATACACATATTGTCCGTGGCTGTCTTGCTCATAAAGCTTGTCGGTGCAACTGTGAATATTTGTTCCGAACGGGTAAATCTCTTCGTAAGGGAAGTTCGGGTTCCCTTTGATTTCAAATGCGTGGCCCGGCGTTACCAGAAGCACCAGCCCCAGCATCGCCGCCGAAATGCTGCTCCCCAAGGTTGGTAGGTGCGGAACCCACAGCAAACAGCACACCGCTCCCACCAATGCGTGGCTTTTGCCGTGCGAACGAGGCGTCGTCACGAAAGAACGATGCGACACATACATTACAATTCTGCAGCCGGCATTCGACACCATCCCGAGTCCAATCGCTGCCGCCGGGCCAGCAACGATAATATGTCCCGTTGCACTCGAAGGAACTTGATCCAGATCAATCGCGTCGACCGCCAAATGTTGCCGTCGCTTAGCGCAAATCGTTCGGGCACCTCAGTCAATTTGTCCGGCAGCACCGATTCAGATGGGGTCCGTCGAGGGGTACTCGGCGACCGCCATTCGAAACTGGCAGGGCAAACATCGTTTCGGGCCGACCGCGAGGATTGACACAACCGCCTCAAACTCGAGCGCAGCCGGCTCGCAAGCCGGGACATCTGAACGCCATCGCGCGATCGCGCCCGGCAAATTCGGCCAATCGAGCAACATCGCTTACGGAGACATCGTTGCGGCAGATAAGCACACCCAGCTCTCGAAGGCGCTGAAAGGCGCGAGACAGGCTTTCGGGTGTCATGCCCAGCCGCCCGGCGATCAGCACTTTTTCATAGGGCAGCTCGATGGCACAGGGTCCCGTCGTCGCGGGGGCAAGTGTCAACAGAAATTCGGCGAGCCTTTGCGGGCCTGTGCGGGCCTTCAGTTCCTCTATCTGCTCGACCAATTCGCGCAAGTGGAGCGATGTCGAGGCAAGCATGGCGAGGCCCATCTCGGGGTTGATACGGATATGCTCCACGATCCTTCGCCCGGGAATGGCGAGGAGGCGCGCCTCGGTTACCGTCTCGCAGGTTACAGGATAGGTGCCTCCCGAGAGACAGGGAGCCTCAGCCAGACAATCGCCGCGTGTGAACACGCCAACGACGGCCTGTTCGCCCCCCGGCGTCATCCGGAAGAGTTTCGTCCAACCGTCCAGCATAAGAAAGAAAGCCACAGCCGGTTGATCCTGCTCGAACAGGACTGAATGGCGGGGCCACGTTTCCACATCTGCGTGCGCAAGCAGGGAATGCAGGGTGTCATCGGGCAGCATGGCGAGCATCGGTGCCTTTCGGATCACCTCCAAATCGCGATAGTCGAACGACAGCGCAGCCATGCCCAGTATTTCCTCCCCACTTTCTAAAACACAGCCGAGGCGTGACGACTTTGCGCTAGCGCAAACTAGAAGCGAGTCACCTCCTGGCTGCTTTCTGGGGCTGGCCCACGCGATGTTTGTCCGATCGCACTGTCCACTTGACTTCCGTCAAGAGGGTTTAGCGCCATCCGCATGTAAAAAGAGGTTTCACGCAGGAGAGGGCGCCATGGATGAGGATACCA
>JAGRLX010000021.1 GCA_020441605.1 Alphaproteobacteria bacterium
TCGATTTCCTGCGCTATTATGCGGGGCGAGCCCGGGCCGAGTTCTCTGGCCCGGTGATCCTGCCTGGACCGACCGGCGAACGCAACGAGATGTCGTTGCACGGCCGGGGTGTGTTTGCCTGCATCGCGCCGTGGAATTTTCCGGTGGCGATCTTTACCGGCCAGGTGGCCGCAGCATTGGCGGCGGGCAACAGCGTGGTGGCCAAGCCCGCCGAGCAGACGCCGCTGGTCGCCCACGAAGCGGTGAAACTGCTGCACGAAGCAGGCGTTCCATCCGGTGTCCTGCAGTTCCTGCCAGGTGATGGGGCGCGGATCGGCAAGGTCATGCTCGCGCATCCGGCCCTGGCAGGTGTCGCCTTTACCGGGTCGAACGACACCGCGTCGATCATCAACCGGGCCCTTGCCGCGCGCGACGGAGCCATTCCGGCCCTCATTGCCGAAACCGGCGGCATGAATGCCATGATCGTCGACAGTTCGGCCCTACCCGAGCAGGCCGTCCGAGATGTGCTTGCATCCGCTTTCGACAGCGCCGGTCAACGCTGTTCGGCAGCGCGCATCCTATTCGTTCAAGACGATATCGCCAAGCGGGTGATCACCATGCTTAGGGGCGCCATGTCCGAGCTCCGGCTCGGCGACCCGCTGGACTACGACACCGATATAGGGCCGGTGATCGATGCGGAAGCGCGGGAAAACCTGGAAGCGCACAAGGCCCGGATGGCGGCGGAAGCCACGACGATCCTTGATCTGCCTCTACCCTCAACTTGCGCACATGGCACATTCGTCACGCCCGCGGCCTATGAGCTTGCTTCGACGGCCCCGTTGAAACGCGAAGTCTTCGGGCCCGTGCTTCATGTCATACGCTTTGCCGGCGACCGCATTGGTGCGGTCTGCTCGGCCCTGAACGATACGGGCTTCGGGCTGACGCTGGGCGTTCATACGCGGATCGAGCGCACGGTGGACGAGATACGCGGCCGGGTGCGGGTCGGTAACATGTATGTGAACCGTAACCAGATCGGCGCTGTGGTGGGAGCGCAGCCGTTTGGTGGCGAAGGCTTGTCTGGTACGGGGCCCAAAGCTGGCGGCCCCCTTTATCTGCACCGTTTCGCCACAGAGCGGGTCTGTTCCACCGATACGACCGCCTCGGGCGGCAATGCGGCCCTGATGTCGATGGAGTCGTAATGCCATCGGCATAAGGAGAATTTTAACGACGCTCTTAAACAGGATGTGAAGGGAGACTGGTCTATTCACTTGGTGGATGACGCAGTTCAACTCAAAATCCGAGCCCAGCGAGTCGTTCTCGAGTTTCGAGGATGCGACCCAGTATCTGGAGAAGATGTGCCGCGTTCTTGGCGTCCGGCATCTGTCCTACTGGAGCCTGAGCCTGGTCGATGGACTGCCTGACCAGGTCACCTGGATCTCCACTTATGATCCGGCCTACATGGCCCATTACATGAGCACGTATACGCCGCTCGGCGATCCGGCTTTCGATGAGGGTCAGGACAAGCCCCATGTCATCGACTGGTCGGAGCTCAATGCCGTCAATGGCACGACCCAGCGCATGCAGGCCCAGGCGGCACGCTATGGAATCGCCAAGCATGGCCTGTCCTATCCTTTCCATGACGGCATGACGCGGCAGATCATGTTTTCGGCCAACATCGACTGCAGCGATGGCGACTGGCCGCGCGAAAAGGCTCGGATCATTGGTATCTTCTGCGGCTTCGCCCACTACTTCCATGCCCGCGCCAAACCCCTCGTCGATGCCCGCCGCGCCGCGGCCTGAGCCTCAGGCCTTGCCACCCCGATAGACAATTCCCCGTTCGACCGCGCTGTCGCCGAACTTGCCCCTCAGCTTGTCCATGGCAAGCTCTGCCTTGGCCTGAGCCGCAACATGCGGATCCAGGGTCCGCGCCTCGCCCTCGGGTTGGGCCGGGGAGAGGCTGGCAATGCCGACGCCGATGAGGCGAAAGGCTGTGCCGGTTGCCTCGCGCCGGAGCAGCGGGGCTGCGGTTTCGTAGATCCGGGTGGCGAGCACCGTCGGTTCGTCAAGGGTGGCATTGCGGGTGCGGATCCTGAAGTCACTGGTCTTGAGCTTGAGCACGACGGTCTGGCCGGCGGTGCCTTCGGCCTTGGCCCGGCGCGACACTTTCTCGGCCAGGCGCCAGAGGATTCGCTCGAGTTCGTCCGGGCTCGAAATGTCGGTGTCGAAGGTCGTCTCGGCACTGATGCTCTTGGCATGATCATCGGGTGAGACGCGACGCAGATCTTCGCCGCGCGCCAGATGATAGAGCCTTGCGCCCATGCTGCCGTAGCGGCGCAACAGGTCGTTCTTGTCCATGGTCTGGAGCTGGGCGATGCGGGTGATGCCATCTCGGGCCAGTTCCTCCTGGG
Organism: Alphaproteobacteria bacterium; assembly: GCA_020441605.1. The sequence goes on from JAGRLX010000021.1 coordinate 2,388, forward strand.
TTGCCTTTCCCACGCCCCATATGAAGCCTACCGGCCGTTCCGCCAGGAAGGAGAGGGCCTCGCCCTTGCCGAGCACCGAGAATCCCCGCGGCTTTTCCAGGTCGGAGGCGATCTTGGCCAGGAACTTGTTGGCGGAAAGGCCGATGGAGGCAGTGATGCCGACACGCGCCGCGATGGTGTTGACGAGCTTGGCCAGCGACAGGGCCGGGCTCATGCCGTGGAGCCTGGTGGTTCCGGTGAGGTCGAGGAAGGCTTCGTCGATGGACAAGGGCTCGACCGCCGGGGTCAGCTCGCGCATCAGGGCGCGGACTTCACGGCCGGCTTCGACGTATTTTGCCATGTTGGGCTTTATGATCACGGCATCGGGGCAGAGCTGCAGGGCCTTGAACATGGGCATGGCCGAGCGCACGCCGCGGATGCGTGCGACATAGCAGCAGGTGGACACCACGCCGCGAACGCCGCCGCCTACGATCACCGGCTTGTCGGCGAGACCCGGATCGTCGCGCTTTTCGACGGCAGCGTAAAATGCATCGCAGTCGATGTGGGCGATCGACAGGCTATGAATCTCGGGATGGCGCAGAATCCGCGGGCTGCCACAGGCCCGGCAGCGACGATCGGCGACATCTGCCGCCGACAGGCAGTCACGGCAAAAGCCGGGAGTCGCAGGATTGTCTTCCATCAAAGCAATACTAGCTTGAAGCGCACAAATAGTGAACAATATACCCGGTTTGCTCAACAGGGATTCGGAGAGGTGGGATGTACAAGCTCTATAACGTCAAGGCTTGGGGGTCGCTGTCGATCCATTGCCTGCTGGAAGAAATGGAGGTGCCTTACACCAACATCTGGATGACGGCCGAACAGGTACGGGCGCCGGAATTTCGCGAGATCAGCCCGCTTGGCCTCATCCCCGCGCTCGGCCTCGATGACGGACGCACGATGATCGAATCGGCGGCCATCGTATCGTTTCTGACCACGGCCCATCCTGAAAAGGGCATGGCGCCCGAACCTGGCAGCAGCGATCACGGCGAGTTCCTGAGCTGGCTCCATTTCCTCAGCACCGAAATCTATCCGTTCTGCGAATTCACCTTCCCGGGCAATGCCTTCGCCATGGACGACAAACATGGCCCCTTCGTCGTCGACAGGGCAAACGAGCGGATCAACCGGTGCTGGCAGATCGTTGAGAATCGGCTTCAGGGCGAAGGTCCCTGGATGATGGGCGAGACCTATTCCGCGCTCGACATCTATGCCTTCATGCTGAGCCTCTGGGCACAGCCTTCCGAGACTGACCTCCTGGCCTGCTTTCCTGCCGTGGCGAATCTGGCGGCCGGCGTGCGGGCTCGCCCGATGCTGAAGGCGCCACTGGAAGCCCATGGGGTGATGGCGCCGGGTGGGTACGGAAGCTAGTATTTGTCCTTTACGTCAAGGACATCGAGAATATGAGGGTGGGCCTCGCGCCAGCTTCCCGTCCGCAGTGACAGGTAGTCGAATGTTTCCACGTGCCGGGCAAAGCGGTGGTCATGGAGGAAATGTACCAGGTGCACGTCCGGGGCGTACTCGTAGGCCGAAGCAATGAATGACGGACTGTCATCGATGAAGACCGTGGACGTCTTGACCTGGCTGGCGAGGTGGCGGACTGCAGGGCCCTTGGGACCCGAGTTGGTCACAACAGGAAATGGCAGGCCGTGACCGGCCAGATTGCGCCGCCGGTCGTCGCCGGACGTGTGGGGCAGGTTGGTCAGCAGGACGACGTCAGCGTGCTCCCCGATATGCATCAGGGCATCGATGGCGCCCTCGATCGGTTTCATGTGGAGTGTGCGCTCGACGAAGAATCGGTCGATAAGGCCCGCCACCTCGCCATTGCCGATGGGATGGTTGCCCCGGTTGTGGCGTACATTGCCATTCAACGCGAAGCTCGAGGTGTCGAGCCAAAGGCCGCGTTCAGCCAGGAAGTCCTCGAATTCGCTGGTGAAATGCACCACGACTTCATCCACATCGCAGATCACGAGTGGCCGGTTGCCGAAACTGAGGGCATCAAGCTGGCTCCGGGTTGCGTCAGAAATCATTGGCTGCTCCGGGAAGACTGGCGCGGGCGGCCTCGATACCACCCGGGGTCAGGCCCGCTGTTTCGGCGAAGACCAGAAGCAAAGTCTGGTCGGACAGCAGGTGGTCGAGCACGCCGCCAAGAAACATGGGGTCGGCCGCCAGGGGTCGAATCGCCTGCGGGGTCATTCCCGTGAGCGCCAGGAAGCGCTCCAGGCGGTCGGGGTCTGCCGCCAGAAAGCCCAAGGCCTTCAGTGCGATGATCTCTGATTCTTCAGTATTTGGCGTGCGTCGGTTAGGCATGTTGGCGAGTAGTTAACCACCGTCGTGAATGTCTGGCCAGCGATTGCCGGGGTTAAACTGTTGGTTACCCGGAAAGTGGATTGTGGACATCAGAAAAAAGGGGAGATGCGTGGCGGCGCAAGCCAACGCGCGTAAACAGAGGCCAGACGCCGGATGAGCTTGAATGTTTCAACGTCGGTGGGACAAATGAACGTGCCCGATGCCGTTCCGGCAACGCCAAAACGTGTTCTCATCGTCGAGGACAACGAACTGAACATGAAGTTGTTCAACGATCTGCTTGAAGCCAATGGCTATCAGGTGATTCAGACGCGCGATGGGCTGTCAGCCCTCGATCTTGCGCGCAAGCACCGTCCCGATCTTATTCTGATGGATATCCAATTGCCCGAGGTCTCGGGAATCGAGGTCACCAAGTGGCTCAAGGAAGACGACGAGCTGAAACACATTCCTGTCATCGCCGTGACCGCCTTCGCCATGAAGGGAGACGAGCAGAAGATTCGTGAGGGGGGCTGTGAAGCCTACATCTCGAAGCCGATCTCGGTCATGGGCTTTCTCCAGACCATCGACAGTTTCCTGAAGAAGCCGCAATGACTGCTCGCGTTCTCGTCGTCGACGATATTCTGGCCAATGTCCGGCTTCTGGAAGCGAAGCTGGCGGCCGAATATTTTGAAGTCGTGACGGCGATGAACGGGGTCGATGCCTTGGAAGCGGTGCAGCGGACCCGCCCGGACATCGTGCTGCTCGACGTGATGATGCCGGGGATCGACGGAATCGAAGTCTGCCGCCGGATCAAGTCCAATCCGCAGACACAGCATATCCCGGTGGTGATGGTGACAGCCCTCGATCAGCCGGAGGACCGGGTGCGCGGTCTCGAAGCCGGCGCCGACGATTTCCTCACCAAGCCGGTCAATGATGTGTCGCTGTTCTGCCGGGTCAAGAGTCTGGTGCGGCTCAAGATGCTGACCGATGAACTGCGCGCCCGCACCGGCGGATCGGAAGCCATGCGGGTGATCAATTCCCCGCAAGCGCCCGGCGATGCCCTGCCCGGGCGCGTGCTCGTGGTCGACAACCGCGCCTCGATCGCCGATCGAATCAAGACGGCGCTGGCTGGCCGCCACGATGTCGTCATTGCAGACGAACCGCAGCAGGCGGTGGAAATTTGCGAAAGCGCTGAGAAGCCCTTTGAGCTGGTCGTGATCAACCTCGACATGGAGGGCCACGACGCCCTGCGCATCTGTTCGCAGCTCAAGACCCTCGAACCGACCCGCCAGACCCCGATCCTGATCATCGTCGATCCCGATGACCATCAGCGGCTTCTCCGGGCCCTTGACATGGGCGTCAACGACTATCTGATCCGCCCGATCGACAAGCAGGAATTGCTGGCCCGGGTCAACACTCAGGTCCGGCGATGCCGCTACACGGAACAGTTGCGCCTGAGCGTTCAGACCTCCATGGAGATGGCGGTCACGGATGCGCTGACCGGGCTCTACAACCGGCGTTATCTCGTGACTCAGCTGGCCCGGCTGGTCGAACATTCGGTCAACCGCGGCAAGCCCCTGTCGGTTCTGACGCTCGACGTCGACCACTTCAAGCTGGTGAACGATACCCATGGCCACGATGCCGGCGACCGCGTGTTGCAGGAATTGTCGGGCCGCATTCGCGCCAGCATTCGCAATATCGATCTCGCCTGCCGGACCGGTGGAGAGGAATTCGTGGTGGTGTTGCCCGAAACCGAAATCGGCACCGCCGAAAAGGTGGCGGAGCGCATCCGCAGGTCGGTGGCGTCCAAACCGTTCAATGCCGGACCGGGATGCCAGCTGAACATCACGATTTCGGCCGGCGTGGCCGCCCTCGGCGGTGTCGAGGATTCGGTCGAGGCAATCCAGAAACGGGCTGACCAGGCACTCTACCGGGCCAAGCATGAAGGCCGCAACCGGGTCATGCTGGCCGCCTGACCTGTGGCAACCGCCAAGGCTGGTGATCGGATCCCCGAACCGGCAGATTCCATTGGCGCGGCAGATGGTGTAGATGGCCGCGGTATGGAACAGGGTGTCGCACGAAAGCTGGTGGAAACGCCAGGACGCTGGGGCCGGCGGGGAACCGCAGGGGCGACCTTCGCGGGCATGCTGACATTCGAGCATGTGAGCAAGCGCTTCGGCCAGGTTGACGCGGTGGTGGACGTGAGCCTTGAACTGAAGCCTGGCGAGATCGCCTGCCTGCTCGGACCTTCGGGGTGCGGCAAGACCACGCTGTTGCGGATCGCTGCGGGTATCGAGCGGCCAAGCGCCGGGCGCGTACTGTTCGACGGCGAGGAAATGGCGGGCCCCAACCGCTTCGTCCCCCCCGAACTTCGCAACATCGGACTGATGTTTCAGGACTTCGCGTTGTTTCCTCATCTGTCCATCCTGGAGAACGTCGCCTTTGGCTTGCGCAGTCTGCCAAGAGCGGAGGCCAACAAGATTGCCAGCCACGCGCTGGAAAGGGTTGGGCTGGCCGATTATGCCAGCGCCTATCCGCACCATCTGTCGGGTGGCGAGCAGCAGCGTGTGGCGCTGGCGCGGGCACTGGTGCCGCGGCCCCAGGTCCTGCTGATGGATGAGCCGTTCTCCGGCCTCGATCAGCGGCTGCGCGATTCGGTGCGAGGCGAGACGCTGTTGCTGCTGCGGGAAACACGGGCCTCGAGCCTGCTTGTCACCCATGATCCGGTGGAGGCGATGGGCCTTGCCGACACCATTTTCCTGATGCGGCAGGGTCGGCTGATACAGGCCGGCGATCCCGAGACACTCTACCGGTGTCCTGTGGACGCGGCGGCCGCGCGGTTTTTTTCCGATGCCAACGAATTCAGGGTCCGGGTTGAGCAGGGCCGCGCTGCGACCCCGCTCGGCTGCTTCGAGGTACCGCCGGGACTTGCTAGGTCGGAAGCCCTGGTGATGATCCGGCCCCAGGGCATTTCGGTGGCGGCGGGTGGGGAAGGCTTCGAAGGCTATGTGCTGGAAGCACGGTTTCAGGGTGACGATGTCCGCTGCGCCATCATGGTCACCGGGCTGGAAGAGCCGGTGAATGCGCGAATTGCCGCTGGGGCCGCGCCGGCGCGGGGCGATACCGCCTTTTTCAGGGTCGAGCGGAGCCATGTCCTGATCTTTGAAAACGACACCTGACATACCATGTCATGAGGACTGCAAGCTTGGTTGCGGTGCAGGAGGCTTTCTGCAATAGTGCGCGGCCAAACGTGAGGGATGAGGCATCTCTCAGCCGAAAATTGAGGAGTTAGTAGAATGGGTTCGTTCTCGATCTGGCACTGGGCACTGGTGATCCTGGTGGTGGTTCTGTTGTTCGGTCGCGGCAAGATTTCCGACCTGATGGGCGATGTCGCCAAGGGCATCAAGAGTTTCAAGAAGGGTATGGCGGACGACGAGCCGGCCTCGGCGTCTACTGAAACGAAATCGCTCGAGCAGCAGGCAGCCGACGCCAAGTCCGAAGCCGAAAAAGCCAAGAGCTGAGCCTGAACGGCCTTCGGGCCGGAGCGTGCCATGTTTGACTTTGGCCTCGGTTATACCGAAATCTTCGTCATCGTGCTGGTGGCGATCATCGTCATTGGTCCCAAGGATCTCCCGCGAGTTTTGCGCGCATTGGGTAAGACCGTGGCGAAGATGCGTGGCATGGCGCGCGAATTCCAGGGTCATCTCGATGGCGCCATGAAGGACGCCGGTCTCGACGAGGTGAAGAAGGAGTTCCAGAACCTCAAGGAGATGGGCAAGGACATCGGCACCATCGACCCGGTGAAGAAGACACCGCAGACCGATAGCAAGAAGGCCGAGGAGGACTTCAAGACGTTCTTCGGCGAACCGGAAAAGCCCGCCGCATCCGCCGGCGATTCACGGCCCGCGGCATAGGATCGCCATGACCAAGGAAGACATCGATGCTTCGGAAGCGCCGCTGATCGAGCATCTGATCGAACTGAGAAAGCGGCTGGTCACCTGCGTCATCGGCTTTGTCGTTGCCTTCGTCGCCAGCTTCGCCTTTTCCTCCGACATCCTCCATTATCTGGTGCTGCCATTCAAATGGGGCACGGGAACCGATGTCGGGCTGATTTCGATCAAGCTGCTCGGGGTGTTTCTCGTGAAGCTCAAGATCGGCTTCTTCGGTGGGCTGTTCATCGCCTTTCCGCTCATTGCCATACAGATCTACCGCTTCGTGGCGCCGGGCCTCTACAGCCACGAAAAGAATGCCTTCCGGCCCTATCTCGTTGCCACACCGGTGTTCTTTGTGCTGGGTGCGGCGCTGGTCTATTTCTTCCTGTTGCCCACAGCCATAAAGTTCTTCTACGCGTTGGCCGAAGGAACCGGTGGCAACGGCCAGACCGCGGTGCAGCTGATGCCCGACGTCGAGGCCTATCTCGACTTCGTCATGATGCTCATTCTGGCCTTCGGCCTCTGCTTCCAGCTGCCGGTGATTCTCACCCTGCTGGGCCAGGTCGGCATCCTGAGCTACGATCAGCTGAAGTCGGGACGGAAGTTCGCCATCGTCGGCGTGTTCATCGTGGCGGCTGTCGTGACTCCTCCCGACCCCATATCGCAGCTCGCCATGGCGATCCCGCTGATGGGCCTTTATGAAGTCTCGGTGCAAGCGGTGCGGTTCATCGACGCCCGCCGCAGGAAGGCCGAAGCGGCCCGTGACGCGGCCGATTGACAGCCATGCTTTGACGCGGCTTTGCAAAGCATTATAGGAGGTCTCCCAAGAGGAGCTTTCCATGCACGACATTAAAGCCATTCGCGACAATCCCGATGAATTCGACCATGGGATTGCCCGCCGTGGGCTGCCGCCGATGGCGGCCGAATTGCTGAAGATCGATGCCGAGCGGCGCGATCACCTCCAGCGTCTCCAGGACGCCCAGGCCCGCCGCAACACAGCGTCGAAGGAGATCGGTGACGCCATGAAGGCGGGCGACAAGACCCGCGCGGAAACGCTCAAGGCCGAAGTGGTCTCGATCAAGGACTTCATCTCTGCGGGCGAGGAGACTGAACGCCAGATCAACGCCCGGCTGGCCGAGGCGCTGGCGACCATTCCCAACCTGCCGCTTGACGAAGTGCCGGACGGCAAAGACGAGCATGGCAATATCGAGGTGCGGCGGTGGGGTGAGGCGCCGCGCTTTGCGTTCGAGCCGCGCCAGCATTTCGACATTGGCGAATGGCTGGGACAGATGGACTTCGAGACTGCTGCGAAGATTTCCGGCGCGCGGTTTGTCGTGATGAAGGGACAACTGGCCCGGCTCGAGCGGGCGCTGGCCCAGTTCATGCTCGACCACCAGACCAGCATCAACGGCTATACCGAGCATTATGTGCCGTATATGGTCAATGACTCGGCGATGTATGGCACCGGCCAGTTGCCGAAATTCGCCGAGGACCTGTTTCGCACCACCGACGGCCGCTGGCTGATCCCGACGGCCGAGGTTTCGCTCACCAATCTGGCGCGGGACTCGGTGCTCGATGAAGGGCAATTGCCGATGCGGCTGACGGCCTACACGCCGTGCTTCCGGGCGGAAGCGGGTTCAGCAGGCCGCGATACCCGCGGCATGATCCGGCAGCATCAGTTTTCCAAGGTCGAACTGGTGTCCATCACCACGCCGGAACAATCGCGCGAGGAGTTGGAGCGGATGACGGCCGCGGCCGAAAGCGTGCTGCAGAAGCTTGATCTCCACTACCGGGTGATGCGTCTCTGCACCGGCGACATGGGTTTCGGCAGCCGCATGACCTATGATCTCGAGGTGTGGCTGCCGGGGCAGAATGCCTTCCGCGAAATCTCATCCTGCTCGGTATGCGGCGACTTCCAGGCGCGGCGGATGGACGCCCGCTACAAGCCTGCCGATGGCAAGGGGACACGTTTCGTGCATACGCTCAACGGGTCCGGCCTTGCTGTCGGCCGCACCATGGTGGCCATTCTGGAGAACTATCAGAACGGCGACGGTACCGTCACACTTCCCGAAGCCCTGCGGCCCTATATGGGCGGCCTAGACCGAATCACGAGGAACTGATGCGCATTCTTGTCACCAACGACGACGGCATTCACGCACCTGGACTGGAAACTCTCGAGCGGATTGCCCGGGCCATCGCCGATGACGTGTGGATCGTGGCGCCCGCCGAGGAGAACTCAGGAGCCGGACATTCTCTTTCGCTCGCCGATCCGATCCGTTACCGGAAGATCGCCGACAAGCGCTTCGAGGTCGCTGGAACACCCACGGACTGCGTGGTGATGGCGGCGCGGAAGATCCTGCCGGGGATGCCGGACCTGGTACTCTCGGGCGTGAACCGTGGCCAGAACATCGCCGATGACGTGACCTATTCCGGCACCATTGCGGCCGCCATGGAAGGCACGCTCCTCGGCCTCAAGTCGATTGCCTTGTCGCAGGTATCGGGCATCCATGGCAATGGCTTCAGCTACGAGGTGGCGGAACATTATGGCGCCAATATCGTCAAGAAGCTGATGGGCATGGATTTCGGACCCGGCGTGCTGATGAACGTCAATTTCCCGGACTGCCGGCCGGACGGACTCGCCGGCATCGAGGTGACCAGGCAGGGCAAGCGCGACGTCAATCTGCTCACCGTCGACGAGCGGGTGGACGCGCGCGGCAATAATTACTACTGGCTGGGCTTCAAGCGCGAGCGCGGCAATCCCGCCATCGGCACCGACCTCTGGGCAGTGTTCAACAAGCGCATCTCGATCACGCCGCTGCATCTGAACCTCACCCAGGTCGAAGCCATGGAAGCGGTGCGCGCGGTGCTTGACACGCAGTGACGGCCGATCCCCGCCAGATCCAGCTGATCATGGCGCTGCGCAATGGCGGAGTGCGCGACCGCCGCATCCTCGAAGCGATTGAGCGGGTGCCGCGGCACATGTTCGTGGAAGAGGCTTTCTCGGATCAGGCCTATGCCGACCAGGCGCTGCCGATTTCCTGCGGCCAGACGATCTCCCAGCCATTGGTGGTTGGCCTGATGACCGACCGGCTGCAGGTGACCGATCGGCATACTGTGCTCGAGATCGGAACCGGATCGGGCTACCAGACCGCCATTCTCGCGGGTCTTTGCCGTCGCATCTGCACGATCGAGCGGTATCGCAGCCTGGCGCAGCAGGCGGGCGAACGGTTCAAGGCGCTGAAGCTCAACAATGTGACGCAGCTGGTCGCCGACGGCATGAAGGGCTGGCCACAGCTTGCGCCCTTCGAGCGGATCATCGTCACGGCCGCGGCGCAGGATGTTCCGCCAGCCTTGCTCGAACAGTTGGCGATCGGCGGTATCATGATCCTTCCAATCGAGGAACGGCCCGGAAAGCAGGATCTCTACCGAATCACGCGAAGCGAGACCGGATATGGCCGGGAACACCTCTTGCCGGTGCGCTTCGTGCCGCTGGTCGAAGGGGTGGCGAAGGACGGCTGAAGTGCCGGCCACAATTCGGCTCCGTTGCTTGACCTAATGTGATTCGCAACGCCACGCGGCTGGGCCCAACAGGAAACCCGCAAGCGCATTTTGATGAAAGTGCCACCGCATGGCGCGGGATTTATAAGGTCCAGAAAGGGAAACATACGACATGAAAAGGCGATCGACGTATGCGATGTTGGCTCTTGCGCTGGGGGCCGCAGTGATGGCCGGCCCGGTGATGGCCAAGGAGCAACTCCTGGGCACGGCAATCTATGAGGCGCTACCGCAGCGGGACGTGGTGAACGTCGGGGCCGCCGAGGGACGTTTCAAGGCGATCCGCCTCGAGGTGCGACAGAATGATGTGGAAGTGCTGGACCTCAAGGTGGTCTATGGCAATGGCACGGCCGAAGACATTCGCGTACGCCAGGTCTTCAAGGCGGGAAGTTCGTCGCGGATGATCGATCTCAAGGGATCGGACCGCTTCATCAAGCAGATCGTCGTCGTCTATCGCGCCAAGGGTCCGGCACGCATCCTGTTTCACGGAGTCGAGGCCGAGATCGCGCGAAACTGGGAGGTTCTTGGCTGCAAGTCAGTGGGCTTCGCGATCGATCGAGACGTGATCAAGGTCGGGCGCAACGAGGGCCGATTCCGTGCACTGAAATTGCGGGTGAGAGAAGCGCCGGTGGAATTTCTCGACGTGCGTGTGGTCTTTGGCGACGGCAAGCGGCAAGACATCCGCGTGCGCCAGGTGATCCGGGCGGGCCAGGAAACCCGGCCGATCGATCTGATCGGCGAAAGCCGGGGCATCGACCGGGTGGAATTGCTCTACCGGTCCATCCCGACGTTCAAAGGCAAGGCGGAGGTCTGCGTCGACGGGCTGCAGCGCTAGGAGCGGCCGTTCAGCCGATTGCATCGGATCGTTGATCCGGGCCTCTCTGACCATACCAGGCGTCAGGGCTGCTCGAAATCGCGGACGGGCTCAATGTTGCGGACCCGTTCTCGAAACGAAATGTAGATTGCACTCGCGATGAGGATGGCAACGCCTACGAAAGTCCAGGCATCGGGGAAGTCTCCGAAAAAGTACCATCCGGCCGCCACGGCCATGATCATTTCCGTGTAGGCCAGTGGCGCCAACAGCGAAGCCTCGGCATGATCGTAGGCGCGCACGATCATATAGTGGCCGAAGTTGGCGATGAAGGCCAGCAGCATGAACAGCAACCATTGGGACGGCGCGGGCGGTACCCAGACGAAGACCGCGATCACGCTGGTCATCAACGCGCCGAGAAGGCTGGTGTGGAAGGTGGTCACCATGGCATCGGCGCGGCCGGATATGCGCCGGGTGAGCAACATGTAGATGGCCAGCGACGTGCCGGAGGCAAGCGCAAGAAACACGCCCGGATTGATCTCCTGGAGACCTGGCCGGATGATGATCAGTGTACCGATGAATCCGACGATGACCGCTGCCCAGCGGCGAATGCCGACATGTTCGCCAAGGACAACGGGAGACAGCATCGTGATGATCAACGGCTGCACGAAGAAGATCGATAGGGTGTCGGCGATCGGCAGGTATTTGAGGGCCGCGAAGAAAAACGCCGTGGCGGCGATCAGCAAGACTGCTCGGGACGAGTGGACGACCGGCATGCCCGGGCGGATCACTCCGAGGCCGGCGCGCCGCGCCGCCAGCGGGTAGGTCATCAGGGCGCCGAAAAACAGGCGCGCCCAAACAATCTGCATGACAGGAATACCCTGCTGGCCGAGAAATTTTGCCACAACGTCAAGAAATGGCAGGCTCATCATGGCAGCAATCATCAGGCCGATGCCAAGCAGGGGGTGCGCAGGAGTGGGTGTCATGCGCAGCCATTAGCCTGCAAGCATCATGCAATGCTAGGCCTTGAGCCTTGCATTGTCCGCATCCCAGGCCGGTTCGGGAATGATCCTGGCCTTGCGCATTTCGGTAAAGACCATGATTTCGAACGCGGTGCCCTCGGCGACAAGGCCGGGGTCGACATAGGCGAAGGCCAGCGACTTCCCGACCGCATGGCCATAGCCGCCGGATGTGGTGACGCCGACCAGCTTGCCACCATGGTAGACGGGTTCGTTGCCCATGCAGTCCGAGTCGGTGTTGTCGACCTCCAGGTAGACGAGCTTCATGCGGGGGCCGCGCTGCCGGTTGGCAAGCGTCGGGACCTTGCCGATGAAATCGTCCTTGTCGAGCCGCAGGAAGCGCTCCATCGAGGCCTCGATCATGTCGATCTCGGTGGTGAGTTCCGAGCCCCAGCCGCGATAGGCCTTTTCCATGCGGAGGGAGTTCATGGCGTAGGTGCCGAAGAGGGCGATGCCATGCGGCTGGCCGGCCGTCATGAGGGCATCGTAGACCTTCAGCATCTCAGACATGGGCACATGAAGTTCCCAGCCCAATTCGCCGACATAGTTGACGCGCATCAGCCGAACGCCCCGGACGCCTGCCACTTCCGCCACTTTGCCGGTGAGCCAACGGAAGGCGGCGTTGGAAAGATCGGTCGGCGTGCAGGCGGCTAGAACGTCGCGGGCGCGGGGGCCGGCGAGGACCAGCACGCCGTAGTCGTCGGTGACGTCGGTCACCGTCACCTGCTCGCTCTCGTGCTTGCGCCAGTTGAGCTGGTCGAGATCGTGGAGCTGCGCCACGGCCGCCGACAGGACATAGAAGTGATCCGGCGCCAGCCGCGTGACGGTAATTTCAGACTCGATGAAGCCGTTAGCGTTCAGGAGATGGCCGAGGATGATGCCGCCATCCTTGACCGGAATCCGGTTGGCGCAGATGCGCTCGAGGAAGGATTGGGCATCGCTTCCTCTCACGTCGTACTTGGCGAAGGTCGAGAGGTCCATCAGGCCAACACGCTCGCGCACTGCAAGGGCCTCGGTCTTGACCGCATCCCACCAGTTGGAGCGACGGAACGAATATGTCTCGCCTTCGCCGCTCTTGTCGTACCAGCGCGGGCGCTCCCAGCCGAAGATCTGGGCGAACTGGGCACCTTCCGCCTTTAGCCTGTCATAGAGCGAGGACTTGCGCAGGCCGCGGCCCACCTGATGCTGCTCGGCCGGCTTGTAGCAGTAGTACATGTGATGATAGTCGGCGATCGATACTTGGGCTGTATAATCCTTGGTCGCCCAATTGCCGAAGCGGCGCGGGTCGAATTCGCGCATGTTGATCTCGGCCTGGCCATGGACCATCCACTGGGCGAGATACTTCCCGGCGCCGCCGCCCTGGCAGATGCCGATCGAGGCGCCGCAATGCATCCAGTAGTTTCGCGGGCCGGGGGCCGGGCCGGAGAGATAGTTGCCGTCGGGCGTGTGGGTGATGGCACCGGAGACGATGGACTTGATCCCGGTCTGGCCGAAGAGCGGAAGACGTTCGGTCGCCCTTTCAAGCCAGGGCATGATGCGGTCGAGTTCGGGCGCTTCGAGTTCGCTCTCATAGTCCCAGCGCGGCGGCTGGCCATCCCAGCAGACATGGGCGGTTGCGGTCTCATAGGGGCCGACCAGCACGCCATTGGTCTCCTCGCGCAGATAGGCGTGGGAGTAGGGATCACGCACCACCGGCAGTTCAATCTCGAGGTCGATCAGCTCCTGCAAGGGCTCGGTGATCACGTAGTGGTGCAGCATGTTGGCGATGGGCACGTTGTGGCCGGTCCAGGCGCCGACCACATCGCAGTAGGACCCGGCGGAATTCACTACGTGCTCACAATCGATGGTGCCTTTGTCGGTGAAGACCCGCCATTCGCCATTGGGCAACGGCTTGATGTCGGTGACACGGGTGCGGCGGTAGATTTCGGCACCCAACTTGCGGGCGCCGGCACCCATGGCATTGGTGATGTCGGCCGGGGCCACATGGCCGTCATGCACGGTGCGGAAGGCCATCTTCACACCGAAGGTTTCGAGATAAGGATGGTACTGCTTGATCTCATGCGGCGCCAGCAATTCGCACTCGTAGCCGGCGAGCCGCGAGACGCCATAAACATATTTGAACCAGTTCACTTCCTCATCGGTGGTGGCCAAGCGCAGGCCGCCGCAGCCGTGCCAGGAGACGGCATGACCGGTGAGTTTCTCGAGCTGGGGATAGAGTTCGGTGCCATAGACATGCACCTTGGTCATGTTGAGCGAGCCGTTGAAATGGGGGCATTGGCCCGCCGCATGCCACGTGGAGCCCGACGTCAATTCGCCCTTCTCGATGAGCGCGATGTCGGTCCAGCCCTCGCGGGCCAAATGATAGAGAAGGCCGACGCCCATCACCCCGCCACCAACGACGACGACCCGCGCATGTGATTTCATGAGATGCTCCAATCCGATGCCCAAAGCCTAGCGCGCGGCGAGCCGCGGCATCAAGGTCCAGTCAGTTCTCTTCACCGGACCACTCCTGATTTTCAAGCGCAAATCCCTCGCAGGTGGTGAGCCAGTTTGACGCTTGAGCCGCAGCTGTGGCAAGACTCCATTGCCCGCTGCACGGGTTCTGTCGCGAAGGAGTTCAAGATGTTCAGGTTGCTTATTGCCGCTGTACTTCTAGTTGCCGGAATCATCCCGGCCCTGGCGACGAGCGGTCCCGGTTGTCTCTACGTGGTGAATGTCGCCGATGACGACGCGCTGAACGTGCGAGTCAGGCCTTCGGCCAGCGCACGCATCGTCGACCAGCTCGTTCCCGGTCAGCACGGAATCATTCACCTGGATGGGGAGTGCCGGCCGCGCAGCTCGTCCTGGGGGAGTCGCTGGTGTCCGGTTACCCACTACAATGGTGACCGTGTGACCAAGGGCTGGGTCAAGGCGCGCTACGTGCGCGATACCGAATGTCCCTGATCAGGAGCACAAGGGAGAATTGAGTCCGATCCCGGCTAGGGTGGAGCAGGCGGCTGAGACAACCTCGGCGCGCTGGTCCCAGAATGCCAGCCCGATGAATAGCGGAACGAAGAAGCCGCTGGCGACGAAGTACACGAGATTGCGGACGCTGTCGGAAGCCCAAAAGCCGGCATCGTCCCATTCGGCGCCGACCACATGCTTTTCCCATTGGTAGTCGTCGCGGCTCAAGGTGTTCCATGGCTCCGACAGGCCAAGGTCCTCGGCATAGAGGGTCGCATGGGCACGCCAGTAGTGGCCGACGATACCGAGCAGCGCCCCGAAGACGGCGGCGGCAAAGACGAAGCTCAAGTAGGCGATCGTTGTCATCGACGGGATCATGCCCGCCGGCAATTACCTAGGGCTTAACGGCTTCGTAGAGAATCAGTGCTGTTGCAACGGCGACATTGAAGGACTGGGCCTTGCCAGGCATGGGGATCCGCACCAGGATGGAACAGGCCGCCGCTGCCTCCTCCGAGAGGCCCGTCCCCTCGCTGCCCATTACGATGAGGCGGGGCGCCGTGTAGGTCCGGCGGAAGTCCAAGCTGGCGTGGAGGTGGGTGCCGGCGACCTCGCCTGGCCAGATCCGGCACAGGGCAGTGAATGCGGTCAGCGACATCTGAACAAGGGGTATGCCAAAGATCGAGCCCATGGTGGCACGCACGCACTCCGGTCCCCAGGGATCGCAGAATTGGCCGACGAGAATGACGCCGGAGAGCGCCAGCGCATCGGCGGTTCTGATGATGGTGCCGAGGTTGCCAGGATCGCGAATGTTCTCCAGCGCAAGCCATGTGCCTTCAGGCGCCACCGAAGGCTGCCAGCGGTGCCGGAACGCAGCGAGGATCGGGCTGGTGTTGGCCTGGCTGCTGAGGCCTGCCATGGCGCGCCCATCGACAATGAGGCGGCGGGCCTCGCCCCAGGCTTCGACGGGACGCGTGGCAAGCAGGTAGTCCGGCTCCCAGCCCTCGGCGCGAGCCCGCTCCAGCACCAGTTCGCCCTCGGCCACAAAGAGGCCCGTATCCAGCCGGTTCTTCTTGCTGGCGAGCGACCGGATCAGCTTGATCGTGGGGTTGTTCGGTGAGCTGATGATGGCATCGTTCACGGCGGAACCTCGGGCCGGAAGGCATCGGCGCGGGCCTGCGCTTCCGCCTTCAGATCATCGGACAGAGTGGCCAGCATGGTGTCGAGTTCCGGGTCGGCGCGGCCCGCCCGTGCCGCGAGCAGGTTCCATTTCATGGCCTCGACCGGATCGCGCGAAAGGCCAACGCCGAAGGCATAAAGCCGTGCCACCCGGTTTTGGGCAATGGTATTGCCGTGGCGCGCCGACAGCAACAACCACTGAGACCCGATCTTCTCATCCCGTTGCACGCCCTCGCCGCGCATCACCAGAACGCCGTAGTCCAGCATGGCATCATTGTTGCCCGCCTGTGCCGCCTTGCCCAGCCATTGGCCGGCGAGCACAGTGTCCTTCTCCACACCCCTTCCTTCGAGGTAGAGGACGCCGAGGCGATACTGGGCCAGGATATGTCCCTGGCCGGCCGCCCTTGTGAACCAGTCTGCCGCGCTGATCCACTCCGGAGGGTTGCCGAAGGCACCGGAAGAGAGAATACCCATATAGAACTGGGCCTCGGCATCACCGGCTTCCGCGGACCGGCGCATGAGGCTTGCGCCCCGGTCGTAGTCGATGTCGCCCAGTGAGCCATCGAGATAAATGGTTGCGAGTGCGAACATGGCCGGCGCATGACCGGCTTCGGCCGCCTTGCCGTACCAAGCCATGGCCTGCTCGAGATCGACCTTCACACCTTGGCCTTGTTGGTAGAGTTGCCCCATCATGGTCATGGCGCGGGCATCACCCGCCCTGGCCAGTGGTTCGGCAGCAGCACGGGCGGCGGCAAAATTCTTTGCCCGGTAGGTTGCGATCACGTCGTCCATCGGTGCGCCGAGGGCCGGCATCGCAGTGCCGAGCAAGAGCATGAAAGCGATCGTGTATTTCATCGGGACTCGAGATATTGCGCAATATCGGCAATGGCGCATCGGGCAGCCTCCGGACTTTCCCACATGGCATCGTCGGGACGGATAAAGTCCGGTTTCTGCGGCAGCAATGTGTCGAGGCCCTCCACCGTCACCGGATCGAAGGCGACGCAGGGGACTTCCATCATCTCGGCCCACCATTTGACTATCGGCTCGCCGCCAATTGATGCACCCCGTTGCGACAGGGCGACGTAGTCGGCTCCAGCCTCGGAGGCCTCCATCGCAGCGTGACGCGAAGCCCCGGCAAACACCCCAAGGATGCGATCCTTGCCGATGGCGGCGCGTAAGTCCGGCAATTGTGGGTCACCGGCTTCGACCTGGAGCCCGTCGCAGCCGGCGCGCAGCGCATCGCGCGCTTCGCCGGTGGTGAGCACGGCGACGCCCAGACTTTGCGCCTCGGGGGTCACTGCCCTGGCCAAGGATGGCGGCAGGAGTAGGCTGGCGACGTCGCCAGCGGCGCAGGCCGCCTTCAGGCAGGCAATCGCCTTATCGGCAGAAATCTCGGGCGCGACCAGGAACAGGCGGGGCGGGGACATGGCAAGCGGAACTCCGGCTCATTTCCAGCGGTTTGGACGTGGCAGGCCTCATGCCTGCCGGAATGCAAACGGCCCGGTCGCACCGGGCCGTCGGCAGTTACGGGGGCTGGATGCCTCAGGCGGCCTTCTCGAGGTCCTGGGCCCACTTGCCCGAAGTCGCGAGCGCATTCATCCGGGCCCGGTGCGCGAAGGCCTTCTGCCCTGCGGCCACGTTCTCCTTCTTGCCGCCCCAGGTCTTGAGTGCGTCGGCCTGCAGGGCACGGCCATAGGAATAGGTGAGCCTCCAGGGTAGGTTGCCGATGGCGTTCATCAGATGCAGATGGGCGGTCGCATCCTCGCTCGACTGGCCGCCGGAGAGGAAGGCGATGCCCGGCACCGCGGCAGGAACGCAGCGCTTCAGAACCCGCACGGTCTTCTCGGCAACCTCTTCACGCGAGGCCTGCTTGGCGCATTTCTTGCCCGAGATGACCATGTTGGGCTTCAGGATGATGCCTTCGAGCTTCACGCCGGCGTAATAGAGTTGCTGGAACTGCTCCTTGAGGGCCCATTCCGAAACCTCGGCGCAGGTGTCGATGTCGTGATCGCCGTCCATCAGGACTTCCGGCTCGACCATCGGCACGATGCCGCCGGCCTGGCAGATGGCAGCATAGCGCGCCAGGGCATGGGCATTGGCGTTCAACGCATTGTAGGAGGCGCGGCCGTTGACGATGTCGATCACCGCACGCCACTTGGCGAATTCGGCGCCGAGCTTGGCATATTCGGCAACCCGGTCGGCCAGGCCGTCGAGGCCCTCGGTGACGGTCTCTCCGGGACAGAAGGGCAGGGGCTTTGGCCCCTTGTCGAGCTTGATGCCAGGGACCGCGCCCGACGCCTTGATGATGTCGACCAGCGGTGTGCCGTCGGCCGCCTTCTGGCGCAGGGTTTCGTCGAAGAGGATGACACCGGAGATGTAGCTCTTCATCGCGTCGGTGGAGCGGAACAGCATCTCGCGATAGTC
>JAGRLX010000207.1 GCA_020441605.1 Alphaproteobacteria bacterium
GGGAAGTTCCACGGCGTGATGGCGGCGACTACACCCACCGGCTGCTTGATCACCAGCATGCGGGCGGCCGGCCATGGCGAAGGGATGGTCTCGCCGTAGATGCGCTTGGCCTCTTCGGCGAAGAATTCGATGAACGAGGCGCCATAGGCCACTTCGCCACGCGATTCGGCCAACGGCTTGCCCTGTTCCGCGGTCATGATCTGGGCCAGGTCTTCCTGGTGCTCCATCATCAGCGTGAACCATTTGCGCAGGATGGCGGAGCGCTCCTTGGCGGTCTTCTTCGCCCAGTCCTTCTGGGCTCGTTGGGCGGCCTCGATGGCGGTGCGGGTTTCCGCCGCCCCAAGCTTCGGAACCGACCCGATCACGCTCTCGTCAACCGGATTGGTCACGTCGATGGCCGTCTTGCCGGCCACCCATTGCCCGTCGATGTAGCATTTCTCCTTGAGCAGCGACTTGTCCTTCAGTATGTCGCGCAGGGGCTGGGCCTTCCGGATATCCATGGTAATCTCCTGTCTCGTTTGGCGGGGCTATTAGCACAGGGCCGATCCAGAACAAACCACCAGTCTTGTGGAGTCTTGATGCCAGATCGCGCCGTAATTTTTGACCTAGACGGAACGCTCGTCGACACCGCCCCGGATCTCATGCGGGCCACCAACCACGTGCTTGAAACCCTGGGGCGACGACCGATCACCATGGACGAGGTGCGGGTCTTCGTCGGTCACGGTGCGCGTGCCCTGCTCACCCGCGGCCTCGCAGCGACCGGCGGCCTGCCGGACGGGTACGATGTCGAATCGGACTACCGGCGCTTCGTCGCCTTCTATTCGGACAACATCGCCGGAGGCAGCGTGCCCTTTCCGGGCCTCATCCCGCTTCTGAACCGGTTGCAGGGCGCGGGCATTGCCATGGGCGTCTGTACCAACAAGCTGGAAGGACTGTCGGTGCAGCTGCTGGAGGCGCTGGACATGAAGAAGTATTTCGGCTCGGTTATTGGCCCGGACACTGTGGGAGTGGCCAAGCCGGATCCGCGTCCATTTCACGAGGCGGTTGCCCGCCTGGGGCTGCAAGACCCCCTGGCAGTCATGGTCGGCGACAGCGAGACAGACATCCTGACGGCTCGCAATGCCGGGGTTCCGGTGATCGGCGTGCCCTTCGGCTACACGCCGCGGCCGGTCGCCGAATTCGGGCCCGACCGGATGATTTCGCATTTCGACGAAGCCTGGGATGCGCTGGAAGATCTGTTCAGCCGCTAGCTGGCCGGGCCTGCGCGCTAGGGCCCTGTAGGCTTCGGCAACGGCAGCGGTGATGCCTCGCCCGCCGCGGCGTCCGGTCCATCGCGGCCAGTTTTCCGAGCTCATCCTTCGGAGGCCCGAAGCGTCCTTGACTTCGCCCCCTGCCCCCGCTTATACCGCGGCCGATCCTCAAGCGGGCGATTAGCTCAGTTGGTAGAGCACTGTGTTCACATCGCAGGGGTCACTGGTTCGAGTCCAGTATCGCCCACCATCTA
>JAGRLX010000208.1 GCA_020441605.1 Alphaproteobacteria bacterium
CCTGATCCCCAACCTCATCGAGACCGTCAAGGGCTATGCCGCCCACGAGGACAAGCTGTTCCGTGACATTGCCGAGCTCCGCGCCAAGTCGATCGCTGGCGGCACGGTAGGCGAACAATCGGCCGTGGGGCAGGCCATGTCGGCGGCGTTGGGGCGGATCTTCGCCATTGCCGAAGCCTATCCGCAACTCAAGGCCGACGCCAATTTCCGCGACCTCCAGGACAAGTTGTCCGGCATCGAGGACGAGATCCAGATGTCGCGCCGCTACTACAATGGCGCCGTGCGCAATCTCAACACCATGATCGAGAGTTTCCCCAC
This sequence comes from Alphaproteobacteria bacterium, assembly GCA_020441605.1. The sequence continues at coordinate 319 of JAGRLX010000208.1, forward strand.
CAACCTCATCGCCACTCAGTTCAAGTTCGAAAAGGCCGAGTTCTTTGAGATCGGCGATGCCGCCGCCCGCGAAGTGCCGAAGGTCGATTTCAAGAAGTAAGCGGTATGGCCCGCGCGCTCGCCCTTGTCTTTGCGCTGCTGATCGCGCTGGTTTCGCCCGCATGGGCGGATGAGCGGATCTCCAGCTTCATCAGCGACGTCACGGTCAACAAGGATGCCTCGCTCAACGTGCGCGAGACGATCACCCTCAACGCCGAAGGCAACCAGATCCGGCGGGGCATCCTGCGCGATTTTCCAACCACCTATACGGATCGGCACGGTGTTCGCGTCGTCGTCGGTTTCGAGGTGCTCGACGTGAAGCGCGACGGCCAGCCAGAAAACTGGTCCGTCGAATCGCTTTCGAATGGCAAGCGAATCCGCATCGGCAATGCCAACGTCATGCTGCCCTACGGCCAGCATACCTATGAGATTGCCTACCGCACCACACGGCAGCTCGGCTTCTTCGACAACTTCGACGAACTCTACTGGAACGTCACCGGCAATGACTGGACCTTTGCCATCGACGAAGCCACCGCGATCATTCGCCTGCCACCGGGCGCCCGTATCCAACAGCATTCCGAATACACCGGCTATCAGGGCGGAAGGGGCACCGACTTCGAAGTCATGAACGCAACGGGCGCCGAATACCGCGCCCGCACCACGCGCAGCCTCAGCCCCGGCGAGGGTTTCACCGTCGCCGTGGCCTGGCAGAAAGGCATCGTCACGCCGCCATCGGAAACCGAGAAATGGGGCTGGTGGATCTCCGACAACATGGGCCTGTTTGCGCTGGCCGTCAGCCTCTTGGTGTCGGCCGGCTACTACCTCTTCGCATGGGACCGCGTCGGCCGCGATCCGCCCAAGGGCACCATCATCCCGTTGTTCTCGCCCCCGGCTGGCCTCGGCCCCGCCGGCGCCCGCTTTGTTACAAAGCAAAAGATGGATGACCGCGGTTTCGCCGCGGCGGTGGTAAGCCTTGCGGTGAAGGGCCATCTGAAGATCCGTGACGACGACAAGACGTTCTCGATCACCAAACTTCCCCCGCCCGATCGGCCGCAACCGCTCTCGGTGGCGGAACGGGCGTTGCTGTCGTCACTTCCATCTGGCACGACGGAACTCAAGCAAGCCAACCACACCAAGATCCGTCCGGCACGCAGTGCACTCCAGAATGCATTGACGACGGAATACGAAGGCTCGGTCTTCATCCGAAATCTCCGCTGGTTCGTGTTCGGAGCGGTCATCTCGGTGCTCGGTCTCTTCGTCTCGGCCCTGTTCCTCCCGGGGGAAGCCGGTATCCTGGGTCTGTTCGCGGCAGGCTGGACCAGCATCTGGTGGGGTGTCGTCCTCACCTTCGCCTGGACCGCCGTAAAGGGGCTGCTCTACGACCGCGGCATCTTCAAGAAACTCACATCGGTCTTCCTGTTGTTTTTCCTCATTCCCTTCTTCTTCGGTGGTTTTGCCGGGCCCGCCGTGGCGCTTCTGAATGGCGGCTCGCCCATCACCATCCTCATGATCGTCGTCGCCGTTCTGATGGGCATCATGAACCTCGTGTTCTTCTATCTGTTGCGTGCGCCCACCGAACCAGGCCGAAAGATCCTCGATCAACTGGAAGGGTTCCGCATGTATCTGTCGACGGCAGAGGAGGATCGGCTCAACGTGCTGCATCCACCGGAAAAGACTCCTGAGCTCTTCGAGCGCTACCTGCCCTATGCGCTGGCGCTTGATTGCGAGAACGAGTGGAACGCCAAGTTCGCCGCCGTCCTGGCTGCCGCCGCCGTGGCCGGAGCAACCGCTCCGGCATGGTATTCTGGCCGCCATTGGGATGCGGGCCGCACTGGTAGCTTCACCGACAGTCTGGGATCGAGTCTCGCCTCTAGTGTGCGCTCGGCCTCCACCGCGCCCGGCAGCCGTTCCGGCTCGAGTGGCGGCGGCGGTTTCTCAGGTGGCGGCGGTGGTGGCGGTGGTGGCTCCGGCTGGTAGCTGGATCAGGCCCCTTCCAGTTCCTCGCGCTTCATCTCGAGTTCGAGCCATTGCTCTTCAGCCTTGGTGAGGTCTTCGCGGGCCGCGGCCACACGCTTGATGGCCTTGTCGAAACCATTGGGATCGCGGGTGAAGAAAGTCGGATCGGCGATCGCCGCCTCAAGCTTGTCGATTTCGGCCTGAAGCTTCTCCATCTCTCCGGGCAACGTCTCCAGCGCATGCTTCTCCTTGAACGACAGCTTGCGCTTCGGCTGTTGTTGCACAGGTGCCGCCGCTGGCGTTGAGACCGATCTAGGTGTGGGAATCTTGACGACGGCGGCTTCCACGCCCTTGCCACGCTGCGCCACCATGTCGGAATAGCCACCGGCATACTCCGTCCACTTGCCGTTGCCTTCAGACATCAGCACCGAGGTTGCCACCCGGTCGAGAAAGTCGCGGTCGTGGCTGACGAGGATGATCGTGCCCTGATAATCCGCCAGCATTTCCTGCAGCATGTCGAGCGTTTCGAGATCGAGGTCGTTTGTGGGCTCGTCGAGGATCAGGAGATTGGAGGGCTTTGCCAGTTCACGGGCCAGGATCAGCCGCCCGCGTTCACCGCCTGAGAGAACGTTGACCGGCGTGCGCGCCTTGTCAGGCGAGAACAGGAAGTCCTTCATGTAGGAAATCACATGTTTGGTCTCGCCATTGACGGTCACCGTCTGCCCGCGCCCGTCGGTGATGACCTCGGCCAGCGTTGCATTGGGATCGAGGCTCTGGCGGCTCTGGTCCAGCGTCACGGTCAGGAGATTGGTGCCCAGCCGAATGCTGCCGCTATCCGGCTCCATCTGCCCGGTCAACAGCTTGATCAGTGTCGTCTTGCCGGCACCATTGGGGCCGACGATGCCGAGCCGGTCGCCCCGCATGATGAGAAGGTCAAGATTGTTGACGATGGTCCGTTCACCGAAAGACTTCGAAACAGCCTTCGCCTCTGCCACCAGCTTGCCGGACACGTCTCCGGACGACGCCGCCATGCGCACCGAGCCTTGCGCCCCGACATGTTCCTTGCGTTCCTTCCGCAGGTTCGCCAGCAGCTCGACGCGGCGCATGTTGCGCTTGCGCCTCGCGGTGACGCCATAGCGCATCCAGTGTTCTTCCGCCTCGATGCGCTTGGCCAGCAGCACCTGCTCCGCTTCTTCCTTCGCCAGCACCTCGTCGCGCCACGGCTCGAAATCGGCAAAGCCCCGTTCCAGCCGCCGCGAGTCCCCACGGTCGAGCCACACGGTGCGATTGCTCAGCGCCTGCAGGAAGCGCCGGTCATGGCTGATCAGCACGAAGGCCGCTCGCAAGGATTTCAGTTCCGCCTCCAGCCATTCGATGGCCGGCAG
>JAGRLX010000209.1:0-592 GCA_020441605.1 Alphaproteobacteria bacterium
AAGACCGAACTCGCCAAGACGATCGCTGCTGCGCTCGGAATGGATCTCTATGCGATCGGCGAGACCGACGAACTGGGAAACGAACCGATCCGTCGCGAGCGGCTCGACGAGTACCGCCTCGCGCAGTCCCTGCTGAAGAACGATCCAAAGGCGCTCATCCTCTTCGACGAAGCGGAGGATGTCTTCCAGCAAGGCCATTTTCTCGGTGCTCGTTTCCGAGCCAGCGAGCAGTCCAAGGTGTTCATGCACCGGCTGCTCGAGCAGGCAACCGTACCGACGATCTGGACGACCAATGACACCGACGACATGGGAACCGCAATTCTCAGACGCATGAGCTACGCGATCGAGATGCCGACCCCCAACATCAGGACCCGGGCCCGCATCTGGGAGCGCGCTTTGTCCAGGGCCGAACTCGACGTCGACCAGGGCGAGGTGCGCGAACTGGCAAACGAGTTCTGCGAAGCCCCGGCGCTGGTTGTCTCGGCCGTTCGCGTTGCCCGCCTGATGGATGGAGAGGTGGATGCCGCACGGCGCAGCCTGAATTCGATCCGCCAGGTCATGACCGGCCGTCCGGTTGCCTCGAAGCGGCATC
>JAGRLX010000209.1:639-3396 GCA_020441605.1 Alphaproteobacteria bacterium
ATCGAGCGCAGTCTTGTCGGTCAGTCAGCAGCCTCTGCCGTCTCCTTCTGCATCTCCGGCCCGCCCGGCACGGGCAAAAGCGCATGGGTCCGCCATCTTGCAGGACAGATGGGCCTTGAGACCATCGAACGGCGCGCGTCCGACCTGTTGTCTCCCCTCGTAGGGATGACCGAGAAGGCAATCGCCAGCTGCTTTCAGGAAGCTCGCGATACGAGGGCATTCCTGGTCATTGACGAAGCCGACAGCCTGCTCGGGGACCGGCGATCCGCCAGGACCAGCTGGGAAATCACCCAGGTCAACGAGTTCCTGACCTGGATGGAAAGCCACGCGGTCCCCTTCGCCATGACGACGAACTTCGCCGAACACCTGGATCCTGCCTCGTTGCGCCGCTTCGTGTTCAAGCTGAAGTTCGACTTCATGACACCCGAACAGGCGCGATCGGCATTCAGGGCCTTCTTCGCCATGGAAGGGCCAAATGAACTGGGCTGGCTCAACAACCTGACGCCCGGGGACTTTGCCAATGTCCGTCGCCGGGCCAGGATCATGGGGCAAGACAACGATGCTTATGCCCTCATGCACATGCTGACGGCCGAAGCCGAAACGAAACCCGGTTCCCACCGCCGCATCGGCTTTGCAGCATGATGGCCGAGGCACCAGGACGAGGACATGCGCTATAGCCCCGCCGACCAGCTCGTGCAGCTCATCCTCGAGCTTGGTGCATCTCGCATCGGGCTGACCGTCAAGGATGTCATGCAGCGGCTCGAGGTGAGCCGCCGAACGGCAGAACGGCTGCTCTCGGCGGCCGAAAGGGTGGTTCCCCTCAGCCATGCCCAACTGGAAGGCGACAGGCGGAAATACTGGCGGCTCGACCGCGTGCCGCCTGCCCTGACAGGCATCGATGCTGACGATCTCGCGGCGCTCGAGCTGGCCGTCTCATCCTTTGCCCGCCAGGGCCTCGAAGCTCAATCCGGGCAGTTGAGGAAGCTCGAAGCCAAGCTCAAGGCGCAGGTTGAACGGGCAGTTTCCTGGAGGGTCGAAACCGACCTGGAAGCCATCGCCGAGGCCGAAGGGTTTGCTTCGAGGCCCGGCCCGCGACCACGGATCGATCCGGTACTGTTCGACCGGCTGCGGCACGCGATCAAGGCGCGGCGCAAGGTACAGATCACCTACGTCTATCGCGGCAGCGGCTTGCAGGGTTACCAGGTCGTCCACCCTTACGGGTTCCTGTATGGCGTCCGGCACTATCTCGTTGCGTTCAGCGAAGCCGAGCGCGCCCTTGATATTCGACAGTTCGCTCTCGGGAACCTGCGGGACGTGGAAGTCCTCGACGCAGCGTTCACGCCGATAGATGGATTCTCGCTCGAAGACTATGTCGGCGAGATGTTCGGCGTCTTCCGGGAAGCGCCGGTTCACGTGCGATGGCGTTTCTCGGCCGAGGTCGCCGATGATGTTCGCGCCTTCCAGTTCCACCCGCGACAGGAGATCGCGGATCTGCCGGACGGACGGGTGGAGGTTTCGTTCAACGCCTGCGGCCATCTGGAAATGGCATGGCACCTGTTCACTTGGGGACCGCACGTCGAAATCGTTGAGCCGGCCGATCTCAGAGAGCGGTTGAAAGCTCTATGTACCGAAGCCCTTGAAACACATGGTGGCCGATGAAAAACGAATACGCAGTGACACAACTGATCGAACGCCGCCGCGGCGAGCTTGGCTTGTCTCGAGCAGACCTCGCCAGGAAAATGGGCTATGCGAACGTCAGCAAGGGGATGCGGCGGCTCGATGCAATCCTGGGAGGGGATACGAAACTGGCGACCGAACTGGCTCCCATGCTCGCGGCCGCATTGGACGTGGATCCTTCTGAAATCGAGCAAGCGATTGGCGATACCAGGCAGGATGTCCAGGCTGAAAGGGAAAAGGCCTACCGGGAGTCGTTCCGGCCATATGCCATTCTGATGACCGAGCGAGAGGTGCCTTACCCTCACCCCAATACGTCTTTCTTCTATCGACCCGACGTTCTGAGATGGATTGAACTAGAGGAAGGTTCTTCGCCCGAAACATATGTTCGGCAGGTTCTCAGCCAAATACCAGAAACGATCAAGATATTTGGCAAAGTTACCGGATTTTCGATCAAATATTCGCCCGATCACACTGTGGAATTCAACAAGGATGGTCGGCCAATCATTTGCGCGATTGACAATGCAAGCGGGGGGGGGGTAAAGCATCACTGAGAATCTCTGGCGGTCTATCGAATTGACCCTGGTAAGTGGCGTGGGGCGCTGCGACTTGCAATGCTCAATAGGTTGTCCGGCTTCAGCGCCAATGAGACAATTTTGGCTTGACGGATAGAGGAGGATTTCTGGCTCATCGTAGCCCATCGAGGAGCGAAGATGAGACGGGAATCGGGGACACACAAGGAGCCGGCGGAGAAGGTCATCAAGGACATCCGCCGCGCGACGCGCAAACGCTATTCGGCGGAAGAGAAGATCCGCATCGTGCTGGAAGGCCTGCGCGGTGAGGAATCGATCGCAGCGCTGTGCCGTCGCGAAGGCATTGCCGAGAGCCTCTATTACAACTGGTCGAAGGAGTTCCTCGAGGCCGGCAAGAAGCGGTTGGCGGGAGACACCGCACGTTCAGCCACCAGCGACGAGGTCAAGCATCTGCGCTGCGAGGCCCGCGATCTCAAGGAGGTCGTCGCCGAGCAGGCGCTGGAACTGCGGTTGCTTAAAAAAAGCATGATCGCGGATGGGGGCGACGACG
>JAGRLX010000210.1 GCA_020441605.1 Alphaproteobacteria bacterium
TTGGAATCCATGGCCCGTTCGGCCACCTTCTGGTTGTCGCGGAAGGAGCCCGACTGGGACAGGAGCCGGTCGATGAGCGTCGTCTTGCCATGGTCGACATGGGCAATGATGGCAATATTGCGCAAATTCATGGGGCGCGTAGACTTTCTTCATTGTTCGGAGTTGCGCCGCGCTTAGCATGGGCAGCGGACAAAGGCAATTTTGCTGCGTAGCGGTTGAATCCGGGGCGTCAGGCGGCCAGGAAACTGTCGAAAGCCGCCAGAAATTGACGCCGGTAGAAATCCCTCTCGGACAGGATCTCGTGCTGGGCACCCGGCACGAAACACAAGGCGATTCCCGGAACGCGGCGGGCAAGCTCACGGGTCGCTTCGTTGTCGACCACCCGGTCCGCGCCCGAAGCGACGACCAGCACGGGCGCCTTCAAGCCGCGCGTTCGGCCAGGCCGGGCAAAGCTTGCCAGGGAGCGGCTCGCAGCCCGCAACCAGGAAAAAGTGGCGCCGCCGAGACCAAGGTGTGGGGCAACTTCCAGCACGCCGCTGTCGCGATGCCAGCGGCGGCGATCGGAGGTCAGTGGGTTACCGTCGAAATCGGCCCGGCCGAGTGGCCGGTGGCTCTGGCCAGGCAAGAACATCCAGCCCAAACCTGCCATGCAGGCACCGAATGTGAGGCCGTGGGCAAGCGGCCGGGGCCAGACGCCATAGACGAGGCCGACCAGCGGAGAACACAGTACCGCCCGGGGAAATATCGGTTCGTCACGCAAGAGGCGGAGCAAGAGATGGGCGCCGGTCGAATGTCCCATGGCTATATAGGGTGGCGGGCAGGTGGGCAGAACGAGGTCGCGCATCAATGTGCGAATGTCGGTATCATGCTGGCCAAAATTCCGGATCAGGCTGCGGTAGGGGTCATGGTGAAGCCGCTGGGACCCGCCCTGGCCGCGAACGTCGAGGGCGGCGACGCAAAATCCCCGCTCAATGAGATCGCGCATGGTCTCGAAATAGCGCTCGATGAAATCACCGCGGCCGCCGATGATGACAACGGTGCCACGCTTGCCTTCGGGGCCGGCATGCATTGCACGCAATTCTTTGCCGTCGGGTGTCCTGAGCCTCACGCAAACTGCGCCATCAGGCAAAGGGTTCTCCGGCGTCGGATAGAGTTGCATGGTTTGCCCCTCGCACACACCGCCGGAGCGCGCAAATGTTCTATTGCAGCTTCTTCACTTCTGTCAGTTCGCCATTCGCCGCATTCAACTTTATGGCGAAAGGCTTGCCATCGCGGGTGGCATTGAAGGCGTAGACCTTGCCTTCGCAGGCTTGCGCCTTCACACCCGTGAATCCATAGCCGGTGATGATCTGGCCGGCCTTTTCGCAGCTCAGGCCTGCGGTTGACCTGCTTGAATCGGAAGAACTCTCGGTCTTTGCCGGTTTGCTGACCGATGCCGTGGACAGGTCCCTGACGGATTTGGGCTTGGCCACGGGCTTCGGAACAATCTTGTCGGGGATCTTGGCGGCAGTCTTGGACTTCGATTTTGCCTTGGGCGGAGCCAGGTCAATGGTGGGATCGTAGTATCCCTCGTCGAAATCATCGTTGCCGTAGAGATCGGCATAGTCTTCGGGTGTCAATTCGTAGCCGCCGAATATGAAGCGAAGCGGCGCCCGCACGAACTGGGGGCCACCATAATCTTCATACACAGGTGCGCGGCGTATCCGTTTGCGGTGGTCGGCCTGGGCGTCTCCCGGCATTGCGCCGGCAACCAGGACGAGTGCCAGCAGGGAACAGGCAACACGAACGATCATCGATATCCCCATCGTCGGTAAGCATGACCGGCCTTTGCAAGCCGGTCACCCGTTTATTGCGATTATGAAAGCCCTTGTTACAGCCGGACTCTGTCAATGATGTGGCCATTCCTGGCATTGACCTTGATCAGATAGACATGGCCACGCTTGCGTGCCTTGAACACATAAGTTCTGCCGCGGCAGTCGCGGGTGACCACATCCCGATAGCCATTGCCCCGGACGATGGACCGGGCCGAGGCGCAGCTGAGCTTACCGTAGTTATACCCATCATTGTAGTAGTAGTAGACGCCGCCGATCGGGGGCCAGTCGTTGTAGTAGTGGCGATGGTGATGCCGCCAGCGCCGATCATGGCGCCAGTTGCGGTCTATCCGCGTGCGACGCCAATCCCGGTCACAGCCGGCCGGATCTCCGATCCAGCAAGGTGCCGTTACCGACGGACCGGCGGCAACACCGACCGCAATCTTGGTCTTCGCCGATGCTTCGCCGGTGCCCATGGCCATGGCAACACTGCAGGTCACCGCCATGATACCAGCCGCAATCATTCCTCTGAGATTTGCCATCTTGGCCTCCTCCAAACGCACGACCCCCCGGCCGCGATGGTTTCAATCCTTGCACAGCCATGCTGAATGAAACTCGACGAAGCTGTTCATCTGGGGTTCAGCTTCGCGGCAAATTGATGACGCACATGGTAAAGGGGTGCCGATGGCACCCCTTGGTGGAAAACGATGGCGGTCACGATCAGATCTTGTGCACGCCGGTGATGTTGCCATAGCGGTTGACGCGGACGATGTACTTCTTGCCGAACTTCCAGCCGGTGTACTTGTAGCCCGGGAGGCTGCAGTCGACCGCGTGCACATTGTGGAAGCCGGACCAGCGGACGATCTTCTTGCCCTTATGGCAGCTCACGAAGTTCTTCTTCGGATAGTAGCCATAGTCGTAGTCGTAGCCGTAGCCATAGCCGGGATACCAGCCACCGCCGATATTGACGTCGATGTCTACGCCAGCCTGGGCCTGCTGGACGGGGGCGGCGAGAGCCATCGTGGAGGCAACGGCGGCGGCGGCGATGAGGGACTTGGCGATCATTTGAATTCTCCTTGGTTCCTGGGTTTGGGTGATGACCACCGTGGTCATCGTTGAATGCGAAACTAGCGTCCGGCGGTTGAATGCAACCCGAAGCCATCGTTCATTCGGCGTTCATGAATTTCGACTTCTATTTTATTAAGTATATGAAATATATAAAGTTTTTTAGAAGAGACCCAGGTCTTGAAATCGGCCGGATGAAAATTATCTATGAAAATGTGAGTGCTGCCGTTGGCGGGCTCACCAGACCAACCAGCCCAGCCGGAAGGTGGGCAGTATAGTGACATTGCTCAAGGAGAATGTGACCATGTTCGATCTTACCCCCCTCTATCGTTCATCCGTTGGCTTCGACCGTCTGGCCCGTATGCTTGACGAGGCGAAATCCTTCGAAGCCCCCGCCTATCCCCCCTACAACATCGAGCGTCTATCGGACGACGAGTATCGTATCACGATGGCGGTTGCCGGCTTTGCGCCAGCCGATATCGCTATTGAAGTGAAGGGCAATGCCCTGACCGTCGCCGGCAAGAAGACCGAGAAAACCGAAAGCAAGACCGAATTCCTGCACCAGGGCATCGCGTCGCGCGCATTCGAACGCCGGTTCCAGCTCGCCGACCACGTCGAGGTCAAAGGCGCCGACATGGAGAATGGCCTGCTTCACATTTCGCTCAAGCGCGAGATTCCCGAAGCAATGAAGCCCCGCACCATTGCCGTCGGCACGGGAGCCAAGGTCATCGAAGCCAAACAGGCGGCCTGATCGCCGGCATAGCCTCTTCAGGCAGTCTAAAGTTCAAGGGCGTCCGGAAACGGGCGCCCTGCTATTTTTCTGTCTCGCCGATGAGGTCGAGTAAGGCGTCGACTTCCGCGGACGGTGTCGCAAACGAGAGCACGAAGCGCGCGAAGATCTCATCGGCCGCAATCGAGTCGCCCAGGCTGTCGGGCATCCAGTCGTAGAATTTTGCACCCGCGGATTGCAGCCTAGTGTAAAGGCCGCGGGGCATCAGCGCGAAGACCTCGTTCGCCTGCACCGGATTTGGTATCCGAATGGATTGGAAAGAGCGCAGGCCGGAGACGAGCCGTTGGGCAAGATCATTCGCAGTGCGCGCATTCTCGAGCCAGAGGTCGTTGTCGAGATAGGCCAGCATCTGAGCGCCAAGGTAACGGCTCTTGGACACGAGTTGGCCAGACCGCATACGGCGATAGGCGAAATCCTCAGCAAGGGCCGTGTCGAAGAAGACGACGGCTTCCAGCATCATCGCGCCGTTCTTGGTGGCGCCGAAGGACATCACGTCCACCCCGGATTTCCAGGTGAGTTCGGCGGGTGAACAGCCGAGCCCCGCCACCGCATTGGCAAAGCGCGCGCCGTCCATATGGAGTTTCATGCCGCGCGGACGAATGAGGTGTGAGACCGCCTCGACTTCTGCCGGTGTATAGACGGTTCCAAGTTCAGTGGCGTTGGTCAGGGACACGCCCCGGGGCTTCGGATCGTGCTCGCCGCGGATGAAGCCCGCCAGCGTCTTTTGGATCAGGTCTGGCGTGATCTTGCCACCTTGCCCGCGAAGGCCGAGAATCTTGGCGCCGCCCGTGAAGAACTCGGGCGCGTTGCATTCGTCACAGCTGATATGAGCTTCGGCGTGGCAGATGACAGCGCCATATCCGGATGCGATGGCCGAGAGGGCAAGACCGTTGGCAGCGGTTCCCGTGGTCACCAGAAATGCCCGGACCTCACGGTCGAAAACTCGTGAAAGGCACTCCTCAGCTCGCCTGGACAGGTCGTCGCCAGCGTAGGATGGGGAGGTTCCGGCGTTTGCCGCGGCAAGCGCATCGAGAATGCGCGGGTGGACGCCATAGACATTGTCGGATGCGAAATTCATGGAAGCCCTTCTCGGTTGCCGGGCTCTCTTATCGCAGGGTTGGAGCCTTCAAAAGAAAAATCCCCATCCCGGTTGTGCGGGGTGGGGACGACGCGTCGGAGGATGATTCACCAATCGGCCGGCGGCGGCTCGGGAATCGCATTGCCGGTACCGATCACCTGCTGATCAAAGTCGACGATCGATCCGGTCATCATGCCGGACTCCTCGCTCGACAGGAATGCGACAGCCCGGGCTACCTCGGTTGGTTTCAGCAGACGGCCGAAGGGGCGGCCTGCCTCGGCGTTCTTCAGCCAGCCGCTTTCGGCGTCATGAAAGGTCTTCATGATGCGGTCTTCTCCAGGCGTATCCATCCAGCCAATGTTGAGCCCATTGACGCGGATCTGATAGCGCATGACGCTGAAGGCGACATTGCGCGTGATGATCGCGAGGGCACCCTTGGAGCCGCAGTAGGCGGTGATGAAGTCTTGTCCGCCATGACCCGATATCGACAGGATGTTGACGATGGTGCCCTTGGTCCTCGACTTCTTCATGAGATGCAAGGCATCCTGCATGATGAAGAACGGCGCCCTCACGTTCACGTTGAACATCTGGTCGAAGAGTTCGGGGCTCGTATTCCAGATGGTGCCCCGGTCGGTCAGGCCGGCGGCATTGACAACCGCATCGACCTTGCCGAATTCGCTGTCGCAGGCGGCGATCAACTTTCGGGCGTCATCGAGGTTCGACAGATCAGCTTTGACAAAGACGGTCTTGACGCCTTTCCTTTCGAGGTCGGCCTTGACGCGCGCGCCATTTGTCTCGTTGCGTCCGGCAATGACCAGACCCTTGACGCCGCGATCGGCAAAGAGATGGGCGATGCTTTCGCCGAGACCCTGGGTGGATCCAGTGACCACGGCGACCTTGCCATCCATCGACAGATTGCTGAGGGATTCCATGTTCATCTCAGGACACCTTCACGGGCTTGCCGGACTGCCAGGACTGGGTGGCGGCTTCGGCGAGTTTCTGGGCCTGGAGCCCATCGAAGCCGTTTGGACGCGGATTCCTGTTTCCTGTGTCAACCGCTTCGATGAATGTGTTCAGTTCGTTGGCGTAGGCCGCCATGTAGCGCTCTACGAAGAAGTGCTGGATCGGGTCGGCCTTGACTCCCTCACTATTGTGTATGGCTACCGTTGTGTTGTGAACGTTGGCAGCGCTCAACATGCCCTTCGAGCCATGCACCTCGAGGCGCTGGTCATAACCATATGTGGCGCGGCGCGAATTGGTGATGACGGCGATGCGGCCTGACGCTGTCTGCATCTGAACGGCTGCGGTGTCGACGTCGCCGGCTTCACCGATTTCCTTGTCAACAAGCGAGGTGCCCAGCGCATTCACAACAACGAATTCCTCGCCCATCAGGAAGCGGGCGATGTCAAAGTCGTGGATCATCATGTCACGATAGAGGCCTCCGGAGCCCTTGACATATGACAGTGGCGGCGGTCCTGGATCGCGGCTGATCACGGTCACGATTTCGACATCGCCGATATCGCCACGGCGGATGCGGGCCTCGACCTCGGCAAAGTTCGGATCGAAGCGGCGGTTGAAGCCGATCATCAGCGTCGACTTGTTCTTCTCGACGATTCTGAGGGTCTCTTCGATGGTGCCCACATCGAGCGAAACCGGCTTCTCGCACATGATCGCCTTGCCGGCGTTTGACGCGGCCTGGATCTGTTCAGCATGGAATCCGGTGGGCGAGCCGATCAGCACGGCGCCGACGTCCTTGGCCTTGATGATGTCTTCCACCGAGGCGACCCCTGCACCATATTGGGTGGCAAGAGCCTCGGCGGCGGCGGGCACGGCGTCCGCGATATAGGCGAGCGTTGCCTTGGGGTTGGCGGCGATGGTTCGCGAATGCACCTTGCCGATGCGTCCTGCTCCCAATACTCCAAATCGTATCATGATCGTCCTTCTCCAGATCGATGGTCGCGTTGAATCAAGAATGTCATTGTTCCGGGTTGCATCAACCTTTCAGCAGGGTTTTCAGGCCGATGTCCGAATTTCCGAGCGCCTCTGCCGAAGGCGAGATGCCTTTGGCGATCAGCATTTCGGCCAGTTTCACATCGCGGGAAATGGAATTGCCAGGTCCGATGCCCGATACACCGACAAGCCGTCCGGCGCCATCCCGATGGAAGATCATGAAGGCGTCCGCGCTGATCTGCCGGCGCACGGCCTCGCGGCCGTCGCCGGGCATGCCGGCAATCTGGAGCGAGAGATCATATTGGTCGGACCAGAACCAGGGGACGGCCGCATAGGTCTTGCCCGCCCCCAGCATGTTTCCGGCCGCCAGCGTGCCCTGATCCTGCGCATTGCGCCAAGCTTCAAGCCGGATGCGCCGGTTGCCGAACAGCGGGTGAGGGAATGAGCAACAATCGCCGGCCGCGAAGATATGCTCGTCGCTGGTGCGCAACTGGCCATCACAGGCGATGCCGTTGTCGATCGCCAATCCCGCCTGATCAGCAAGTGCCGTATCGGGTGCAGCACCAATGCCGGCGATGACGATGTCGGCCTTGATCTTGCGGCCATCAGCCAGGCGCACGCCATCGGTTTCCACCGCTTGCAGCGCAGTGCCGATGTACATCTCGACGCCTGAAGCGACGTGCCTGGCATGGACCATGGCTGCAATGTCTTCGGGCACACCGCGCATCAGGATGCGGGACTGGGCTTCAATCAGCGCCACCCGGCACCCCAGTTTGCGGGCGCTGGCGGCCACCTCGAGGCCGATGAAGCCGCCTCCGACGATGGCAGCGCTCTCACTATGGCGCAGGCGCTCGCGCAGGTGATCGCCATCGGCATAGTTCCGCAGCGTGTAGGCCAGTTCGCCACCCGGAATGGTCAAGTGGCGCGGCTTGGCGCCGGTTGCCAGGAGAAGCTTTTCATATTCCACGGTTGCACCATCGTCGAGCCGGATCAGGCGCCGGACACGATCGATTGCGTTGGCCCGATTGCCGCGGATCACGGTGGCCTTCAGCGAGGCAAGCATGCCTTCGTCAAGCAGCAAGACTGGAGAAGGCTCCTGCTCGTCGACCAGCATGGCCTTGGACAGTGGCGGCCTGTCATAGGGAAACAGGGTCTCCTCGCCGATCAGGGTAATGCTCCCGTCCCAGCCGTTGGCGCGAAGGCCGATGACCGCGCGGGCTCCGGCCATGCCGGCGCCGATGATGACCATGCCGCGTTCGCTCATGGTTCAGCCGACATCGATCAGCACTTTGCCGTTCTCGACCTTGACCTGGTAAGTCTTGAGGTCGATACACACGGGCGCCCCCTTGGCGGCGCCGGTTCGATAGTCGAAACGGCCGTTATGCTTTGGACATTCGATGATGTTGTCCATGACGAGTCCATCGGCCAGATGGATCTTTTCGTGGGTGCAGAGCCCGTCGGTCGCGTAGTACTTGCTGTCGGGCGAGCGATAGACGGCATAAGTGCGGCCGGCGTGATCGAAGCGGATCACGTCTTCTTCGGCAATATCGCCGGTGGCGCAGGCCTCGACCCAATTTGTCATTCGATTTGTCCTCCAGGTCAGGTCACTCGGCTGCGGGCCGATAGGCCGGCGCAGATTCCGGTAGTTTTCGCTCGACCGCCCAACCGGGCTCATGGATCTGACGGATGACCGCTGGAACGATCTCGCAATAGGCAGCCCATACGCTGGGGTAAGGCGTCGGGCAATAGGGCTTCATCTCTTCATGGAGTGCCGGGAGAGCATGGTAGGGCACCATCGGGAACATATGATGTTCGACGTGGTAGTTCATGTTCCAGTAGATGAAGCGGAGTATCGGATTCATGTAGACGGTCCGGCAGTTGAGCCGGTGATCAAGCACATCCTCGGGCATGCCGGCATGCTGGGTGAGGCCAGTCATGACATGCACCCATGCGCCATACATGGTGGGGAGTGGGCCTATCAGCAGCATCGGGAGGATGGAGTCCCACCAAACGGCGGTAGCAATCACAGCAAGGTGAATGGCCAACCAGATCCTGGCGGTCAGATAGACCTTGGGGCGCTCGCTTTCTGGGATGAAGGTGGCTTCGTCGGCAGTCAACCGGCCGGCAGCATGGCGCAACATGCTTTTGATGGCGCCCCATGCCTGGGGAATCGCGAAGAACAAGGACACGACTCTCAGCACCACCGTTGGCCGCATAACCGCGATCTCCGGATCGCGGCCGACAATCAGTGTGTCCGTGTGGTGGCGGGTGTGACTCCACCGCCATACGGTGGGTTCACGCATGATCATGAAGCAGGCGATGTTGTAGATCACGTCATTCATCCACGGCGTCTTGAACGCGGTGCCGTGGCCGCATTCATGCCAGCGTGAATCGCTGGACGAGCCGTAAAGCACGCCATAGGCGAGGAAGAAGGGCAGGGACCACCATCCTGGCCAGAAATAGGCGGCCAGGCCACCTGTGACGAGAAACGCACCAAACCAAACGATGGTGTCGCGTATGGCGGGGCCATTCCGGCGGCGCATGAGTTCCTTCATGCGCTGGCGCGAAATCGGCGCATGGTACCATTGCGCCGAGGCGAGATGGTGTTCCTCGGCGTAGTGGCTGTCACGGCCTACGAGGCTGTAGTCGCGCGGATAGGTAGGGCCGTCCATGGAACGCTCTCTCTATTAGATTTCAATGTAGAACAAAAATTCCATAAACTCAACCGAAACCTAGTCACAAATCAATGTCACGACCCGGCTGCATGGCGCACCGGTTCACTCTGTCCTGACTCACGCTTGGCGATCATCTCGGCCTTACTGACCAGCACCTCGGCCTGACGAATGGAGGCATAGTCGATCAGGCGACCGTCGAGCGACACTGCGCCCTTGCCCTGGGCTTCGGCCTCCTTCATCGCGGCGATGATGCGGCGGGCGCGGGCGACCTCGGCATCGGACGGGCTCATCACCTGATTGGCCAGATCGATCTGTGACGGATGGATGGCCCATTTGCCCTCACATCCCAGAACCGCCGCGCGGCGGCAGGCAGCCTTGAAAGCCTCGCCGTCAGAGAAATTGCCGAAAGGGCCATCGACCGGCCGCAGGCCATTGGCGCGCGCGGCTACAACCATGCGGGAAATCGCATAGTGCCACATGTCGCCCCAATGGCTGGTGCGGCTGCCATCTTCCTCGGGCTCCGTCAAGATCGCATAATCAGCATTGGCCCCACCGATCGAGGTGGTGCGCGCCTTGGTGGAGGCGGCATAGTCGGCAACGCCGAAATGCAGGGATTCATTGCGTTTGGAGGCCGCAGCGATCTGGTGAATGTTCTGCATGCCCAAGGCCGTCTCGATGATCATCTCAAAACCGATCCGCTTGCGGCGTCCCTTGGCAGCCTCGATCTGCGTGACCAGCATGTCGACTGCATAGACGTCGGCTGCGGTGCCGACCTTGGGAATCATGATGAGGTCCAGCCGATCGGAACAATTCTCCAGAACGTCCACCACATCGCGGTACATGTAATGGGTGTCGAGGCCGTTGATCCGTACCGATAGCTGCTTGTTGCCCCAGTCAATGTCGCCGATGGCCTCGATGATATTCTTTCGGGCCTGGAGCTTGTCGTCGGGGGCCACGGCATCTTCCAAATCCAAGAAGACCACGTCGGCTGCTGATCTTGCGGCCTTCTCAAACAGCTTCGGCTGGCTACCGGGAACGGCCAGTTCGCTGCGGTTGAGGCGGGCGGGTGCGGGTTCGATGGTGAGAAAGCTCATGGCAACTGTCCTACTGCGTTACGGGTGGCCGTGCTTAGCCAAGAATAGGCCCGTCATGCAATTGCGCGATTGGCGCATTGCCAAGCAATAACTTGATTCTCGATGAGGCTTGGGGCAAGCGGAAGACGATAGAACCGAGAGGTAGGACACATGCCGCAATACCGTTCACGCACTTCCACCCATGGCCGCAACATGGCCGGCGCCCGCGGGCTCTGGCGCGCGACGGGCATGCAGGACGGAGATTTCGGCAAGCCGATCATCGCCGTGGTCAATTCCTTCACCCAGTTCGTCCCTGGTCACGTGCACCTCAAGGATCTGGGCCAGCTGGTCGCCCGTGAAATCGAGAAAGCTGGCGGTGTGGCCAAGGAGTTCAACACCATCGCCGTCGACGACGGTATCGCCATGGGCCACGATGGTATGCTTTATTCCTTGCCATCGCGCGAGATCATCGCCGACTCGGTCGAATACATGGTCAATGCCCATTGTGCCGACGCGATGGTCTGCATATCGAATTGTGACAAGATAACGCCGGGAATGCTTATGGCAGCATTGCGGCTCAACATTCCCGCTGTTTTTGTGTCCGGCGGGCCGATGGAGGCCGGCAAGGTGGTCTTGTCCGGTGTTGCCAAGTCGGTCGACCTTATCGACGCGATGGTGGCAGCCGCGGATGACCGGGTCTCGGAAGAGGACGTGAAGGTTATCGAACGCTCGGCCTGTCCCACTTGCGGATCGTGTTCCGGCATGTTCACGGCCAATTCGATGAACTGCCTGACCGAAGCTCTCGGCTTGTCCTTGCCAGGCAACGGTTCGACACTGGCCACCCATGCCGACCGCAAGCGGCTGTTCGTTGAGGCTGGTCATCTGGTCGTCGATCTTGCCAGGCGATACTACGAAGAGAATGATGAAAGCGTGCTCCCACGCGCGGTCGCGAGTTTCGGCGCTTTCGAGAATGCCATGACCCTCGATATCGCGATGGGCGG
>JAGRLX010000211.1 GCA_020441605.1 Alphaproteobacteria bacterium
CATGCCGGCGCAGTCACCGACGTTGTCGCCAACGTTGTCGGCAATCGTTGCCGGGTTGCGCGGATCGTCCTCGGGAATGCCTGATTCCACCTTGCCGACGAGATCGCCGCCAACGTAAGAACCCTTGGTGAAGATGCCGCCGCCAAGACGGGCGAAGATCGAGATGAGGGATGCGCCGAAGGAGGTGGCGACCAAGGCGTCGATCACCTCGCGGCCGGCCGGATCAAGGCCCAGCATGTCCTTAAGGAAGATGAAGTAGATGGTGACGCCCAAAAGTCCGAGACCTGCCACCAGGAGGCCGGTCACCGCACCTGCCTTGAAGGCGAGGTCGAGGCCACCGGCCAGCGATTTCGTCGCCGCCTGGGCCACACGCACATTGGCCCGGACCGACACATTCATGCCGATGAAGCCGGCAACGCCGGAGAGGATGGCGCCGATGGCAAAGCCCACTGCCGCTTTCCAGGTGAGCACGAAGAAAGCGAGAATGAAGATCACCACACCGACGATGCCAATCGTCGTGTACTGGCGGTTGAGGTAGGCCGTTGCACCTTCGCGCACGGCGGCGGAGATTTCCTGCATACGGGCCGTGCCGGCGTCGGCGGCCAACAGCCCCCGCGTGGTCACGATGCCGTACACGATGGAGAGCGCGCCCGCGAGCACGATCAGCCAGAGTGTAGAGGTCATGTCAAACCCTTGTGTTCGTTGATGTTGACCCGAAGCCCCTGGTGGAATCGCTGTCTATTCCATCCCCTGCCCCGGAAAGTGGGCGTGGTATGCCAAATAGAGCGGGATTAGGCAATCGCTTTGAGTCGCCGCGGGCAATGTGTTTGGGGGATTTGGTCCCTCCGGCCGTAGCCGCGGCTATTCCTGAGGTGCGGTCATCTTAAGGTCGACGCCTTTTGCTGCGAGAAAAGCCATGAACCGCTGCACCTCGGTAGGGGGAATTTCGCGTATCGCACCCAATGCCAGATCGCCCAATTGAAATGGCCCGTATTGCACCCGGATGAGCCGGTTCACCCGGCCACCGAAGTGTTCCACCAACTTTCGGATCTCTCGATTCTTGCCTTCCGTCAGCCGCACCCGGTACCAGGTATTGGTGCGCCCACCCTTGTCGAATTCCTCGACGAACTCGGCGCCACGGTAGTGGATTCCGTCTACGGTAATTCCCTGGGCCAGCGTCTCCAGATCCCGCGGGGCGAGGCGTCCGAATATCCGGACCCGATAGACCCGGGCGAGCGCCGTCGCCGGACTCATCATCGACTGGGCCAAAGGCCCATCGGAAGACAATAGCAACAAGCCTTCACTGTTCACGTCGAGACGGCCGACCGTCATCACCCGCGGCTTGTCGCCTCCCCATCGCGGCGGCTTGAGGGCATCGAGGTCCCAAATGGTCGGACGGCCCTGCGGATCGCGATGGGTGACGAGGAAGTCCACCGGCTTGTGCAGCATGAAGAGCCGCGGCAGCGGGCGACTGGTGATGGCGACGGCCTCGCCGTCGACTGTGACGGCATCGCCCTCCTCCACCGGTGTCGTCGGTTCGGCACGCGTGCCATTCACGCTGACGCGGCCTTCCGCGACCAGTCGCTCGGCTTCGCGACGGCTTCCAATCCCAGCGCGCTGCAGGAACACGTTGAGGCGCATGGGTCAGGCCGCGGTCTTGCGCTGGTGGGTCATCAGCCAGCCGATCAGCACGAGGCCGATGGCCACCATGGGGAAGACAGCATAATTGACGGCGTTCCAGCCGAAGTAGGCCAGCAGGGTTCCGGCCCCCAACGACGCCAGCGCCGTCGTTCCAAAAACGAGCAGATCGTTCAACCCCTGCGCCTTGTTGCGTTCGGCGGCCTCGTAAGTGGCAGTCAATAGCGTGGTGCCGCCGATGAAGCCAAAGTTCCAGCCGAGGCCCAGCAGGATCAGGCCCAGGGCAAAGTTTTCGAAACGGATGCCGGCGAGCCCGGAAACGGCAGCGCCGATCAACAGCGCCATGCCGGCCGCCGCCACGCGTTCGGCACCGAAGCGGCTAATCAGGTTGCCAGTGAAGAAACTCGGCACGAACATCGCCAGCGCATGCCACTGGATGACCCAGCTAGAGTCCTGCACGGAGAACCCGCAACCAAGCATGGCAACAGGGGTAGCCGTCATCACCAGGACCATGATGCCGTAGGCGAGCATGGCCGTGCCGGCCGCCACCACATAGCGTGGTTGCGTGGCGATCTCAACGAGCGGCCGCCCGGTTCCAATGGCGGTCGCCACCGGCTTGGGAATGTCGACCATGATCAACAGCAAAGCCGCAGCGAGGGAGATGGCCGTCATCGTCATCCAGGTTCCCGCAAAGGTAACGGGTGCCAACAGATCCACGGTCGCCATGACCATCATCGTGCCAATCAGGGCCGAAACGATGCCGCCGGTCATGACCCAGGAGATGGCCTTCGGGCGGAAAGCCGGGCTCGCCAGGTCGGCAGCCGCAAAACGGTAGTAGGAAGCAGACGCTTGGTACAGGCCGATGGCGAAAGACCCGAACAGAAACAGCCCGAAGTTCTGCAGCATGATGCCAGTCAGTCCTATCACCCCGCCAATGGCTCCGGCGAGCGCGAAGGTGATGAAGCCAGCTCGTCGGCCGACCCGCCGCATCATGATGGAAATGGGAAAGGTGCTGAGCGCGGTGCCCACGATCATCATCGACATCGGCAAGGTGGCAAGCGACGGGCTGGGCGCAAGCTGGGAGCCCACAAGTCCGGCGGTGACCACCACGGCGGTCGTCACCGCTCCATAAAGTGCCTGGGCCAAGGCCAGGACCACCGCATTCCTGCGGGCCTTAACGTCGTCGAAGGCCTCGGATTCGCTCACGCCGCAAACTCGTCAGGGCGGCGCTGGCGCGCCAGCCGGTCAAGCACGCCATTCACGAATTTCGGCTCTTCGGTCTCGAAAAACGCCGAGGCCACATCCACATATTCGCTGATGGCGACGCGGGCCGGCACCTTGTCCATGAACATCAGTTCATAGGCTCCGGCACGGAGGATCGCCCGCACGGTGGAATCCAGCCGGTGGATCGGCCATGCCACGTCGAGAATGCGATCGACCGCCGGATCGATCGTCTTTTGTTCGCGTACCACGCCATCGACCACTTCCTTCAGGTGCCGGTAGTCGGCTTCGCCGCATTGGCCGCCGTCGAAGTCGTCACCGACCACGCGCGAGGAAAACTGCGCAAGGGTTTCACCGACGTCGGTTCCGCCAATATCCATCTGATAGAGCGCCTGGACCGCGCCCAGTCGCGCGGCCGAGCGGGCAACCGGCCTTGCGCGGCGCTTTTCACTCACTTGGCGGGGGCTTTCTGCTGGCTGGCCCTGTCCCGGCGGCGCTGCATCTTGCGTTTGATGCGCAACATGGCGAGAGCAGCTTCTGCCGCTCCTGCACCCTTGTCCATGTCTTCGACCTTGGCTCGGGCCCAAGCTTGGGCTTCATTCTCACATGTGAGAATACCGTTGCCGATGCACAGTCCGGCAAGCGTAAGGTTCATGATCCCGCGCGAGCTTTCGTTGGCGACAATGTCGTAATGCGTGGTTTCGCCGCGCAGCACGCAGCCCAGCGCCACGTAGCCATCGTAGAGGCCAGCGTCATGGGCCATGGCAATGGCTCCTGGAATTTCCAGTGCGCCGGGAACTGCCATTCGCTCCCACTTGGCGCCGGCACGCTCGATGGCGGCGATGGCGCCCTTGGCCAGCTCGTCGCAGATATCCGCATAGAAGCGGGCTTCAAGGATCAGGATCCGGGCCCTGATCCTTCCGGCTTCGGTGGTCTTCTTTTCTACCTTCATGATTTTCCAAACTCGGCAAGCCGCGCCACATAGCGCGCCAGCATGTCGATTTCAATGTTGACGGATTGTCCTACCTGCGCCTGGCCCCAGGTGGTGACCGCCTGCGTGTGGGGAATGATGTTCACGCCAAAGGTGTTGCCGTCGACCTCATTCACGGTGAGCGAGGTGCCTTCGACAGCGACCGAGCCCTTGGGCGCGATGAAGCGGGCCAGGTCAGCGGGAACCCAGAAGCGGAAGCGCCTGGAGTCGCCTTCCGGCGTGATCGAGACGATTGCGCCGGTTCCATCTACGTGGCCCGACACGATATGGCCGCCAAGCTCGTCGCCGAGCTTCAGTGCGCGCTCGAGGTTGATGCGGGTTCCTTCACGCCAGGCGCCCAGAGTGGTCTTCGAGAGCGTTTCCGCCGAGACTTCGACGGCAAACCAGTCCGCTCCCTTGTCGATCACGGTCAGACAACATCCATTGCAGGCGATCGAGGCGCCCAGGTCCACAGTCCCGACGTCATAGCCACACGCGATATCGAAGCGCGTGTCGCCGCGCCTGGTGATGGCACGGACGGTGCCGATGTCTGTGATGATGCCGGTGAACATGAAGACTCTCAATTCGGGCGTTCATAGACGGTGAGCGTGTCCACCCCAAGCTTTTCTTGTTCGCGGATGGCGAATGGCTGCAATGCCGTCTCATCCAATCCCTTGAGCCCCCTCGGGTCCAACATGTTCGGACTGCGGAACAGGACCACCTCATCCACCACGCCGGCCGCAAGAAAGATTCGGGCGATGGCAGCACCACCTTCGATCATAAGGCGGTTTATGCCCAGCCCCGCCAGTGTTCCCAGCGCATCGGCGACAGTGCCGGACAGAATGGTCGCTCCACGCCGGGCGAGATGCGAACCTGGTGGTAGCTCACGGCTGCGACTCATCACGAAAGGCCGTGGCGAGCGATCCTCCAACCCCGGCAGCCGGCAGGTCAGTTCCGGGTCGTCGGCCAGCACGGTCTCCATGCCCACCAGAATCGCATCGCACTGCGCCCGCAGCAAATGGACCCTGGCCTTGACCTCGGGCCCGGTAATCGCGGTACGCACGCCGGCCTCTGCCGCGATCATACCATCAGCGGAAAGCGCAAGTTTCAGAATTACATAGGGCCTGTTCCTGACGATTCGGCTGAGGAAGCCGGCGAGGTCACGCCGCGCGTCTTCGGCACCGATGCCGGTGACAACTTCAATGCCCGCTGCCCGCAGAATGGCGTGACCAGCGCCAGAAACACGCGGGTCCGGGTCCTCTATCGCCGTCACCACCCGTGCAATACCGGCCTGCACCAGCGCTTCGGCGCAGGGCGGTGTCCGGCCGTGATGGGCGCAGGGCTCCAAGGTCACATAGGCAGTGGCACCGGAGGCTTTCGCACCTGCCATGTTCAGCGCTTCGGTTTCAGCATGCGGCCTGCCGCCGGGTTGGGTCCAGCCGATGCCGGCGAGCAGGCCTTCCCTCACGATCACGGATCCGACATTCGGGTTTTCCGCGGTCGTTCCCTGTGCCCTGCGGCCCAATCGCAGGGCATAGTCCATCCAGCGCTGGTCAGCGGTCACCGGTCTCGCCGTTATCGTCGTCGCCTGACAGTTCGCCGAGCAATTCCTCGAAGTCCTTGGCCTCTCGGAAATTCTTGTAGACACTGGCAAAGCGAACATAAGCGACGTCGTCGAGCATCTTGAGGGCCTCCATCACGAGTTTGCCCACCGTCTCGGACTTGATCTCGCTCTCGCCCAGACTTTCCAGCCGGCGCACAATGCCCGACACCATGCGCTCGACCCGTTCGGGATCCACGGGCCGCTTGCGCAAGGCCACCTGGATCGAACGCATCAACTTGTCGCGGTCGAAGGGCACACGCCGACCGGATTTCTTCAGCACCATCAATTCGCGCAATTGCACGCGCTCGAAGGTGGTGAAGCGGCCGGAGCAGTCCGGGCAATACCGCCGGCGGCGTATGGCAGTGCCGTCCTCGGTGGGACGCGAGTCCTTCACCTGGGTTTCCTCGTTGGAGCAGAACGGACAGCGCAAAGCACCCCCTCAGGCAGTCAATAGATTGGAAAACGGCCCGTCAGCGCCTTCACACGTTTGCGAACCGCCGTTTCAACCTTAGCATTGCCCGCTTCGCCGTTTGCCGCAAGCCCATCCAGCACGTCGGTAATCAGAGCACCGACTTCGGCAAATTCGGCCGTTCCGAACCCGCGGGTGGTTCCGGCCGGTGTGCCGAGGCGGATTCCCGAGGTGATCGTGAATGGCGCCGGGTCGAAGGGTATCCCGTTCTTGTTGCATGTAATCCAGGCCCGGCCCAAGGCCGCTTCAGCTGCCTTGCCGGTGACGCCCTTCTTGCGCAAATCGACCAGCATCAAGTGGGTGTCAGTGCCGCCCGACACGATATCACAACCGCCATCGATCATGGATTTCGCCAGTGTCGCGGCGTTCTCCACCACGGCCTTCGCATATTTCCTGAAGCCCGGCTTCAAGGCCTCGCCGAAAGCCACTGCCTTGGCGGCGATCACATGTTCCAGCGGCCCACCCTGCAGGCCTGGGAAGACGGAAGAATTGATCTTCTTGCCAAGATCGGCATCATTGCTGAGGACCAAGCCTCCACGCGGACCGCGCAACGTCTTGTGGGTGGTGGTGGTCACCACATGGGCATGCTCCAGCGGGGAAGGATGCACGCCGCCTGCCACCAGACCAGCGAAATGCGCCATGTCGACCATCAGATAGGCGCCGACCGAATCGGCAATCTCGCGGAACCGGCGGAAATCTAGGGTGCGGGGATAGGCCGAACCACCGGCGATGATAAGTTTTGGCTTCACATCAAGCGCTTGCTCGGCAAGCTTGTCGTAATCTATGAGGTGATTGTCTTCGCGTACCTTATAGGGAGAGACCTTGAACCACTTGCCCGACTGGT
>JAGRLX010000212.1 GCA_020441605.1 Alphaproteobacteria bacterium
ACGTCAATCGCGGGCGCTACCTCAGGGTAGAGTCGGTGATGGAAGCGGGTGTTCCGAAGACGACCACCTCCACCATGAAGCTCAGGTCTGGCACAACGCTCGAAGCCGCCGCCCTCGAACTGACAACTTCGGGCTCCGACGCCGCTGTGGTAGTCGACGGAGGCGGAGCCCCGATCGGCAAGGTTTCACTCCGCCAAATCACATCGGCACTGTCGTCGGCCTAGGTGACGGAGCCGAAAGCTGAAGTCGCAGGATCGTGGGTGAGTTCGGAAATGAATGCGAAGCAGATAGGTAGCGTTCGCCAAATCTGGCGCTATCCGATTAGTTCGTTGATGGGCGAGACTGTGGAATCGGTGAGCGTCACGAAGGCCGGTTTCGCCGGAGACCGGATTGGCGCTTTCTTTGACGCGGAAACACTGGGGATCGCCTCGCCGCCCACGCCTCGCAAATGGAGTGTCGCGCCGCTCATGGCTGCGCGTACCGGCAGTGCTGGAGAAATCGAAATCGCAACCGGCGGAACCACCTGGCAGCCTGTTGATAGCCCTTCGCTCATTGAGGCAGTATCCGAACTGTTCGGCTCGCGCATGATGTTCCGCCGCTACGGCGAATATAGCGGCGACGTGCTCTTCAAGCAGCGGTATGCTTGGAAGCCTGTTCACATCATAAGCATTCAGTCACTCGAAAGCCTGCAACAGCAACTGGCTGGCGAGGCTGTCGACGTGCGACGCTTCCGCCCGAATATTGTGGCGGACCTGTCAGGGTTCGGAAAGGACCGGCCGGAGTACGAACTCATCGGGCGCGAGTTCACGATTTCAGGTGTTCGGTTGAGGGGGCTCGGTCCAAGTGGCCGCTGCTCGTTCACAACCCTGGCGCAGCGCGGATTGCCCGAAGATCGATCCGTGCTCAAGGCGCTCATCGCGAACTTCGACAAGGATTTCGGAATCTACTGCGACGTGGTGTCGGAGGGCGAAATCGCGCCAGGCGACGCGATCAATCTTGAGCGAACAGAAGCCGCAGGCCACCCGGCTGCCGTCGCGGTTCGGCCACGGCCCGGTCCATTGCAACAGGCTGCCAATCGATCCGCCGGCACGGCCTCTGGGCCAAAGGTGCGGATCGGTTCGCTTGACGAGTTTCCTTCCGGCGAAATCCGGCGCATCGAAGTTCCGGGCGCCGGAGCACTGGCCGTCTTCCGGACAGATGCGGCGGTCTATGCGGTAAGCGACCGTTGTCCACATGCGGGCGCTCCCATGTCCGAAGGAATTCTCGAGAATGGCCGCATCGTTTGCCCACTTCATTTCGCGGAGTTCGACCCGCAGACCGGTGAGCCTTTCAATGCGCCGACGGGTTGCCGTCACCTCAAATGTTATCTGGTCGAAAGACAGGGCAACGAGCTATCCATCCGACTTCAAGACGACCAGAAAAGATAGAGCGTCTTTATCACTGGAAGGAATTTATCGAGAGTGGCTGGTGGTCTAAGTATCTCTCAAAATCCCTTTTTTATTGTAGGATAGACGTGACTCTTGAGCGCTGCCGGTCAACCGCAGGCAGATAACCGCAATCGATCAAATGAGACATCGCAATGCCCCTCGATTCTCCCAGTGCTCCTTCTGCATCGGCCTCTCAATCACGGACCGTGAAGGTACGCCTGTTCCCGAACGAGGTCACCGATAGCGGCTGGTTCGCCACGCTGGGCGATGTGAAACTCGCACCTTCCCTGTCGGCACGTGTGGAAGCGGATTGGGTGGTTGTTGGCGGAGGTTGGTTTGGCGCAAATGCTGCGCGGCGCCTAGCCGAACTTCGACCGCAAGACAGCGTAGTGTTGGTCGATGCCGGCGCCATCGGCAACAACGCCGCGGGCCGCTGTGCCGGGTTCGCGATCGACCTCGCGCATAACCCCCGCAATCCTAACTTTGCCGAAGATGAAAAGGGCAACATCGAGGAACAGGAGATCAATGTCGAGGGTATCGACTTCCTTCGTGATGCAGTCCAGAAGTTCAACATTCAGTGTGACTGGAGCGAGGAAGGCAAGACCCACTCGGCCGTTACGCAGCGCGGCGAGGAATGCCTGGTGTCTTTCGCAAAGGCACTGGATCGTATCGGCAAGAAATACGCGTGGTACAACGCGGCCCAGATGAAAGAAATGGTAGGCAGCTCCTACTACACCAAGGGGCTGCATACGCCGGGTACGGTATTGTTTCAACCGGCAGCTCTGATGCGCGGCATTGCGGCAAATCTCGGCAGCAACGCGACGGTTTATGAGAATACGCCTGTCGTCGAGGTCATCTATGGTTCACCGCGGCACATCCTCCGCACGCCCAATGGTGAAATCCACGCCAGGAATGTCATTCTCTCCGGCAACGGGTTCATATCCCAGTTCGGGTTTTACGAAGACAGCCCCATCCCGGTTTACACCTATGGCAGCCTGACACGGCAACTGACCGTACAGGAATTGGGGAAGATCGGCGGCCGGAAGACATATGGTCTCATTCCTGCGGAAAGTTTCGGAACGACAATCCGCCGTACCGCGGACAACCGGCTTTTCATTCGCAACATCTATGACTACGTCGACAATTTTCATACGTCGATGCAGCAGATCGAACGGACGAAGCGGAGTCACCAGAAGTCGTTCGACCGTCGCTTCCCGGAAATCTCCTCAATTGGTTTCGAGCACAGTTGGGGCGGCGCGCTCTGCCTCGTGCAGAATGGCGGGTTCGTATTTGGACAGCTGGCCGACCGCGTATTTGGCGCTGGCTTCTGCAATGGCACAGGCGTTTCGCGCGGCGCGATCTACGGCAAGGCGCTTGCCGAGCTTGCCTGCGGCATGGACAGCAAGTCGATCCGCATTCTGCTCAACAAGACCAAGCCGAGCAAAGCCTATCCGAAGCTCATTACATCCCTTGGGGTGAAGTTCACCACGCGCTACCGCCTGTGGAAGGCCGGAGCAGAAGTCTGATCGCAAACACGGAATAACAGGAGACGACGATGGCTGACCTCAGGGGCATCAACCTTGCCATGCAGACACCATTCCATGAGGATGGTACTATTGACCTGAAGCGGTGGGACAAGCTGCTCGATCAGTATATGGAAACCGGCATGCATGGGTTTGTGCTGAGCTCCGGAACCGGTCAACATGCCTATCTGACGGAAGACGAGTGCAACACGCTGTTCAAGGCAGGCGTCAAGCGCATCAACGGCAAGGCCGCGGTCACGGCGCAGACCTCTGCCCTCAATCTTCAGGAAGTGATCCGCCGCTCCAAGGCCGCGCAGGATCTCGGTGTCGATGCGTTGATGATCCTCCCGCCGTTCTTCGAAGGCCCGAAGCATGATGACGGCATCTTCAAGTTCTATGAAACGGTTTGCCGCGCGGTGTCGATCGACGTGATCGGCTACAATATTCCGGGCGCCACGGGGATCGAACTTACGCCAGCCCTGTTCAAGCGGCTTCTGCAGATCGACAATTTCAACTTCATCAAGGACAGTTCTGGCGATCTTTGCAAGCAGCAGGCTTTGCTGGCGTGCGGTGGCAAGATCCTGAATGGCGCCGACCCCAACGCACCATTCTCCTTCATGCTGGGAACGGCTGGGACGATCTGGGGCTGTGCGAACATTTTTCCGCGCGAATCTGTTCAGCTATTCAATCTCATAGAGGCCGGAAAGTTCAAGGAAGGCCTGAAACTGTGGGAATCCATGTTCCCCATCGTGAACTACTGCTGGCAGCACGACTATATCCCGGCCGCCAAGGCCGCGTCGCGGCAAATGGGTTTCGATGGCGGTTCGGTGCGCGCGCCGGTCTGTGAAGTCGGCGCGGAAGAAGAGGCGCGAATTGCCGAAGCTCTGAAGCCGCTTCGCGCTGCGCAGGGAAAGTGAAGACCCAAAGGCCGGCGGGACCATGAAGTCGGTACGCGTTGTTGAAGGCGCCTCTCAGTTCACCGTGGCAGACATTCCTCGGCCGGTACTGGAAGCGGACAGTGTTCGCATCAAGGTGGAGGCGGCATTTTTGCCGCCCTACTTCGCCGGACTTCCGGGTGGCGGGTGGATGACTCCCGCCCGGCCTTTCACGCCCGGCCAATGTGCGATCGGTACCGTTGTCGAAACGACTTATCCTTTTTCCCCCCTGAAACCCGGCCAACGGGTCTATTGCGACACGTATGTATCGGACGGCGGCCCCGAGGCCGATCACGCCTTCATGGGCTGCTTCGGGCTTGCGCCCGGCGCTGCACGCCATCTCGCGAAGTGGCCCGATGGTAGTTTTGCGGAAGAATTCGTCGGGCCTGAACATTGCTTCACGCCCATCCCCAGCGAGGTCAAGGCGGCGCCTGAGATCCTGTGCCGCCTGGGCTGGTTCGGCACCGCTCTGGCAGCTTTCGAGCGTGGCGGCTTCCGGCCCGGCACCGTAGTCGCTGTAAACGGTGCAGCCGGATTGCTCGGCACATCCGCCGCGATTATGGCGGCCGCGCTGGGGGCGGCAGAAGTGCGTCTGGTTGGCCGCCGCCTGGACGTTCTGCACGAGGTTGCCGCCTTGGACCGCCGCTTTGTGGTTGAAGGGCGTGGAGATGCGACACCTGTTGATTTCGTGATTGATTGTGCCGGCGGAGTGGATACGACCCCCACCGTTGCATTGGTAGAACGCCTCCGCCGATTTGGGTCGCTCGTGTTCGTCGGCGCATTGACATCGAGGGCTGCGTTCGACACCAGCTCGCTCATGCGCAACAGCAACAGCCTTGTCGGTTCCTTCTGGTTTCCGCGCGGCACGGCCGCCCGTGCCCTTGGTTTGATCGCCTCAGGCGCCATCGATCTATCGCCGTTCCGGGCAACCGTCTTCGCCTTGGATCAGATCGCATCAGCCATGAAACACAGTGCCGAACAGTCGGGCGGGCTGGCCCACGTCGCACTTAAACCCTGAACAGGAAAAAAGATGTCTAACCTTCCGGAAGAAGCGCAAGTTGTCATCATCGGCGGTGGCATCGGCGGTGCCTCGATCGCCTATCATCTGGCGAAGCGCGGTGTATCCGATGTGCTGCTGCTTGAACGGGACAAACTGACCTGCGGCACCACGTGGCACGCGGCTGGGCTTGTCGGTACGCTGTGGCCGACGAAGAACATGACACAGTTGGGTGCCTACTCGCATCGGCTTTACCAGGAACTGGAGTCAGAGACGGGGCAGGCGACGGGATACAAGCGCAATGGTTCCATCTCGCTTGCCCAGACAAAGGATCGTCTGGAAGAGCTGACGCGCACCGCCGAAATGGCCCGCGTCTTCGGCGTGAATGTGGACGTGGTCGGCCCGGATAAGCTCGGGGAACTTTATCCGGGGATCGTCACATCCGATCTCGTGGGTGGCCTTCATCTCAAGAACGATGGGCAG
>JAGRLX010000213.1 GCA_020441605.1 Alphaproteobacteria bacterium
AGATCCGCATGCACCACGGCAAGCTTGAGTTCCTGTCGAACCACGCCGGGGGAATCCTTGGCGGCATTTCCACAGGCCAGGACATCGTGGTGCGCTTCGCGGTGAAGCCCACATCTTCGATCCTCAGCACACGGAGGACGGTGACATCGTCTGGCGAGAATGCCGATGTCATGACCAAAGGCCGCCACGATCCTTGCGTCGGCATCCGTGCCGTGCCGGTGGGCGAAGCCATGATGGCCATCGTATTGGCCGATCACTTCATGCGGCATCGCGGACAGGTCGGCTAGCGTAACGAACCTTCAAATGCGATCGCATTTGAAGGAGGAAAGTTGCGCCCGCATTGAATCGACGAGCAGCTTGTGGGCGGTCAGTTGATCGCAACTGACCGCCCGCTGCTCTAGACCTTCCACGCGGCGATGAGGAATTCCTGATTGCCATCACCGCCGGAGATGGGTGATGGCGCGACACCCAGCACCCGCCAGCCCATGCCGGTCACCATTTCAGCGATCTCATTGCACACCCTGGCGCGGGCCTCGGCATCGCCAACCACGCCGGACTTGCCCAGATGCTCGCGGCCTACTTCGAACTGCGGCTTGACCAGCGCCACCAGGGTGGCTCCAGGTTCGGCCAGGCCCAAGGCAGGCGGGAGCGCCAGTTTCAGCGAAATGAAACTTACATCGCAAACGACGAGATCGATGGGACCCGAGAGGTCGGAAGGGCTCAGGTCACGCGCATTGAGGCCCTCGATGGAGGTCACGCGCGGATCGATGATCTTCAATTGGGCGTGACCCACGTCTATGGCCGTCACATGCGCGGCACCCTTTTCGAGCAGCACCTGGGTGAAGCCGCCGGTGGACGCGCCAATGTCGAGAGCGCGGCGGCCTGCAACGTCGATATGGAAATGGTCGAGGCCATGCTTCAGCTTGAGGGCGGCGCGCGATACATAGTGGCGGGCGTCGTCGGCAACATCGATCGCAGCATCGGGAGCAACCGCCTGGCCGGGCTTGCGCGCGATCCCACCGGCGATCCGCACGGTCCCGCGCAGCACCGCGTCCCGGGCCCGTGATCGCGACGGAAAATATCCGCGCTGGACCAGGAGGTCGTCGAGGCGCTGCCTATTCGACATCCAGTGGTTCTGTGCCCGCAGGCGTTCCATCGGGCTTCAGGATGATCTTTTCGATTCGGGCCTCGGCATCTTTCAGCAGTTTCTCGCAGTGCTTCTTCAGGGCCTCGCCGCGCTCATAGATGGTGATGGACTGTTCCAGATCGGCCTTGCCCGACTCGAGCCTGGTGACAATTTCCTCGAGCTGAGCCAAAGCCTTCTCGAAGGAGAGATTGGCGATATCGTCCTGTTCGGCCATCAGAATTCGTCCTCATCTTCCTCGTAAGCCTCGTCGATCATGTCGGCATTGCCGCGCATCAGTGCCTGCACATGAATGCCTACCGACGCCGCGAGGCCCTGCAGGTCATAGCCGCCTTCCAGAACCGAGACAATGCGGCCACCGGCATGAATTTCAGCCGCTTCCATGATCTGCAGCGTGATCCAGGCAAAATCCTCCTCGGTGAGCTGCAGGCTTCCGAGCGGATCGCGATGATGGGCGTCGAAACCTGCCGAGATGATCACCAGGTCGGGGGCGAAGGTATCAAGCGCCGGCAGGATCACCGTGCCCATGGCCTCGCGGAAACGGCCGCCGTCATCGCCGGCCCGCAGCGGCGCATTGAAGATGTTGCCAGCACCTGTTTCACGCACCGAGCCGGTGCCGGGAAACAGCGGCATCTGGTGGGTCGAGCCATAAAAGAGATCGGGATCGGACCAGAAGATCTCCTGGGTACCATTGCCGTGATGGACATCGAAATCGACCACGGCAACGCGTTCGGCGCCATAGGCTTCACGCGCATAGAGCGCGGCGATGGCCGCATGGTTGAAGAAGCAGAAGCCCATCGCGCGGCGGCTCTCGGCGTGGTGGCCGGGCGGCCGCAGCGCGCAGAATGCATTGTCGGCCTCACCCTGGAAGACCGCGTCGACCGCGGCAGTGGCGGCTCCCACCGCACGCCGGGCCGCTTCGAGCGTGCCAGGCGACATGGCGGTGTCGGGATCGATGAACTCGAAGCCCTCGCTCGGCGCGATGGCGACGAGCCGCTCGAGATGTTCATAGGCATGGGCGCGGAGAATATCCTCGTCGCGGCCGCGCGGAGCCTCGCGCACCACCAGGTCGCGAAAATGATCGGACTGAAGAACCTGATTGATGGCCCTGATGCGGTCAACCCGTTCCGGATGCCCTGGAGGCGTGATGTGGTGGAGCGCGGCCCCGTGGGTGAAGAGCAGTGTCGTCATGCTGCACTTGTAGCCGCTTCCGGCGCGAGCTGCTATAGAGCCCGCGCATGGTGACGGAACAGGATATTGCGGCCGCAGCGAAAGCGCTGCGTGGCGGGGAGCTTGTGGCTTTCCCGACCGAGACGGTCTATGGGCTTGGCGCCGATGCGACCAACGACAGGGCCGTCGCGATGGTCTATGCGGTCAAGGGACGGCCGGCCTTCAATCCGCTGATCACCCATGTGCCCGATGCCGAGAGCGCCTTCGGGCTGGGCCTGTTTCCCGAGACGGCCCGCACCCTGGCTCTGGCTTTCTGGCCCGGACCGCTCACCCTTGTGGTGCCGCGGCGGGATGATTGTCCGGTTTCGCTATTGGCTTCCGCCGGTCTCGATTCGATTGCGCTCAGGGTGCCTGCCCATCCAGTGGCGCTGCAATTGCTGCAGGCGACAGAACGGCCGGTGGTGGCCCCGAGCGCCAATCCCTCGGGCAGGGTCAGCCCCACCACCGCCGAGCACGTGCGACGGCATCTTGCCGGCAAGGTGGCGATGGTGCTCGATGGGGGGCGCTGCAAGGTGGGACTCGAATCGACAGTGGTCGGTTTCGTCGACGGCGAACCGCCAAGATTGCTGCGGCCCGGTGGTCTGCCCCGCACAGACATTGAGCGGATCGCTGGCGTCGAACTCGCCGTCGAACTTCATGCGGACAGGCCCCATGCCCCCGGCCAACTGCTTAGCCACTATGCGCCCCAGGCCGAATTGCGCCTGCATGCCGATGCACCGTGCGCCGGGGAATCCTATCTCGGCTTCGGTCCCGCTCACGACCATGGCCCCTACAACCTGTCGCCATCCGGGGACATGGTGGAGGCCGCCGCCAACCTCTTCCGCCTGCTGCACGAGATCGATGCCACCGGCGTCGGCCGGATCGCGGTGGCGCCGATCCCAGGACAGGGCCTGGGTGAGGCCATCAACGATCGGCTGATGCGTGCTGCAGCGCCCCGGGAAGCATCATCATGACACTCGCACCCTCCCCTGAAACCCTAGACCGGTTGACGGCTGTCGTCGGCAAAGATCATGTGATCCGCGACGCCGGCGCGATGGCCGGATACATGACCGAATGGCGTGCCCTCTGGCACGGCCGGTCGCCGATGGTGCTGCGTCCGGCCTCGACCGAGGAAGTCTCGCGGATCATGGCGATCGCCCACGAGACCCGAACCGTCATCGTGCCACAGTCCGGCAACACGGGCCTCTGTGGCGGGCAGGTTCCCACCGAGGCCGGCACCGAGGTCGTGCTGTCCCTCGACCGCATGACCCGCATCATCGATGTCGATGCCAATGACAACACGATGGTCGCCGAGGCCGGAGCGACACTCAAATCTGTGCAGGACGCGGCCGCGGCCGCCGGCCGGTTGTTTCCCTTGAGCCTGGCCTCGGAAGGTTCTTGCCGCATTGGTGGCAATCTCTCCACCAATGCGGGCGGTCTCAACGTCATTGCCTATGGCAATGCCCGCGATCTCTGCCTCGGGCTCGAGGTCGTGCTGGCCGATGGCCGGGTGTGGAACGGACTCAAGCGGCTCAGAAAGGACAATACCGGCTACGATCTCCGCGACATCTTCATCGGCGCGGAGGGAACCCTGGGCATCATCACGGCGGCGGTGCTCAAGCTGTTTCCCCTGCCCCGCACGCAGGAAACGGCATTCATCGCGGTGCCGGATCCGGCCGCTGCCGTGACCCTTCTTTCGCTGATGCAGGGGAAGAGCGGCAATCGTGTCGTCGGTTTCGAACTGATCGCCGATATCGCCCTGCAATTCACCATTCGCCATGCCGGCAAGCGCAGCCCGCTTTCTGCCTCATCGCCGTGGTATGTGCTGGCGGAGATTGCCGATCCCGCCACCGGCAACATGATGGCCGTGCTTGAGGATGCCATGGCCCGCGACCTCGTCAGCGATGCGGTGCTGGCCCAGTCGCAGGCCCAGAGGATGGAACTCTGGGCCATCCGGGAAGCAATCTCAGAATCCCAGAAGCCGGAGGGGGGCTCGATCAAGCACGACATCTCGGT
>JAGRLX010000214.1 GCA_020441605.1 Alphaproteobacteria bacterium
TCCTCGGTGCGCGAGAAGGGCATGCCGAAATGCTCGAGTTCGTAAACGGCGGTCGGCGCGTTGCGGCATAGATATTCGATGGCGTCCTGATCGCCAAGCCAGTCGGCACCCTTCACCGTGTCGTACATGTGCCAGCGCCAGTCGTCGGCCCCCATGTTGGCGAGCGAGGCGGCGATGCCACCCTGGGCCGCCACCGTGTGGGAGCGCGTTGGAAAGACCTTCGAGATGCAGGCCGTCCGAAGCCCGGCCTGGGACGCGCCAAGCGTGGCACGCAGGCCGGAGCCGCCGGCCCCGATCACCACCACGTCGAAGCTGTGATCGGTGATGGGGTAGGACCGCCCGCCGATCGAGACGGTCTTTGGGGCTTTCTTCTTGGTGTCAGCAACAGCCATCAGAGTGCGAAGCTCATCTTGAGAATTGCGTAGAGCGCGGCCGCGCCCAGCACCAGCGTGAAGAAGGTGTTGAACAGCAGGGCAGCGAACTTGGCACGGTGACCGTGCACATAGTCCTCGATCACCACCTGCAGACCAAGCCGCATGTGCCAGAGCACCGACAGGAAGAACAAGCCCCAGAGGATTGCCACGACAGGATTTCCCATGCTGCGCACCACGTCAGCACGGCTGGCGCCCAGATGCATGATGATGAAGATCACCGCGAAGGCGGTGAGGGGCAGATTGGCGATGGCCGTCACCCGTTGCAGCCACCAGTGCTCGGTGCCCGACTTGGCAGAGCCAAGCCCCCGCACCTTGCCGAGGGGGGTACGCATGCTCATGGCATCACCCCATAACCGATGATCCACAGAAGCAGGGTGATGGCGATGGAGCCCACGAGGTTGGCGCGGGCGAGGAATTCGACCTTCTTCAGATCAAAGCCGTGGCCGGTGTCCCAGAGCAGATGCCGGAGCCCGCCAAGCATGTGGTGCACCAGGGTCCAGGTGAAGCCGAGCAGGACGATCCGCCCGAACCAATGTCCGAAGAAGCCCTGAACCATGTCGAAATAGCCATCAGAGGTGGCCGCGGCGGAGAACCACCAGACAAGCAGAATGATGCCGAAATACAGGGCGCCGCCCGTGACTCGATGAACGATGGACATCATCATCGTCAGCATCGGGCGATAAATCTGCAGATGCGGCGACAGCGGACGCGCTACAGGTTTCGTTTCAGCCATGATTCCCTTCCCGTAACCGGTCCATTGTTTTAGCTTGTGCAACGCAATATCGCAAATACGCCAAAAGACATAGGCCCATGCCCCAATATGGCAGCTTGACGCAGATCATGGTTGCCGAGCGCACACGTGCCCATATGTTCATCAAACCTGATGGGAAACTGAACCATGACCGAGATCGTTTGCCCAGCCTGTTCGACCATCAACCGCGTGGCGGAAAGCAGACCCCTGCGCGAAGGGAAATGCGGAAAATGTCATGCGCCCCTGTTCGATGGCCACCCTGTCGCACTGGACAGCCGCAACTTCAACCGACACCTGAGCCGCAATTCCATCCCGGTCCTGGTTGACTTTTGGGCAGACTGGTGCGGTCCCTGCAAGATGATGGCACCCGAGTTCGAGAAGGCGGCAGGGGTGATGGAACCACAGGTCCGCTTTGCCAAGCTCGACACCGAAGCCGCTCCGGAAGAGGCGGCGGCTCATAACATCCGGTCGATACCGACCATGATCCTGTTCCACGGAGGACGCGAGATCGCCCGGCAGTCAGGCGCGATGCCAGCTGGCCACATTGCCCAGTGGCTCCGGGATAGCCTTAAAGGATAGCGCCGCACCGTTTTGCTGAAGAGGAGGTGGCAGCGCCAATCATCCCTCAGTACTTTCCGAGAGACACGCGCCTATAGCACGATCACCTTGGTACCGACCGGTGTCTTGCCGTAGAGTTCGATCACCTCGTGATTGAGCATGCGGATGCAACCCGACGAGGCGGCTGTACCGATCGAGGACGGCGCATTGGTGCCATGGATGCGATACTGCGTGTCACCTCCCTTGTTGAACAGATAGAGAGCACGGGCACCCAGGGGATTTTCCGGGATGCCGCCCGGCATGCCCTTCCGCCATTTCGCATATTTCGGGGTTCGTGCGATCATTTCTGGCGGCGGTGTCCAGCGGGGATTCTCGCGCTTCAATCCAATCCGGGCGATGCCGGACCAGGAAAAACCATCCTTGCCGACGGCCACCATGTAACGCATGGCCTTTCCCTTGCCGAGAACCTGGTAAAGCGCCCGCTCGGAAGTCTTGATGATGATGGTGCCCGGCTTCTCGGATGAAGGGAAATTGACAATTTCGCGGCCATCGTATGCTGGCCGTTTCTTCTTGCGGGTCGTCGACGCCTGTTTCCGGACCGCGTCCTTTTTCCTGGACGAGCCGATGGGCGATTTGCGCTTTCCTGTCCTGCGATATTCCTCCCAGTCGAAAAGAAATGCATTCGCGGGAGAGGCCAACATCGGAACAACGGCAGCGGAAAGAGCCAGAAAGGACAGGAAACTTCTTCTATTCACCATTCGCATTCTCCGGCTTGGCGGCGGTCGGAGGCCCTTCTAGTTTGCCAAGATCGCCACGGCAAGTCACAGGGGCGTGAGTCGGCCATCGGGCCCATCGAACTCCTGACGTTGACGCAAACAGCACTCGGCATACTTAGGCGGCCAGCCTTGGTGTCGGCTGGCCGCCGTGATTATCGTTTGGTCAACCCTTCTTGTTCTGTCGGTTGGCGATCAGATCGTCGACAACCGCAGGATCAGCCAGAGTCGACGTATCGCCGAGGGCGCCGAACTCATCTTCGGCGATCTTGCGGAGAATGCGCCGCATGATCTTGCCGGAGCGGGTCTTGGGCAGACCCGGTGCGAACTGGATCTTGTCGGGCGTGGCCAGCGGACCAATTTCCTTGCGGACGTGGTTGACCAGTTCCTTGCGCAGTGCATCATCACCCACCTCTCCGGCCATCAGGGTCACATAGCAATAGATGCCTTGGCCCTTGATGTCGTGCGGATAGCCAACAACCGCCGCTTCCGAAACCTGCGGATGGGAGACCAGGGCGGATTCGACTTCCGCCGTGCCCAACCGATGGCCGGATACATTGATCACGTCATCGACGCGCCCGGTGATCCAGTAGTAGCCGTCCTGATCCCGACGGCAACCGTCTCCGGTGAAATACGTTCCCTTATAGGCCGAGAAGTAAGTCTGCACGAAGCGATCGTGATCGCCATAGACCGTCCGCATCTGGCCCGGCCAGCTGTCGAGGATCACAAGATTGCCCGATGTCTCGCCTTCGAGAATGTCGCCCTTGTCATCGACGAGGGCCGGCTGGACGCCAAAGAACGGCCGGGTGGCGGAACCCGGCTTGAGCTTGGTGGCGCCCGGCAGCGGAGTGATCAGGATGCCGCCGGTTTCGGTCTGCCACCAGGTGTCCACGATCGGGCAACGATTGTCACCAACCACGCGGTGGTACCATTCCCAAGCTTCCGGATTGATTGGCTCACCGACCGACCCGAGCAGTTTCAGCGATTTGCGCGATGTCCGGTTGACCGGCTCCTCGCCGGCGCCCATCAGCGCGCGGATCGCCGTCGGCGCCGTATAGAAGATGTTGACCTGATGCTTGTCGACCACCTCCCAGAAGCGCGAATTGGTGGGATAGTTGGGCACGCCCTCGAACATCAGGGTGGTGGCGCCATTGGCCAGCGGACCATAGACGATATAGCTGTGCCCGGTCACCCAGCCTACATCCGCGGTGCACCAGTAAATGTCGCCATCGTGATAGTCGAAGACATATTGATGAGTCATCGCTGCAAACAGCAGATAACCACCCGTGGTGTGGAGGACGCCCTTGGGCTTGCCGGTCGATCCCGACGTGTAGAGAATGAACAACGGATCTTCCGCCTTCATCCTCTCAGGCTTGCAGTCGGCCGAGACTTTCGCGGCTTCATCATGGTACCAGACGTCGCGGCCGGGCGTCATCGTCACCGCACCACCGGTGCGGCGGACGACAATCACCCGCTCGTTGCCACCGCAGCGCTTGAGGGCTTCGTCGGTGTTCACCTTGAGCGGCACCTTGCGGCCACCGCGCAAGCCCTCGTCGGCGGTGATGATCAGTTTCGAGTCGCAGTCATTGATACGGCCGGCGAGGGATTCCGGACTGAAGCCGCCGAAGACGATCGAATGCACCGCACCGATGCGGGCACACGCCAGCATCGCATAGGCGGCCTCGGGAATCATCGGCAGATAGATGGTGACGCGGTCACCCTTCTTGACGCCATTCGCCTTCAGAACATTGGCGAAGCGGCAGACATTCGTATAAAGTTCATTATAGGTGATCTTCTTGTCGTAGTAAGGATCATCGCCTTCCCAGATGATGGCGACCTGGTTGCCCCGCTTCTTGAGATGACGGTCGATGCAGTTATGAGAGACATTGAGGATGCCGTCCTCGAACCACTTGATCGAGACCTTGGGGTATTCATAGGTCGTGTTCTTGATCTTGGTCGGAAACTTGAACCAGTCGAGGCGCTTGGCATGCTTGGCCCAGAACTTTTCGGGGCTCTTGATCGATTCTGCATACATCTTCTTGTATGTGGCATCGTCGACCAGAGCGTTCTTCTTCCACTTGGCCGGCACCGGATAGACTCTCTCTGACATAGGCGCATTCCTCCCAAACATGCCGTAGATGGTGATCCTTTTGAGCTGCAAGTCTATAGCGTGCAATCCGACTCCTGTCTAAGTCCCGCACCATGATTCGACTCCGGCATCCGGCATATTTCGTGACCCTCGCGCTATTCTGGGGCCTGTCGCCGGCCATGTATCGCTATTGGGGTGAGGCCGGAGTGGCGATCAGCCATGTGATCGTCTTCACCGGGCTGGGACTGGCGGTCTTCCTGGCGATGATGGCCCGTCTTCGTCACGGTGCCGTCAACTGGGACCGGGGCATTCATGTCTACAGCCTCGCCTGCGCCGCGCTGATGAACATTCCCTTCAGTTTCAGTCTCACATTCGCCCGCCATGTGCCGCCGGCGGAATTGGCGCTGGTGTTTTCCCTTTCGCCTCTGGTCAACTTCGCCATCGGCGCCCTCAGTGGGCGCGAACCGCTCACCGCTCGGCGCATGATGGCGATCGCCATCGGTTTCTCCGCCTCAGCACTTCTCGTGTTCACCCGTGAGGGCATGATTTCAGGCAAGGTATCGTGGTGGTTGCTGGCGAGTTTCGTCAACCCGTTCCTTTTCGCAGCCTACAATTGGTACGCGCAGCGGTACTGGCCGCCCAACGGTACCACATTCTCGGTCGGAGCAGCCGAATCGCTGTGGTCCGGGCTGCTTGCCCTTCCCTTCATGCTGGTGCTGGCTCCGCCCTGGACGACGCAATACAATGGCCAATTCGCAGCCTGAAGCCTGCTCGCCGCCACCCTCATGTGGGTGGCCGAACGTATTGCCTTCTTCACCCTGATCCGCGAACGGGGTGCCACCTACACGGCACAGGCCGTCTATCTTTCGGCGCCAGCAGCGGTGTTCTTCGCGGTGGTCTTCTTTGGTGGCGCAACGGACGCCTGGCTCTGGGTGTCGCTCGCCGTTCTTCTCCTGGCCCTGTGGCTCAACAATTCCGGCTCAGCTGCCATACGGCCGTCTTCTTGATTTCTGCGTCCTCCAGGTCGCGGCTCACGGGCACGGCGTATTCGGCGGTCTTGTTCAATCGCTCGCGCGGCAAGTAGGTGCGGCCCGGATCGCCGACAAGCACAGTCGCGCCGCCATCCCGGGCCGCGTAAAGCCAGCGCAAAACCCTTTCCGCCAGAGCACTTTCATAAAAGAGATCACCGACCAGCACCACGTCGGCCGGAGGCGGCGCCGCCATCAGCAGATCATTGGCGGTGACCCGGAGTGTAACGTCATTGAGCGCCGCATTGAGCGTGGTCGCCGCCGTTGCGAATCCATCGATATCGGCAGCCAGCACGTCTGCCGCTCCAGCCCTGGCGGCTGCAATCGCGACGATACCCGAGCCCGTGGCAAGGTCGATCACGGAGCGGCTGCGGACGGTTTCGCGATGGTCGAGGACATATCTCGCCAGCGCCTGTCCACCGGCCCAGGCAAATGCCCAGAACGGCGGCGGCAGGCCGATTTCTCCCAGTTCCTCTTCGGTCTTCTGCCAGATCGGCACGGCTTCATGGGCGAGATGGAGGTGCACTTCCGGTACGAGGGGCGGCGCCAGAACCGTTGTATTCGCGCGAATGAATGCCGTGCGGTCCGGGATTGCCAAGCTCAAACCCTGACGCCCCCGCTCTTGCAGATGTGTTTCCACTCATCCGCTGTCACCGGCTGGACCGACAACCTCGAGTTCTTGACCAGCACCATCTCCGCCAGCTTGGGATCGGCCTTGATGTCGTCCAGCGTCAGCGGATTGGGAACATCGGCAACAGCGCGGATGTCCACGCATTCCCAGGCATCGGAGTCAGAGGTCGAATCCCGATGGGCCAGCTTGCAGATTTCGACAATCCCGACAATGGCCCGGCCATCATTGGAGTGATAGAAGAACCCCCGGTCGCCCAGCTTCATGGCGCGCATGTTGTTGCGGGCTTGGTAGTTGCGCACGCCGGTCCATTCCTCGCCGGCATCGCCCTTGGCCTTCTGCTGTTCCCAGGACCAGACTCCGGGTTCCGATTTGAACAGCCAATAGGCCATCACTTCGCCTCCGGATTGCGGATCAGCCATTTCCACGGACGGATGTCGACGGATGCGAAAAGCCCCGCCACCGCGTAAGGGTCGGCGTCGGCCATGGCCTTCGCTGCAGCGGCATCGGCCGCTTCGATGACCACCAGGCTACCGGTGGGCTGGCCATTGTCGTCGGTGAAGGGTCCAGCGGCCTTGAGCGCCCCGCCAAGGCTTTCCAGGTATTTGAGGTGATCGGGCCGAACCGACAAACGGAGATCGAGGCTGGATGGCTTGTCGGTGCAGATCAGGGCGAAGAGCATGCTTGGGGTCCTTATCGGGTTTCCTGTCCGGCTGGTCGCGCCAGCAATCTCGCGATCTCTTGATCCGGCGCGGCGCCGCCGTCAACAATGGCGTGAACGGCGTCCACAATCGGCATGTCCACCGCGTACTTGCGCGCCAGCGTAGCGGCAATCCTCACGGTGAAAGCGCCTTCGACCACGCCCTTGGAACTGGCCAGAGCGGCGCTGACCGGCTTGCCTTCGCCAATGGCAAAGCCGAAGGCGTAGTTGCGGGACTGGCGGCTAGAACAGGTCAGCAGGAGATCTCCCAAACCGGAAAGTCCCAGAAGGGTATCAGGCTTGGCAGCCAATTTGCGCCCAAAGCGCACCAGTTCGGCAAAGCCGCGCGTGGTCAGGGCGGCTCTGGCGCTGTCGCCCAGCCCGCGGCCGTCGGAAATGCCGCAGGCAATGGCCAGGACATTCTTGAGCGCGCCGCCGACTTCCACGCCAAGAACATCGTCGGACGCATAGATGCGAAATTGCGGCACCGAGAGTACACCGGCCCACTGGCCCGCTTCGGCCAGGGTCGGCGCAGCCATCACCACGGCCGTCGGCAGACCCTTCATGACATCTGCTGCGAAGCTCGGGCCGGACAGGACCATAGCACGGGTATCGGGCAGCACTTGCGTGACCACCTCGTTCATGAAGTGTCCGCCGCCCTGCTCGATGCCCTTTGCGGCGATGATCACGGGCTGGCCCTTTCGCGCAATGGAACGGACCGCACCCAGAGCCTCGCGCGCCACTTGCGCCGGCACTGCCAGCACCAGCGCGTCAGCCCGGGAGAGCGCCGCGAGATCGGGCCTGGACCGCGACCAAACGCCGACATCATGGCCGGCTGTCCTGGCAACATAGGCAAGCGCGCTGCCCCAGGCACCGGCGCCGACGATTCCGAAATGACGCCTCACGCCTTACCGCCCAGTTTGCCCGCGCCATAGACCGGTGCCTGCGTCTGGTCGAGGGGCCAACGGGCGCGGGCCGCGGCATCGAGACCGTCGACGAGGCCGAGAGACAGTCTTTCGGCTCCGGCCCAGGCAATCATCGCGGCATTG
>JAGRLX010000215.1 GCA_020441605.1 Alphaproteobacteria bacterium
CACAAGGATCTCTACCGCGCCCGCGCTGCGGCCATGTCGATGATCCCAACCTCCACTGGTGCGGCGAAGGCCGTTGGCCTCGTACTGCCGGAACTCAAGGGCAAGCTCGACGGCGTAGCCATCCGCGTGCCGACTCCCAATGTTTCGGTGGTGGACTTCAAGTTCGTCGCCAAGCGGAAGACGTCGGTGGATGAAATCAATGCCGCCATCAAGGCAGCCGCCGACGGACCGCTGAAAGGCATTCTCGGCTATACCAACGAGCCCAATGTCTCGATCGACTTCAACCACAATGCCAATTCCTCCACCT
Organism: Alphaproteobacteria bacterium; assembly: GCA_020441605.1. The sequence goes on from JAGRLX010000215.1 coordinate 308, forward strand.
TCCACATGGACCAGACCAAGGTGATGGAGGGCACTCTGGTGCGCATCCTGTCGTGGTATGATAATGAATGGGGCTTCTCCAACCGCATGGGCGATACCGCCGTCGCTATGGGCAAGCTTATCTGAGGGAAGCGATAGACGTCATGACCCGTCCGCTGATGATCGCGCCATCCATCCTCGCCGCAGACTTTGCACGTCTCGGCGAGGAGCTCCGCGCCATCGATTCAGGCGGGGCGGACTGGGTGCACATTGATGTGATGGATGGGCATTTCGTCCCCAATATCTCATTCGGCACCCCCATCATCGAGTCCATACGGCCAGTGACGAAGAAGGTGTTCGACGTGCACCTGATGATCGCGCCTGCCGATCCCTATCTCGAAAGCTTCGCCAGGGCCGGTGCCGACATCATCACGGTGCATGCCGAGGCCGGCCCACACCTCGACCGGTCGCTCGAGGCGATCCGCGGGCTTGGCAAGAAGGCGGGCGTTTCGCTCAATCCTTCGACACCAGCCAACGTGCTGCGCCACGTTCTCGACCGGATCGACCTCGTGCTGGTCATGTCAGTCAATCCCGGTTTCGGCGGACAGGCCTTCATTCCCGCCATGCTGGACAAGATTGCCGATGTTCGCGATATGGTCCGTGGACGGAATATTGATATCGAGGTCGATGGCGGCATCACGGCGGCCAACGCCTCGGCTGTCCGCCGGGCCGGCGCCAATGTTCTTGTGGCCGGATCGGCGATCTTCAGGAGTGGTGACTATGGGGCCAGCATCGAGGCCATCCGAAGCGCTGCAGACAGCCTGATTGCCTGAACGGTCAGGGCCGTTCCTCGACCCAGGCGAGGAAGGCTTCGACCCACTTCGCGAGGTGCCGTCTCGTCTCTTCGTCAACGAGATTTCCCTTCGCATCAAACTTCTCTTCATTGTGGTTCACGAAGACCTCGGGACGCGGCATGGTGATGGCCTGCAGGGCCTGGAGGTTCTGACGCAGGTGGTACTGGGCCCTGGCCGTGCCGACAAACTGCCCTCCACCGGCGCCGACGATGCCAACCCGTTTCCAGCGGAAGGGCGAACCGCCACGCGACAGCCAGTCGGTCGCGTTCTTCAGGACGCCAGGCACGGAAAAATTATACTCCGGGCAGGCGATGACGATGCCATCTGCGGCGCGGATTCGCGCATCGAGGTCCTGCACGGCTTGCGGTTTGCCCGTGGCGGTTTCGTCATCCTCGTTGAACAGTGGGATACCGTGAAGTGTCGCGATGTCAACGCTCACATGGGACGGAACGAGATTCGCGATATCGCGCAACAATCCGGTATTGGTGGAGGCCTGCCGCAGCGCACCGCTGATGCCGAGGATTTTCATGGTGATGGTCCCTTCATGGATTTGAGTGCGGCCAGTGCCCTGTCGCGTGCCCTGGCATGCTCAACGATAGGAAGCGGATAGGTCGCTCCCAGCTCCACCCCTGCCGAGCGAAGCAATGCCGGCGCAGCTTCCCAGGGACGGTGGATCAGGTCATCGGGCAAGCGTGCCAGCTCGGGCAGCCACCTGCGCACGTAGCCGCCCTGAGGATCGAACTTCTCGCCCTGCAGCACCGGGTTGAAGATTCTGAAGTAAGGTGCAGCATCAGCTCCGCAGCCTGCAACCCACTGCCAGCTTGCGGCATTGTTGGCGATGTCGGCGTCGACGAGCGTATCCCAGAACCACCTCTCACCATCCTGCCACGGAATGAGCAGATCCTTGATGAGGAACGAGGCCGCGATCATGCGCACCCGGTTGTGCATGGTGCCGGTAGTCCAGAGCTCCCTCATGCCCGCATCCACGATCGGATATCCCGTCAGGCCCTTCTGCCACAGGGACAGGGCCTGACAATCGTCAACCCAGGGAAACTCCGCATACTCAGGCTTGAAAGGTTGCTCAGGCAGATCCGGCCAATGGTGCAGAAGGTGATAGGAAAACTCACGCCACAGCATTTCCTTTAGGAACTTTTCCGCCGCCGCATCCAGTCGGCCATTGGCGTTGCTCTGGGCGGCCCGCACCGCTTGCCAACACTGGATCGGGCTGACCTCACCGAAGTGAAGGTGCGGCGACAACCGCGATGTAACGTCCCGGTCGGGACGATCACGATGGGAGGCATAATCCGCAAGTCCACTCTCGATGAATGCCGCAAGCCGGCGCTTGGCTCCCTCCTCGCCGGGCTCCCACATTCCTTCAAGACCCTGCGCCCAATTGGGCGCCACCGGCAACAGGCGCCAGTCAGACAGCGTGTCGCTCCTGACCGGGGCGGACCAAAGCGCCAATTTGGGCGCTTGTCTGGCGGGGCGCGGCTCGCCCTTGGCCATGCAGGCCCGCGAGAACGGCGTGTAGACCTTGTAGGGTTCATTCTGGCCGGTGCGAATTGATTCGGGTTCGTGCAGGAGGAAGCCACCAAATCGATGGCAGGCGGCGCCCTTGGCCTGGCAGGCCTCCTTGACCCTTCGTTCGAGAGCGCCGGACCAGGGCCCGTAGTCCCGCGTGAAATAGACCGCGGCAGCGCCGGTTTCATCCACAACCTCGCCGATCACCCGGTCGGCCCGGCCGCGGCGGAGCGTCAAGGGAATGCGGCGGGAGAGGCTCTCGAGGCTGTGATGAAGCCACCAGCGCGACGCCGCGCCCATGCACCATGGACCTGGCGTATCGTCATCGAGCACATAGAGAAAAAGCAGCTCACCCGCTGCCGACGCTTCGGTCAGGGCAGGATGATCTGCGAGGCGCAGGTCTTGCCGGAGCCAGAGAATGACAGGACGCGACATTCCATTTGATACGATACCGCCGCCGTCCGGATCAACACCTACACAATTTCGAGTCCAAAGGCGCCAAGGCCGGTCTGCAACGCCAGACCCAAGCCCATTGGGGGTCGCGCGGCTTGCTCACCCGTTGCGCTAGGTGGCAGCCTCCTGTTTTCCTGCCCGCTTCTCGAGGAGGCGCGTCAGCCAATCAGGGTCCATCTCCGGAACTGATGAAAGCAACAGTTCCGTGTAGGCTGGATAGGGCGGGCTGAGGACCTGCGATTTCGGCCCCTGCTCGACCACCCTGCCCTGGTGCATCACCACGATCTCGTCGGCTATGGCGCGGACAGTCGCAATGTCATGGGTGATGAACAGATAAGAGACATTGGTTTCCTTCTGCAAACGCATCAGAAGCGTCAGGATTTCTTCCTGGACGATCTGATCCAGTGCTGACGTTACCTCATCGCAAATGATGACTTCGGGCTCGGCGGCAAGGGCACGCGCGATCGAAATTCGCTGCTTCTGTCCTCCGGACAGCTCGCCGGGCAGGCGGTCGATATAATTCTCGTTCAACTCGATCGCCTCGAGCAGTTCGACAACCCGCCTGTCACGAGCAGCGCCCGACAGTCCGAGGTAAAACTCCAGGGGCCGTCCGACGATATCGCGGATCGTCTGGCGCGGATTGAGCGCCGTATCAGCCGATTGATAGATCATCTGTATACGGCGTAGCGTATCCTTGTCACGATCCTTCAACGCCTTTGGGAGTGGCTTGCCGTTGAAATAGATTTCGCCCTTGCTCGGCGGCAAGAGGCCGGTGATGGCGCGGGCCAGCGTGGACTTTCCGGATCCTGATTCACCCACAACGGCGACGGTGCGGCCCCGCGGCAATTGCACCGTCACGTTGTCGAGCACCTTGACCATTGTGCCATAGCTGGCATCGACGCCCTGCACGCGCAGCACCACATCGTCACCAGGGCTCTCGGCCTTGGCCAGCTTCCGCACGGCCCAGAGAGTCTTGGTGTAGTCTTCCTTGGGCTCCTTCAGCATGTCGCGGGTGGCTGCCTGCTCGACCTCCTTGCCGTGGCGCAGCACCATGATGCGGTGAGCCATCTGGGCAACGACCGCGAGATCGTGGGTGATGTAGATTGCCGCGGTGTCGAACTGCTCGACGATGTCGCGCATGGCGGCCAGCACTTCGACCTGCGTCGTCACATCCAGGGCTGTCGTGGGCTCGTCGAAGATGATGAGATCCGGCCGGCACGACATGGCCATGGCGGTCATCGCACGCTGCAACTGACCACCCGAAACCTGGTGCGGATAGCGATCGCCGATGGTGTCCGGCTTCGGCAGCTGGAGCCTCTTGTAGAGATCGCGGGCATCGGCCTCGGCCTTCTCGCGGCTCATGACGCCATGTCGAACCGCTGTCTCCACCGTTTGCTCGATGAGTTTGTGGGCGGGATTGAAGGCTGCAGCAGCACTTTGCGCGACATAGGCAATGCGGGAACCGCGCAGCCTGCGCTTATCTTCCTCACTTGCCTTCATCAGGTCGATGCCATCAAAGACAATGCTGCCACCGATGATTCGGCAGCCGGGTCTTGCGAAACCCATGGCGGCCAGTCCTACGGTGGATTTGCCGGCACCCGATTCACCGATCAGGCCAAGCACCTCACCGCGACGGAGCGTCAGATCGACGCCCTTGACGATGGGATGCCATACGCCATCGCTATTGCCTTCGATCATGAGATTCTTGATCTCGAGAAGAATCTCACCCTTGATCCGTTTGGTTTCAGTGTTCATCGCGAATCCCGCTGGTCTTGTGCAGGAACCAGTCGACCACGAAATTCACGGCGACGGTCAGAAGTGCAATTGCGCCTGCAGGATAGAGCGGCGTCGGATTGCCGTAGGTGATCAGCGTCTTGTTCTCGGCCACCATGGACCCCCAATCGGCAGTCGGTGGCTGAATGCCTACACCCAGGAAGGATAGCGCCGAGATGGTGAGGAAGACAAAGCAGAACCGCAAGCCGAATTCGGTGATCATCGGTGGAAGGATGTTTGGCAGGATCTCCTTGAAGATGATCCAGGGCGTACCTTCGCCACGCAGCTTGGCGGCCTCGACATAGTCCATGACCACGACATTCAGCGCGGTCGCCCGGGCCAGGCGGAAAACGCGGGTGGAGTCGAGCAATGCCAGGATGAGGATGAGGTTCAGCACGCTCTTGCCGAAGACCGCGAGCAACATCAGCGCGAAGATCAGCACGGGGATCGCCAGAAAGGCATCGACGAGACGCGATACGCCCTGGTCGAGCCAGCCTTGCCGCAAGGCCGTCAGAATACCAAGCGTGCCACCAACGAAGAAAGACAGCAAGGTGGTCACCAGGGCGATACCGATGGTGTTGCGCGCGCCGAAGATGAGCCGCGAGAAGAGATCGCGTCCGATCTGGTCGGTGCCGAGCCAGAAATCGGCGCCGGATTGCTGATAGGCCTTACCCACGACCTCCGCCTCGCCATAGGGCGCAATCCAGGGCGCAAAGAGAGCGCAAATGGCATAGATCAAGATGACGATCATCCCAAACCAGGCGCTGATCGGCGCGGATGCAAGCGTGCGCCTCGTATTTTCAAGCAGCGTGCGGCGGGCGCGGACGACCCGGATGTCTGGAGATTCTGCGGTCATTTGGGATGCAACAGGCGCGGGTTGGTGACAATGCCGATGATGTCGGCTGAGAGATTGAGCAGGATGTAGGTCGCGGCGAATATCATTGCACAGGCCTGGACAACGGGCATGTCGCGACTCGAGACAGAATCGACCATCAATTGACCCACGCCGGGGTAGACATAGACGACTTCCACCACTACGACGCCGACGACCAGATAGGCGAGGTTGAAGGCAATGACCGTGGCGATGGGTGCCCAGGCATTGGGGAGCGCGTGCTTGAGAATCACCTCCCGGCCAGGGATACCCTTGAGTTGCGCCATCTCGACATAGGGGCTGGAGAGAAGATTGATGATGGCTGCCCGGGTCATGCGCATCATATGGGCAACGATCACAAGAGTCAGCGTGATCGCCGGCAGCGCAGCACGATAGATATGTTCGATGAAGGATGTCGTGTCGCTCACCGTCGACAGCGAGTAGAACCAGCGGAACTTGATGGCAAAGAAGAACATCAGGATGTAGGCGATGAAGAATTCGGGCATGGCGATGGTCGTCAGCGTCGCCGAGTTCACAGCGCGGTCGAACCAACTGTTGCGATAAAGGGCCGCCATGACGCCTAGAAACAGCGACAAGGGCACGGCGACGATCGCCGTCATGATCGCCAGGAAGAATGTGTTGTAGAGCCGCGGCGCAATCATGTCGGAAACGCTGCGCTTGATGGTTCCGCCGAGACCGGCATAGGAATAGCCGAAGTCCCCTGTCAGCGCCCCGCCGATCCACTCGAGATATCGAACGGTGGCTGGACGATCGAGGCCGATCTCGCGATTGAAGGCAGCAACGGTTTCAGGCGTAGCACCCTGGCCCAATATGGCCTCTGCAAAGCCACCCGGCAACATCTCGAGCGACGAGAAAATCACCAGCGACACGATGAACAATGTCAGCAGGCCTAGCCCCAAACGCTGCAGTACGGTTCGCAGGACCGGATGCATGTTTCTCCCCCAAGGCCTCTTGCCGGGCCATGTTTTTCCCGCGAGTCTAGCAGATCGTCCAGCTGGCGCTACTGTAAAAAGCGACCAGTCTGCATTCCGATGCAACAAGGGGCCGGAATGTCTTCCGGCCCCCTTTCAATGTCCGCGGTATACTCTTTCAGCTGCAGATCAGGCAAACCACCAACGTTCGGCGATCTTCATTCCATCCAGCGGCCAGTTCGCGGCGGTATCGCCGTGTGCCAGTTCCTTGGAATGGGCGTCGACGAAGGTGTTGAACACCAGATTCACGAGGCCACCATCGTCGTGCAGCAATTGCTGCATTTCCGAATACATCGCCGCGCGCTTGGTGTCGTCGGTTTCGGCGCGGGCGGCGACCAAAAGTTCGTTGAAACGGGGGTTCTTCCAGAACGTATCGTTCCAGGCAGCTTCGGCAGCATAGGCCGTGGTGAACATCCAGTCGCAGGTCGGCCGGCCACCCCAGTAGGACATGCACCAGGGCTTCTTCAGCCACACATTGTCCCAATAGGAATCTTCGGGCTCGCGGATCACATTGACATCGATGTTGCAGGCCTTCGCATGCTCCTTCCACAGGATGGCAGCGTCGATGGCACCGGTGAAGGCGGCATCGGCAACCGACAGATCGAAGGTCAGGGTCTCGAGGCCGGCCTTCTTGAGCAGGCTCTTCGCCATGTCGGGATCGTAAGCATGGCGCGGCTGCGGATCGACGGCGAACTTCACGGTCGGCGCGATCGGGTTGTCGTTGCCAACGATGCCGTGGCCATTGAACACCTTTTCGAGGATTTCCTCGCGGTTCAACGAATACTTGATGGCATTGCGCACATCGGGATTGTCAAAGGGCGCAGCCGTCACGTTCATCACGTAGATGTAGTGGCCATAACCGGTCTTCTCGAAGATCTCGATATTGGGATTCTGTGCGAGCAGATCGAGAGTCTTGAGATCGGCCCGGTGCAGGTAGTGGGTTTCGCCGGAGTTCAGGGCGTTGGTGCGCGCCGTGACATCCTTGATTGCGAGGAACTCAACCCGGTCGAACCAGCCCTTGTCGGACTTGAAGTAGTTCGGATTCTTGTTGAGCGTGCAACTCACGCCAGGTTCGAATTTTTCGAGTGTGTAGGGTCCGGTGCGGTTGCCCGACTCCCAATCGACCGAGCCGTCGTCTTTCTTCGGCATGATCGGAATGTGGTAGTCCGAAGCAATATAGGGGAAGTCGGCATTGCCGCTTTCCAGCGTAAAGACCACCGTGTCCGGTCCGTCGGCCTTGATGTCCTTGACGGCCGCCAGAAGGGACTTGGCCGCCGACTTCGAATCTTCGCCACGGTGATGCAAATAGGATGCGACGACGTCCTCGGCGGTCACGTCCTTGCCATTGTGGAAGGTCGAGCCCTTGCGCAGCTTGAACGCCCACCGGGTGGCGCCGTCCGACGGTTCGAAGCTCTCGGCGAGGTCGGGCACTGCGTTGCCGGCGGCATCAATCTCGGTCAGGCTGTTCGACAGCGTGCCCCAGAGCGCGGTGCCGGTAAACTGGTCCGGATAGAGACCCGGATCCATCGAGTCGGTCGTCGAGCCATGGGCAAGACCAATCTTCAAGGTTCCACCCTTTTTTGGTTCGGCCCGTACGGCCTTCGCAAACATGGTGCTCGCCGCAGCCATCGTCAGCCCGGATGCGACGGCCAGTTGGGTGAATTCGCGCCGCGAAATCCTCCCCTTGCCGGCCAATCTTGCCGCCTGTTGAAGTTTGTGCTGCATTTCAGTCATAGGCCCTGTCCCTCTTGCATTCGGTTTCATTCGATTTGCCTGCCCGATGATTTTGTGCGGTATTAAACCTTACGTATCGGCAGAGTCGTCCCTGCGGCATGCACATCTATGCCACCTCCATTACGTTGCCGGCGGAGGCCGCATTCCACTTGGAGGGGAACGTGTCACGATAAAAAGACCCCGTCAATCGCTTGACGGGGTCCAGAACAACAAAATGTCAGTGTCCAACAGACCTTCCGTTACGCCATCCACCAGCGTTCGAAGATGTAGCCGCCATCATCGTCAAAGTTGCTGTTCAAATCGCCATGGGCGACGCTCTTCGCGTTGGCGGAAACGAAGTTGTTGAACATGAGGACGACCACGCCGCCATCGTCATGCACCAACTGCTGCATTTCCGCATACATGGCCTGGCGCTTGGCATCGTCGGTTTCCGAGCGTGCGGTGGAGAGCAGATCATTGAAGCGCTCGTTGTTCCAATATGAGTCGTTCCAGGCCGCGCCACCCTGATAGGCGGTTGTGAACATCCAGTCACAGGTCGGGCGTCCACCCCAGTACGACATGCACCATGGCTTCTTCATCCAGACATTGTCCCAATAGCTGTCGTCGGGTTCGCGGATGACGTTCAGATCGATGCCTGCGGCCTTGGCCTGGGCCTGCATCAGCAGGGCGGCATCGACGGCTCCCGAGAAGGCAGCTTCGGATGTCGACAGATCAACCTTGAGACCGTCCATGCCGGCCTTCTTCAGCAGCGCCTTGGCTTTCTCGGGATCATATCCGTACACAGGTTCGGGGTTTGTCGCGAACTTGATAGAGGGCGCAATCGGATTATCGTTGCCCGGCGTCCCGTAGCCTTGCAGAACCGTATCCACCAGGGCCTTGCGGTCGATGGCCCATTTCAGTGCCTGGCGAACTTCAACCTTGTCGAACGGCGCCTGGGTCACGTTCATCGGAGCCACATAATGGCCAAATCCGGTGACATTCACGATCTCGAGATCGGGCGACTGCTTGAGCATGTCGATGGTCTTGAGGTCGGCACGGTTGATATAGTGCACCTCGCCCGACAGGAGGGCATTGGTCCGGGCAGCGGTATCGATCACCGACAGTTCCTCGACGGAGTCGAACCAGGCGGCATCCGACCGGTGGTAGTTGGGGTTGCGCTTGGCCAGAACCTTGATGCCGGGTTCGTAGCTTTCGATCATGTAGGGGCCAGCGCTGATGCCCTTCTCCCACTCGATGCCGCCACCGTCCTTGGCCGGGAAAATCGGCAGGTGGTAGTCCGACGTGATATAGGGAAAATCGGCAGAACCGCTGTTGAGGGTGAAGATCACCGTCTCCGGGCCATCGGCCTTGACGTCGGCGACGATCGCCAGCACCGACTTGACTGCCGATTTGGAATTCTCACCGCGATGATAGTTGTAGGTTTCGACGACATCCTGCGCGGTCAGCGACTTGCCATTGTGGAAGGTCAGTCCCTTCCTCAACTTGAACACCCATTTGGTGGCGCCGTCAGCGGGTTCGACGGATTCGGCAAGATGCGGCACGACCGCGGTCTTCTGATCGATCTGGGTCAGCTGTGCGCCGAACATGCCGACCGACATGTTGAACTGGAAGCCATTTGTCCAGGTGGCAGGGTCCAGAGTATCGGTGGTTGCGCCGTGGGCACAGCCCAGGCGGAAGTGGCCGCCCCTCTTGGGTTCTGCCCTGGCAGCACGCACGAACATCGCATTGGCCGCAGCAATGGTCACTCCGCCCGCGATCGCGAAGGACATGAAGTCGCGACGCGACAGCTTGCCGAGACTGACGGCCTTGCGGGCTGCCTGCAGTTTCATTTCGAATTCAGTCATAGATTTCTCCTTGGTGGCTGTGTGGATTGTCACCCGATCGTCGCCGATGGAAGCCGCGGGCATGCCGCTCCTGCGAATACCCTCCCGGCCACGGAACTTTCCGCGCCCTCCCCTCAGCGTCTCCCGGGTATTATTCCCTTCTTGATTGTGTGGATGAAACTCTCACGTACGCCATTCGACGTCAATGTGACTTTCGCGGGCCAGGTTGAACCGGACACCTTGGGCCGGGGCGATGGCTTGCGAACAGCCCGGGCCGGAATTTGCTACTTTTCAAATTCGTCCGGCAGAAACGTATAGGATGTCGAACAGAACTCGCAGGTCACCGTGATCTTTCCATCTTCAACCATGTCAGCGCGGTCTTCCGGGGGGAAGCGGCGGATCATGGTGGTGACGGAGTCGCGGGAACATGTGCAATGACGCTCGAGCGGTGTTGCGGGATAAACCGTCACGCCATCCTCGTGGTACAGTCGGTAAAGCAGCGTCTCGGGGGACAATTGCGGATCGAGCATTTCGTGGGCTTCCACTGTCTCCAGGAGAAGCCGGGCCTTGACCCAATCGTCATGCTCTGCCGGACCATCCTCGTCCGGTTCGCCGTCTGGACTGTCGCCTGATGTGACAGGCAGGGGGCTTGCGCCGCCGTCCCGCGGCAAATGCTGAACCATGATGGCGCCGGCCCGCCAGGCCTCGGTGCTGCTGCCACGTGCCATCAGTGGCCCGGCGGCGAGACTGAGGCTTGTGGGAATCTGTTCGGACTGCAGGAAATAGGCATGGGCAGCAGACGTAAGGTCGGTGCCGTCGAGCGACACGATGCCCTGATAGCGCTCCATCTCCGGGCCCTGATCGACGGTCATCGCCAGATAGCCCTTGCCGAGGAGGGCCGCCTGACCGCCGCCTGGCTCCATGGCTGCGACGCGGCTGCGGTCAAACCGGGCATATCCCCTCACCATGCCTGGTGCCACATAGTCGGCCACCAGCATGTCGACGGGGCCGTCGCTGCGGGTCTGAAGAATGAACTTGCCGTCGAACTTGAGTGTCGCCCCCAACATGGCCGTCAGCGCGACGGCCTCGGCCAGAAGCGCGGACACTGGCGCTGGGTAGTCGTGGCGGTGGAGAATGTCATCAACGACCGCGCCGAGCCGCACCAGCCGCCCGCGAATACCAAGAGGCTTTACCTCGAAAGGCAGAACGAGATTGTCAGCCATTGCTCGTCAAGCAATGGAGCAGGATGCTCTTTTGGATGTGCAGACGGTTCTCGGCCTCATCGAAGACAAGAGAATGGGGACCGTCCATTACCTCGTCGGTCACTTCCTCGCCGCGGTGGGCCGGCAGGCAATGCATGAACTTCGCATCGGGACCTGCCACGGCCATGAGGCGGCGGTTCACCTGGAAGGGCGACAGGAGATTGTGCCGCCGCTCGCCATCGGTGTCATGCATCGAGACCCAGGCATCGGTGATCACGCAGTGCGCTCCGGCGACGGTCTCTTCCGGCGAGGACAGAACCTCCACGTCGGCACCGTGGGCCCTGGCCCAGTCGAGCATGTCCTCCGGTGGACGCAGTTCTTCGGGACATCCGATCCGCAATTTGCCTCCAAGCCGCCCGACCGCATGGATCCAGGACGCCGCGACATTGTTGCCATCACCGACCCAGGCCACGGTCAGGCCCCCGAGCGGCCCCACATGTTCCTCGAGGGTCATGATGTCTGCCATGACCTGGCAGGGATGGCTGAGGTTGGTCAGACCGTTGATCACCGGCACGGTGGCGCTGGCCGCAAGATCGACAAGATGAGAATGCTGCGACGCGCGGATCATGATCGCATCGACGTAGCGCGACAGCACCCGGGCGGTGTCGGCGATGCTTTCGCCGCGGCCGAGCTGCATGTCGCCTGAAGATAGGACGAGGGTGTCACCACCCAGCTGACGCATGCCGACCTCGAATGACACCCGTGTCCGGGTCGAGGGACGCTCAAAGATGAGAGCCAGCATCCGCCCCTTGAGGGGCTCGCCCGGCTCGCGTGCGCCGCGCGGCTTGTTCTTGCGGGCGTTCTTCATTGCGCGTGCCGCAGCAATGACGCCATTCAGCGTGGCTGCGTCGAAATCGGAAATGTCGAGAAAGTGGCGAGGCGCGGCAGTCATCTCACCATCCTCAGCGGGTCTTGGCTTCAAGAGCGCGGCAAGCCCTGTCGAGGCGGTTTACCGCCTCACCGATCTCGGCGTCAGTCACCACCAGCGGCGGCAGAAGCCGCACCACATTGTCGCCGGCGCCGATGGTCAGAAGATGCTCGTCCATGGCTGCGGCCTGAAGTTCGGTATTCGGCACCTTGCACTTGATGCCCATCATCAGACCACTGCCACGGATATCTTCGATGATCGCCGGATGGGCGTCCTTCAGCTGCGCCAGTTTCTGCTTCAGCGTCAATGCGCGCTGCTTCACGCCGTCAAGAAAGCCAGGTGCCAGGACCACATCGAGCACGGCGTTTCCTACGGCAGTCGCAAGCGGATTGCCGCCGAAGGTCGAGCCATGGGTGCCAGCGGTCATGCCCTGGGCCGCGGCTTCCGTCGCAAGGCAAGCGCCCAGGGGAAAGCCGCCGCCGATACCTTTGGCGATCGCCATGATATCCGGGGTGATGCCGGCCCATTCGTGAGCGAAGAGCTTGCCGGTGCGACCGATGCCGCATTGCACTTCGTCGAAAACCAGCAGCAACCCCTTGTCATCGCACAGGGCCCGCAACTGGCGGAGGAACTCGCCGCTTGCCGGGCGCACGCCGCCCTCCCCCTGCACCGGTTCGATCAATATGCCGGCGGTTTCCGGCGTGATAGCGGCCTTCACCACGTCGATGTCGCCAAAGGCCACCTGGTCGAAGCCATCCACCTTCGGCCCGAAGCCTTCGAGGTACTTGGCCTGGCCACCTGCCGCGATCGTCGCCAGCGTGCGGCCGTGAAAGGCGCCTTCGAAAGTAATCAGCCGGAATTTCTCGGGATGCCCGTTGGCCGCATGGTATTTCCGCGCCATCTTGATGGCGCATTCCAGGGCCTCGGCGCCCGAGTTGGTGAAGAAGACCGTATCGGCAAAGGTCGCCTCCGTGAGGCGCCGGGCCAGTTTCTCCTGTCCCGGCATCTGGTAGAGGTTCGATGTGTGCCAGATCTTCCTAGCCTGTTCGGTGAGCGCCTCGACCAGATGTGGATGGGCGTGGCCGCAACTGGTCACGGCGACTCCGGCGCCGAAATCAAGGTATTCCTCACCTTCAGCGGTATAGACGCGCACTCCCTCGCCCCGCTCGAAAGCGACCTTGGCTCTGGCATAAGTCGGAAGGACAGGCGGGATCATGGCGGCAAGACCTTGCTGAAAACGGCAAAAGCGCCCGCGCGCGAGGCGGACGCCCGTGATGTGGAAAACTTATAAGTCCATGATCGCCAAGGGTCAATCGTGGCTTGACCACCGCTTGCCCCGGCGCAATTCGGGGTGAGTCAAAACAGCGCATTTACCGCCGATTCGCCGCACTGATAAGGTTTCGTTAACCATAAGTCCTGGGCGATTAACTGGGGAAAACAAATCAAAGCCCAGGGCGAATTGTTGAAGTTGAGCCACCGCGTATTGTAGTGTCGCGCCACTGAAGCTACGAAATGTAGCGTTTCATGGTCAACACGAATGAAGAAACGCCGATCTTGTCGGGTTGGCGGAGAAAGAGGGATTCCCGTGAGTGCAGACGTAGAAGACAACCATGGGGGGGCAAAATTGTCCTGGACAGATGAACGGGTCGAACTGCTCAAGAAACTCTGGAGCGAAGGTCTGAGCGCCAGCCAAATTGCCGGCCGGCTTGGAATGGGCGTCACCCGAAACGCGGTGATCGGCAAGGTGCACCGGCTCAATCTGTCTGGCCGTGTTCAGCAGCCTCGCAGTTCGGTGCCGCGGGAGCCGCGCAAGCAGCGCGAACCGAGCATGCCGGGGCGTGGCAACGGCACGCCAACGATGCCGACCGCGGGCGGCAACGCCCTGAAGCCCATGGCACGGGCCGAGGCCCACCCTCGCCAGGCGAGCCTGCCGGAACCCAAGCCTTTGCGCCTGGTCGATCTGGCAAAGGACGGGCGGATCACGATACTGCATCTCTCCGACAAGACCTGCAAATGGCCGATCGGCGATCCTGGCGCAGAGGATTTCTGCTTCTGTGGCCACAATCCCCGCGAAGGGTCGCCCTACTGCGAGTACCATGCGCGGCTGGCCTATCAACCGCTGCAGGACCGCCGGCACCGCCGGGTTGCTTACGGCTGACGCCCAAACCTCTCGTCGAAGGCGTAGCCCATGCCGCGCACCGTGCGGATGGGGTCGGCTTCGCGGCCGCGGCTCAAGGATTTGCGCAAGCGGCCAACATGGACGTCGACCGTGCGCTCATCGACATAGACGTCATGTCCCCAGACGGTATCGAGAAGCTGGGCGCGGGAATACACCCTGCCCGGGTTCTGCATCAGGTGCTCGAGAAGCCGGAATTCGGTCGGTGACAGATTGACGTCACGGGTCGACCGGATCACGCGCCGGGTCTTGCGGTCGAGCGTGATATCTCCCGCCCGGATCTGGTCGGCGACCGCATCGGGATTGGCTCGCCGGAGGATGGTCCGCACGCGGGCGAGGAGTTCCGGCACGGAAAAAGGCTTCACCATGTAGTCGTCGGCCCCGGTGGCGAGGCCGCGCACCCGCTCGGCCTCTTCGCTGCGGGCGGTCAGCATGATGATCGGAATGCCGCGGGTCTCGGGTTTCGCGCGGAGCATACGACAGACCTCGATGCCACTGATGCCGGGCAGCATCCAGTCGAGCAGGATGAGATCGGGCCTTTCCTCACCAACGAGATGGATCACATCCTCGCCCTGCGCCGTGTTGCGCACCCGATATCCCTCCGCCTCGAGATTGTAGCTCAGGAGGATCTGGATCGGCTCCTCGTCTTCGACAACAAGAATGGACGCAGTCATCGGTCAGTCGTCCGTCTTGGCAGTGTCGATGTACAGTGTGCTCGTCGTGTCACGCTTCGGGCGCCCCTCGGCCAGGGTCTTGCCATGCACCATATAGTGGATGTTCTCGGCAATATTGGTGGCGTGATCGCCAATCCGCTCCATGTTCTTGGCGCCAAACAGGAGATGTGTGCACAGGCTGATGTTGCGCGGGTCTTCCATCATGTAGGTGAGCAATTCGCGGAAGATCGAATTGTAAAGCGCGTCGAGTTCCTCATCGGACCGCCACACTTCCATCGCCTTTTCGGCATCGGAGCGGGCATAGGCATCGAGGATGTTCTTGAGCTCCTGCTGGGCAAGACGGCCCATGCGGGTTACGCCGCTCATAAGCTTGCGCGGCAATGCCTCTGAAATGGCATGGGTGCGCTTTGCGGTATTCTTGGCGAGATCGCCGATGCGTTCGAGATCGGAGGACACGCGAATGGCCACCATGATCTCGCGCAGGTCACGCGCCATCGGCTGGCGCTTGGCAATGGTCGTGATCGCCCGTTCCTCGATCTGGCGCTCGAGTCTGTCGATCTTCTCGTCATTCTGGATGACCCGATCGGCAAGGGCCGTGTCGCGGCGGGTCAGCGCATCAATGGCGTCGTCGAGCTGCTGTTCAGCAAGGCCGCCCATCTGGGCCAGCATCTTCTTCAGCTCCGCCAGATCCGCGTCATAGGCCTTTACAATATGGTTGGACATCGGGAACTCCTGGAATGCATCAGCCGAAGCGGCCGGTGATATAGTCCTGCGTGCGCTTCTCCTGCGGGCTGGTGAACAGCTCGTCGGTATCGCCATATTCGACCAGAACACCCAGGTGGAAGAAGGCCGTCAGCTGCGATACGCGGGCCGCCTGCTGCATCGAATGGGTCACGATCACGATGCAGTAGTTCTGGCGCAACTCGTCGATCAATTCCTCGATGCGCGCCGTTGCGATCGGATCGAGCGCCGAACAAGGTTCATCCATGAGGATGACCTCGGGATTGACAGCTATCGCGCGCGCGATACAGAGCCGCTGCTGCTGCCCGCCCGACAGTCCGGTGCCGGGGTGGCCGAGTCTGTCCTTCACCTCTTCGAAAAGCCCCGCCTTCCGCAAGCTGGAGACCACGATCTCCTCGAGATCCGTCTTGTTTGCGGCCAGGCCATGGATGCGCGGGCCATAGGCCACGTTCTCGAAGATCGACTTGGGAAAGGGATTGGGCTTCTGGAACACCATGCCGACCTTGGCGCGCAGCTGCACGACATCGACGTCGCGATCGTAGATATCCTTCCCGTCAACGACGATGCTGCCGGTTATCCGGCAAGAGGGGATCGTGTCGTTCATACGGTTGATGGCGCGGAGGAAGGTCGACTTGCCGCATCCGGACGGGCCGATGAACGCCGACACGGCGCGATCGGGAATGTCTATCGACAAATCCTTGATGGCATGTTTGTCGCCATAAAAGACATTGACCCCGTTGGCCGCAATCTTTGGCTGGCGCTCTGCCATGATGCGGGGATTCGGCGGTGTTACGATTGTCTCAAACTCGGCGGTCATTTAGGGAACCTCTCACAAGCTACCAGCGGCGCTCGAAGCGCCTGCGCACATAGATGGCAACGGCATTCATGACGAACAGCAGGACAAGCAGGACGATAATGGCCGCAGCGGTCTTCGCCTGGAAGGCAACCTCGGGCAAATCAGACCACAGATAGATCTGCACCGGCATGGCGGTGGCCGCGTCGGTGATGCCTTGCGGCACATCGACGATGAAGGCCACCATGCCGATCATCAGCAGCGGCGC
>JAGRLX010000216.1 GCA_020441605.1 Alphaproteobacteria bacterium
CTTGATGTTGAGGATGATGTCGGTCACATCCTCGCGCACCCCGGCGATCGAAGAAAACTCGTGCAGAACGCCGTCAATATGAACCGACGTGACCGCTGCACCCTGAAGCGACGACAACAGAACCCGGCGCAGGGCATTGCCCAGCGTCGTGCCGAATCCACGCTCGAGCGGCTCGGCGACCAGGGTCGCCATGCGGCGGCGATCGCGGCCCGGCTGCACTTCAAGCTTCATCGGCCGAATGAGTTCTTGCCAGTTCTTCTGATTGACCTGCATCTATGTTCTTTCCCGTCGAAATCCCGGCTCCGCCCCGCAAAGCCGGATTTGCATTCCCACTACACTTTGTGCCGCAGCCTCCGCGGCAGCTAAAACCGGTCAGACGCGCCGGCGCTTCGGCGGCCGGCAGCCATTGTGCGGAATGGGTGTGACGTCCCGAATTGAGGTCACCTGCAGGCCGATGGCCTGAAGCGCCCGCAGAGCAGATTCCCGGCCCGAACCCGGACCCGAAACCTCGACCTCGACGGTGCGCATGCCATGCTCCATCGCGGCCCGGCCCACCTGCTCGGCGGCGACCTGCGCGGCATAGGGCGTGGACTTGCGCGAACCCTTGAAGCCGAGCTTGCCAGCCGAGGCCCACACGATGGCATTGCCCTGCACATCGGTGATGGTGATCATCGTGTTGTTGAACGAAGCGTTCACGTGAACGACCCCGGACGAAATGTTCTTGCGCTCCTTGCGGCGCGGGCGGGCAGCTTCTTTAGCCATGATCTCTTGCCTTTACTTCTTCTTGCCGGCGATGGCCTTGGCGGGCCCCTTGCGGGTGCGCGCATTGGTATGGGTGCGTTGACCGCGGACCGGCAGGCCCTTGCGGTGGCGCAGGCCGCGGTAGCAGCCAAGGTCGACCAGGCGCTTGATATTCATGGAGATGTCACGGCGCAGATCGCCCTCGACCATGTAGTCGCGGTCGATGACCTCGCGAATCGCCAGCACCTCGGCGTCGCTGAGCTCATTCACCCGCTTGGTCTGCGGCACCTTGACCTTCTCGCAGATCTCGACCGCGTTGACCGGGCCGATGCCAAAGATATAGCGCAGCGCAATCGCTACGGGCTTGTTCGTCGGAATATTGACGCCTGCAATGCGGGCCACGACTTTTCTCCTCGTTATTCCAAAGGGTTGCCCCTCTGGCTTGAACTTCTTTCTTATAGCCCGACCTTGTCCATAATGGCACAAGGCCGCGCTTCCGGAGGCAATCCTCCTGAAGCCAGCCATTCTTTATCCAGGTTTGCGGTGTCTTTAGGCTGGAATCGCTTGCGCGTCAACCAAAGGAATCCGCATCACCCGGCATCAAACGGCGTCGAGCACCTGCTCAATCTGGCGGGTGACCTCGTCGATCTCCGCCATGCCGTCAATGGTCTTCAGCTTTCCACGGCCACCGTAGTAACTCACCAGCGGCGCCGTCTGCCGATTGTAGATGTCAAGGCGGTCGCGCACCGTCTGCTCGTTATCGTCGGCCCGCCTGGTGAACTCCTGGGAACCGCAGACGTCGCAAACACCCGCCACCTTTGGCTGCTCGAACCGGTCGTGATACCCCTTGCCACATTTGGCGCAGGTGTAACGCCCGGTGATCCGCTCCACCAGCGCCTCGTCATCGACCTTCATCTCAATCACGGCGTCGAGCTTCAGGCCCTTGCCGGACAGCATCGCATCCAGCGCCTCGGCCTGCGCCGTATTGCGCGGAAACCCATCGAGGATGAATCCCGTCTTGACGTCTGGCGCATCGAGCCGGTCGGCAATGATTCCCACCACGATGTCATCCGACACGAGTTCGCCCCGGTCCATGATCGCCTTGGCCTTCTTGCCGGTCTCGGTACCGGCCGCCACCGCCGCTCTCAGCATCTCGCCGGTGGAGAGCTGCTTCATGCGGCGCCGGTCTTCGATCAGCTTGGCCTGGGTGCCCTTTCCGGCACCCGGCGGCCCAAGGAGAATGATATTCAACGGCGGCTCCCCCTGAGCTTCGACTTCTTGATCAGCCCCTCATACTGTTGAGCAAGGAGGTGGCCCTGTACCTGCGCCACCGTATCCATGGTGACACTGACCACGATCAAGAGCGACGTGCCGCCGAAATAGAACGGGATCTGGGTCTGCGCGATCAGGAATTCGGGAAGCAAGCAGACGATCGTGAGATAGAGAGCACCGACCAGGGTGATGCGGGTGAGAACATAGTCGATGTACTCGGCTGTCTTCTCGCCGGGACGAATGCCCGGAATGAAACCGCCATATTTCTTCAGGTTCTCTGCCGTTTCCTTCGGATTGAACATGATCGAGGTGTAGAAGAAGGCAAAGAAGACGATGAGGACCGCGTAGAGTACGAGGTAGACGGGTCGTCCATGCCCCAGTTGAGCGGTGATCGTGTTAAGCCAATCCGGTCCCTGCCCGGCGGTGAAATTGGCCACCGTGATCGGCAGAAGCAGCAGGGAGGATGCGAAGATCGGCGGAATGACGCCCGCGGTGTTGAGCTTCAGCGGCAGATGAGAGCTATCGCCCTGGAACATCTTGTTGCCCACTTGCCGTTTTGGATACTGGATCAGCAAGCGCCGCTGGGCCCGCTCCATCAACACGATGAAGGCGATCACGGCAAGCGCCATGACGATGACGCCAAGAATGAGGAAGGTGGAGATCTGTCCTGTACGGCCCAGTTCAAGCAGGGCCGCGATGCCACTTGGCAGGCCAGCCACAATGCCGGCGAAGATGATCAGCGAAATACCGTTGCCGATGCCGCGCGCCGTGATCTGCTCGCCCAGCCACATGAGGAACACGGTTCCGCCTGTCAGCGTGATCACCGTGCTGAGGCGGAAGAACAGCCCCGGATCGGTGACCAGCGTTCCCTGCCCTTCGAGCCCCACGGCAATCCCGTAGGATTGCAGGGCTGCGAGAATGACAGTCCCGTACCGGGTATACTGATTGATCTTTTTCCGGCCCTGCTCACCCTCTTTCTTGAGCTGCTCAAGATGTGGGCTGACCGTGGTCATCAGCTGAATGATGATCGAGGCCGAGATATAGGGCATGATGTTGAGGGCGAAGATCGCCATGCGGCCAAGGGCGCCACCGGCGAGATTGTTCACCCAGCCGAGGATGCCGGTGGAGTTCTGCGCCGCAAAGCGGGCAAGTTCCGCCGCATCGATGCCAGGGATCGGAATGTAGCTTCCCAGACGATAGACGATCAGAGCACCGAGGGTGAACCAGATGCGCTTCTTCAAGTCTTCCGACTTGGCCAGCGCACCCAGATTCAGATTTGCAGCAAGTTGTTCTGCGGCAGATGCCATTCTTTCGTCCTCGCGTTCAGCCCTGGCCACCCTATGTGGGGCCAGACGTTAACGCAAACAAGCTTACTTTGCTTCGGCTGGCGCTTCCGCCGGTTTCAGGACCTTGATGCTGCCGCCCGCCTTCTCGACGGCCGCGGTGGCACCCTTCGTGGCATGATAGACCTCGAAGGCGAGCTTCGACTTAATCTCGCCCTTGCCGATCAACCGCACACCACCCAGGCGCTTCGAAAGCACACCGGCCGCAATCAGGGCCTCGACCGTCACCGGGGCACCGGCGTCGAGTTTCTTCGTGTCGACCGCCGCCTGCACCCGTGCCAGCGTCACCTCGTTATAGGCAACCGCATTGGGCTTGTTGAAACCACGCTTCGGCAGGCGCCGGTAGATCGGCATCTGCCCGCCCTCGAACCCGGCCTTGGCGCCGCCCTTGCGGGCCGTCTGGCCCTTGCCGCCGCGCCCTGCCGTCTTGCCAAGCCCCGAGCCGATGCCGCGCCCCACCCGCTTGCGGGTCTGCTTGGCGCCCGGATTGTCGGCGATCTGATTGAGTTTCATCGTTGACGTCCTTATTCAACCACGCGCACGAGATGCGCGACCTTGGCGATCATGCCCCGCACCGCAGGCGTATCCTGCAGGGTGGAGGTGCGGTTCAGCTTGTTGAGACCAAGCCCAACCAACGTTGCCCGCTGCGCGGACGGCCGACGCTGCGGGCTATGCACCTGCTGCACGGTAATGGTCTTGCCAGACTTCGCGTTTGCCATGGAATTCGTCCTTCACTTACTCGGCGACCGCGGCCTCGGAGCCGCGGCGGCGCAGCACGTCCGAAACCTTCTTGCCGCGGCGCGCCGCGACGGCCCGCGGGCTCACCTGCTTCTTCAGCGCATCGAACGTGGCGCGCACCATGTTGTAGGGATTGGACGATCCCTTCGACTTGGCGACGACGTCCTGCATGCCGACCGATTCGAATACGGCACGCATCGGGCCACCCGCAATGATCCCGGTTCCCGGAGGGGCTGCCCGCAGCACCACTTTGCCAGCACCCCAGCGCCCATCAATGTCGTGATGGAGGGTGCGGCCTTCGCGGAGCGGCACGCGGATCAGTCCACGCTTGGCGCTCTCAGTCGCCTTGCGCACCGCTTCCGGCACTTCACGCGCCTTGCCGTGACCGAAACCGACACGGCCCTTCTGATCGCCAACCACAACGAGGGCAGCAAAGCCGAAGCGCTTTCCGCCCTTCACCACCTTGGCGACGCGGTTGATGTGGACCAGCTTGTCGGTGAACTCGCTGTCGCGCTCTTCGCGA
>JAGRLX010000217.1 GCA_020441605.1 Alphaproteobacteria bacterium
TCCGGTTGGTCGGAAGATTGCCTCACCAATATTCCGGGCGATTTCCCACCAGGAGAGCCACGCATCGCCATCAATTCGATCTGCCCCTCAAGCGGTGTCAGAGCCGGGGGAACCGTCCCGTCTGCGGCCATGGCATCCCCGCTAAGCAGGCGAAGCACGGATACGGTCGCATGACCGGTCCGTAGCGTATCATCGGCATAGACCACGAGGCTGTCGTCCGTCGGCTCCGCCGTGGACACATCGCCACGGACCGCGAAGCCGGGCTCCTCGAATCCGGCTGGAATGCGGACAACGCCCACGGCGCTCCAGTTGTCGCCGTCCAGCCTGAAGCCGGTCGTAAGATCGTCCAGCAGCAGCCGTGCGGCCACATTCGACCGCGCGCGGCGCTGCTTCTTCCAAGCGGCAAGCTTCGACTCGAAAGCAGATTGGGCCTGATCCGCCACTTGGGCTGGTGACTGGCGCGTCTTGACGATGTCCGACGTCATGTCGAAGCCACCGTAGGTCACGCGGGCCGGTTCGGCACCAACGAGCGCTGCGGCACGGTCAAGCAAGTTCGTGGTTCGCTTGGACACGTCTGCCGTCATGGTGGACTTGGCCGGCCAATCCGTCTCGGACGAGGTCATGAGGCGCTGGGTAATCAAAACCGCGAAAGCAAAAATGGCGAGTGCCAGGGCGAAGTTGATCAGTCTCATTTCCGCGCTCCCGGAAACAGGTTCGGAAAGAGGTCCAGCAACGAACCGTGTCCGGAGCCCAGCCGCCGCTGCAAGGTCGCATCATAGCCGCCCTCAAATCCGGGATCGCCAATGTGGTAATACCTGGCTTCGAGGACAGTAAAGCTGTCGGCGATTTCGTAAACCGGCCAGCCAAAGGCAGGATGAAACCGGAAATTTGTCGCGGTCCGTGCGGTGACGAGGTCAGGACCCTCGGCCCGCGCCAGGTCCATCGTGAGGTTTTCCCGGCCGGCATCCTCCAGTCGACGCCAGAAATTGGCGTGCCCCTCCCAGGTTTCGGCTGAACATGATGACGGAAATGTCGTTGTCTTGTCCGACAATGCAACCTGCCAGTTCCGGGTCGGCAAACAATATTGCTGGTAGGACTGCAGGAAGGCGGCCGAACGGTTGTCGGCGACGAGGGCGAGTTTGGCTGACTGCATGATCCCCAGGTCCCAGATCAAAACCCAAAACAACAGGAACACTGGAGCGGCCATGACCAACTCGGCGGACGCTGCGATGCCCGTTTCATCGCGGTGCAATGTTCTAATGGGCGTTGACAATGGTCCACTCCCCGGTTGCGGCGGCCGCGTCGATAATGTCGGTCAGTATGCGGAACGGCGCGCCATTCCTGTTCGACTTGACGGCCGCCGACACACGCGCTGGCTCGTCCATGAACGTTGCCGGCACCAGCTTGGACTTCCACCTTGAGGAATAGAGGTCATATCCATCGGGGTTGTAAACCCACGACTGGGCATAGGCAAAATACGGGTCTTCCCGCTCTCGGAAATCCTCGGGATTGACCCGCGCCCCACGGGCTTGAGAGACTATGGCAAGGAACTGCATGGTGTCCTGATCGAATCCAAACGGGCCCACACGCATCTGCACCAGTCCCGACAGGGCTGGCCGCCCGACAAGCCAATAGGGCTCGGGCATTCTCACAACCGTGCCAAGAACTGTCGAGACGATGCTTCCTGCCGGACCACAGATCATCGACCAATTGTCATCCATCTTGCGGGTGAAGTCGTTGCGGTCCGATTGCTGGGATTCCGGATATTCCGCCGGAGACCTGAAGTTGATCAACCACTTCCACAGTTTGATTGTATCTTCGTTATAGAATGGCAGAAGGCTGGCGAATCCGGACTCATGGTTGACATGGTCACGCAAGTGAGGACGACCTGCAGAGCCACCACCGGTATAAGGACCCCGGCCATCCGGAAATCCCTGCACACGGTAGTTGACCATGCTACGCGACACTGAGCCACGATTGGCGGCATCACACAGTTCGGCCTTTGCGGCGGCGGCTTCCAAGGCACCTTTCCTGACCGGCAGATCACTCCCTTCCCCAGGTGTGCCACGACAGTCCGATGAACCCACTTGACCACACGGCGGATAGATGAACAGATCCTGTGCACCGTTCCTTTCGGCAAGCAGCCGGACAAGATCGCCCGATCTCTGTGGAAAGGACCGCGCGATCTCGTCATTCATGCGATTGAACGCGGCAATGAGCTTCTGGGACGTGAGAAAGGCGGTGACCAGGCGATAGCGCGTGCCGATCGCCAGCCCTTCCAGCTGGACGTAGACGACCTGGGCGAAGGCGATGCCGTGGCCGATGTAGCAGGCGGCGATCAGCCACGGCAGGGTGGCCAGCGGGCACTTTCGTGACGACTCGATAATCTGCATTTCGGCCGCGGCGGTGCGGGTTGCCAGAACCACGAGGGTTTCCATCATCGTGAAGGTTACGACGCTCACTGTCAGCATCTGGCTCAGGCCGACATTGTTCATCGCCATCACGTTCAGATCCCTCGCGACCTGATCGGAATGGGCAAGCGCCACGGCGTCGGCGGTGTTTTGCAACCGCATCTTGTCATAGGCGACCTGACCCGTGTTGAGCACGGTCATCATGCCCCAGGCGAAGAACAGCAGGATGAAGCCGAAGACCGGCGCCAGTGCAGCATCGTGACAGCGGTGGAGAGCCCGCGTCGCCGATGCCATGCCACGCCATCCCGTCACAGGAGCACCATTTCGGCGGTCGTTTCACGGTAATAGTAACCGTCCTGCCGTTTCTTCCCGAAGATTGGACCAAAGCCATAGACCACATAGTGCCTGAACGTGAGCCGGGCCCGCACCGGCTGCGGCTTGCCCGCGGTCATCGCCGACAGGAGGCCCGAACGTTCCATTTCGACCGACAGGTACACATTCTCAGGGTCGAAGGCGTAGTGGGCCTGATCAATGATGGCATCCGCCTGCGGGCCTGTTCCGGTTCGCTCAGCGATGGCACGAAGCACGGTCTCGGGCACCTGGCACTGCTGTTGACAGGGTATGCCCCATGGCGGCGACGCGCTGATCAGCGAAATCCTTGCGGCATTCTCGGCGCGCCAGCGGTCGTTGGTGCACCCCGCCTCACGGCGTAGTTCGACATAGGTTAGCAAAAAGGATTCGGGCGGCATCTGGCAGAGATGAACCCGTGCGCTACGGGCGGCGTTGTAGGCTGCGTAATGGACAATCACGGTCTCGCGCATCAGCCAGAGTGTCTGCAGCATGACCAGCATCAAGACCATGAAAGGAAACATCACAAGCACGAGATCGGCGGCCAGCGCAGCACCCGCGCGCGCGCCGTGCAGACTGCCAAGGGTCCGGAGCCGGCGCCGCCGCACCATACGCAGGATGGGTAGAACTGCGACGAGGCCAACCGCCATGCCGACAGCCAGGAGCCTGCCGAGGGACGGCATGAAGGTTGGCGACGACCAGAGGGCGCCGATCAGCATCTGGTTTTCGGACAACCACCCGCCGGGCATGATTTGCGTCAACTCAGACACCCGGCAACCTCCAGACACCCGGTACGCTGATCCACAGCAAGGCGACGGCAATCGCAATGCCGAAGCGGACGCCCCCCCGCCTCGTGGTATCTGTTGGCACACTTTCGGCGCCAGACACAGAATGGGGTGGTGGCCCGCCGCCAAACGCGGGTCCGAGGAACGACAAAGGGCCGCGAACCGCGTAGAGCCCCAGAGCCATGATCCCTCCGATGAGCAGGGAATGGGCCATCAGCGACAAGATGGCTGGAAATCCCATCAACGCCCCCATGGCCGCCATGATCTTCACGTCGCCGCCGCCGCCGCCGCCGTAGAGGAATGAAAGAAGGAAGGGAAACGCCGCCACCAACAATCCGGCCAAGGCCAGGCCAAGCCCCGTCCATCCGCCGGCCAGGATGGCGAATACCAGTCCTGCCGCGATCGCCGGATAGGTCAGTACGTTGTAGATCTTGCCCCACAACAGATCGGTCAGGCCAGCTATCATGCCGACAGCGAGACAGACCATCCATGCAGTGGACTCGAGATCCATCGCTTCAACCCCGTCAATCGTCGCCTCCTCCCGCCGGCCGGCAAGAACAGGAATGCATGGGTGCGGCCTAGAGGCCAGGCCGCAGCTTGGCGACATCCTCGTTGAGGATATCGACTATTTGGTCGGCAAAATTGATCAGCACAAGGATCAGCGGCAGGCTCACCAGGGCAAGAAGCAGTATGGCGGACGGAACCTCCATCCCTTCCTCATCCTCGGCAAGGAGCGTTAGTCGCGGGACGATCCGCCGCCACCTGCAACCTACCTCGGCAAACAAACGTCCAGGCCTGATCATTTTCGCCAACGCCCAATGCCAGTCACTGCGCCTTCTTCTTCAGTGCGTCCGATGCGCTGATCCCTTCACCAGAATTCTCGATCAACTTGTCCGAATATTGTCCACCGAAATAGATCGCGATCAGCAGGAGCGGAATGGCGATCATGCCAATGATCATGATCATTTGCTGCATGTCGGCACGCTCGTCGCGCCAAAGCAGAGCCAACTTCTTACGCAAGTTCATGGCGACCTCCCCAAGGTCCGACGGCTATTTGAGAGACCGCAGCCCACCGTCTTATCCTGCGGCGGTCCTGACAAACCCATGAGGCTATTGAACTCCGGGCTGACTGATGGTTAATCTTGCACAAAGGCTGAAACTGGACAATGGGCTAATTTCGCGAGTGTGGAGGAGTCTCCGCTGCAGCGCGGAGTTCGCACCGGCGACCTGAAGCCAAGACGATATTGAATGCCACGAACTGCGAGGCAAGCGACAGGCGATGGGCAGTACGAAGGGCACTGACAGGTGGCTGAGCGTCACCCGGATCACATTGGCGGCATTGACTGCTGCCCTTATGCTTTTGAGCGATGGGATTCCCTCGGCATGGAGCCAAGCCCAGGGAGGTGGCGGTAACGGTGGAGGTGCCGGGGGCGGTTCCGGAGAATGCCACACCATCCATTGCAAGAAAAAGAAGTCGGGCCAGCAGTCAGATGATCGCAAGGCGAAGTCGCCGTCACCCAGGGTGGTCACCCCGCCTCCCGTCTATGACGATGGACCGAAGGTGATCAAAGTCCCTCGGCCCAAGTACAAGCAGAAGTCAGGCGGACGCAGTGCGGCCAGCAGGAAACCCACGGATGGCCCGTCGCGACCACCAATTGACGAAGCGACGGCGCGGGTCAACCTCGATGCCTGCATCCTCGCCAACGGGTCCATGAAACGCGATGCGGCAGAGCCCTTCGCCTATGAAAAGGGCATGGAGCTCGGTATCGCCTTCTTCGGCGTGGCAGGAGTGGATGAGGCGGCACTTTCTCCGAAGGGGCAGGATGCGAAGTCGGCCACCATCGACTTTCGTTGGCGCTATTTCCCGGCTCTCGCCATCCATTGGCCGTCGGACCAATCCACCCGCTACTACGCGCTCACACAGGGCAGAAATTCCTCGGAAAGTCTGTTTCCGGCCTGTGCAGCCTTCGGTGCTGATCAACCTTTTGACCCGGCGTTCCATAACCTCGAAGTCGGCAAGCTTCCGGCCGCCGACGTCCGCCTGAAGATTGATGACAGCAACATCAGTGAACGGGCGCTCCAGGACCTTCGACGCTTCATGGCGTCGGACATCGGCTTGCAGGGGAACATTCCCGCGGGTGTCTTGCTGCTCGCGCAGAGACTGTCCCGGGCCGACAGTCCTGAACAGCTCCGCAAGCTGCGGACTCTCTTGGCGACCGATGAAGACGGGTTATGGCAGATCGCAACGGCCGGAGCCGGACATCCCCAGATCGGGGCTCCCTGGGCCTGCCACTTCCTCCAATTCTCGAAAAGAGACGCGATCTGCGAAAGGAGCGACGACAGCCGCAAGTGGCGTCCGCGGACTGACATCGTTGCCACTCTGAAACCCGCCATCTCAGGGGGCACGCAGATTACCCGTGTCGAAAGGCGTGTTCTCGACGCCACCGGTAACGGTCAGAGCACAATCGGTGATCTTATCGACAGCATCGGCGAGGCCCAGCCCCCCAAGGTTGCCACGCCATTTGATCTGAAAGCGGCCTTGGCCGACTGCGGTAAACTCAAAGACACTTCGGCAATCAAAGAATGTGCTAGTCAGGCCATGGCAAGATCAAGCGCCGAAGCCTCACGCGATGCTGACAGCGACACGCCTGGACCGGGTGGCGCCGGACAGCCGGGGAGCGACGGGGTTAATCCTCCTGATCCCTTGTTGGATGACGACGAGGGCGATCTCTATTACCGCGTGGCCAGCGCCGATGCGCAAGCCGACACGCAGGTTGCAATATTTAGTGATTTGGCAAGCTGCCAGGCGGGCTTGGCAGACGCCGCCGCGGCCGGAGCAACGACTACCAAGCTGAGCGAGGTGCCGGCGCAAAAGGAAGGTGCTGCCAGTGTCCTGCTGGGCGTCGATGGGGCGGCGCGTTCGTCCTGTGCGGTTGGCACGATCCGGGATTCCGCCGAAGGCGGCAAGGAGATGGCGTTCTCGTTCCAGCCGCTCAATGCTGATGCGCCAGCGGTGGTCTATGTTCTGTCTTTGGCGGACGGTTTTCGTGACCAGGGAATAGACGGACGTATCAAGGATGCGCTTGGAACCGTCGTCATCGATGCGATTAACAAGAATATCCCGGCTTCCATCCTGACGGTTGACGGCAACCGCCACGTCCGCACTGTTCTTTCGGCCGACGATTTCATGTGGCTTCAGACGATGAGGAGCGACAAGATCGAGCGCCGTATTGGTCAAGCAGTCGGAAGCTTCAATTTCGTCGTCCGCTCGATGCAGCCAGTGCCCGACACGGCGGCAATCTACGACGCGCTCAAGGACAAGAAGACAGCGCGCATCTATTATGTCGTCGATAGCCGAAGGGAGGAAATGAGGTCCGATACAACCGGCCCGCTGATCACTTGGTTGACGACTGACAATGTTCCTATCACCGTGCTGTCCATCGGGGGATGCAGCAAATGGACAAAGACCTTCGCCGGTATTGGCGCTGGCCTTGACTGCGTCGATCTGGACCGATTTTCACCAGAGGCATCAGAAGAGTTCTTGGCGGCGCTGAGCCTGGCCAAATAGAATACCGGTAACGGAGGGGGAGTATGCGCAAGTTCAAGTTGGTGTTCATCGCAGCCGGTCTGTGGGCTTCTTGTCAGGCGTCCGCGCTTGCTCAATCTGCCACCGATGCCGTTGTGGGAGACTGCCGGAGTTTCAAGTTCTATCCCTATTTTGGCGACAAGTTGTCGGATCGGCAGGGTCAGACGGTATTCGTTCTGCGCGACAAGGCTCCCGCCTATGCCGACGCGGGGAGCACCACCCCCGACCGCACTCTCTCGTTTTCCACTGGCGTCAATGTCATCGAAATCCAAAGCGAAAGTGAGGGCGCTTCCGAACGGGTGAAAGTCCGATTTGTCTATGGCGATGATCAACCTGACTTGTGGATGCAACGGTCCGACCTGCTCTGCCGCTGGAGTCCCCTCATCGACGATCAGACCGGACTCGAAAGGAAGGCCCTGATCCGTACACAGACGGCTGTTCGTGAAGATGGAGTCGTTCAGGCAATACGCGCATCCCGGACGCCCGAAGTGCAATCTACCGACGAGATCAAGGACCGGCTGCTGTCGCGCTTCACCACTTATCTGATCATGGCAGAAACTGCGAATGCTTATCTTCTGGGAGACAAATTCAATCTCTCGACGGCACAGGACAAGTTGGTGGGGTGGGTGAAGAAGGAGGAGGTGCTCAACTGGAACTGGTCTATAGGCCTTCGCCCGCCGATCGACATGAAGAACGAGGATGGGTCCTACGGTACCATTTGCGGCTACGAGTCGCCCGACGACCGCAGCAACTGCATTCCGATACTCGCCGGTAACAGTTGGTTCAGAAGTGATCTGCGCTTGCCGGTTCTCGAGGTTGGCGACACCTACTATCGCGTGGCTGCTGCAGCATCGGGACTCGGCAAGGGTGAGGTTCGCGATGGAAAACTCGTCATCACCAAGGAGATGCTGGCGCAACTGCAGATCAATCCCAGCGAGTCCAAAGGCGGAATCAAGGAAAGCCAACTGGCCGAATTCAACAATATCGACGTGTTCTTTCTGATCGACGGCACCAAGAGCATGGGACCTTTCATCGATACCATTCGCGGAGATGGGGTGTCGCCCGGGGTGGTGCAGCAAATCGTCGATGCGCTCGAACGCCGCGGCGGGGGCGTGAGCATCCGGGCCGGTTTTCGTGTCTTCCGCGACTCCACAAGTGATGGAGCCTCATCCGGCGTCGACGAGGGGTCCGCCCTGAGTGATAGCAACTGCGATGAAACGAACTCGGAAGGCCGCGAGGAAGACAGGCGCCGCTTTGAAAGCCGGCTTGCCCGCGTCAAGACGACTAATGAAGAGAGCGACGATTACAACGAGAACATCCTCGGCGGCCTTGAACAGGTTGAAATCGACATGTTCGGCTGCCCCAATCGCCAAAAGCTTCTCTTCGTGATCGGCGATGCGGGCTACGACGCCGAAATGCAGGCTTCCCGCGGTCAGGAGCCGCTGAGCGCGGCCGGAGTCGCAGATCGGCTGCTGAAGCTCGAGAAGCTGACCGTATTCTTCCT
This sequence comes from Alphaproteobacteria bacterium, assembly GCA_020441605.1. Next base: position 8,635 of record JAGRLX010000217.1, read on the forward strand.
GCGACCACCATTGCGCGCTCAAACCGAGTTCAGGAGCGCGAAATCCTATGAGAGCTATGTCGACTCCTGGAATGGCTATGCGGACGTTGGCAGGGCTTTGCTCGATAGGGTCTATGACCGCTACCGCACCATTCCGGCCAATAGCGGGGATGCAGATGCTGCCGAAGTCAATCCGAACGAATATTTCATCGATCTCGGTTCAGAAGGTCGCGCGACGGGTGAGATGCTCGACCGGATCGTCCAGAACGTGAAGGCCGTCGCTCGACCGGACGTGATCAACGAGATACTCGTGGACCTTCGCGGTGGCGCTGCGCTGGAAGAGGTCATCACCAAGCTGAGGCGCGAAAACTTCGACGTCCCCGTCCTCTACTGGAACATGCTGAGGCAAACATCCTGCCAGGACAATGAGGAGGACTGCAGTAAGCGCATCTATGATGGCGTGTTTGATCTCTACGTTCCAAAGGACCAGCCTGCCGTCCTTGATGCGTGGATGCGTTCTGACCAACTGTCGGACTGGCGCGGCATACTCGACCCGATCATCAATATCGGAGAATACAACCTTCCCGAACAGCGCCAGGCCCTGGGACAAGCCGTGCGCAATTCGTTGTCCACCATCCTGAAGCTCCCTGCGCCCGAGAACCTCAATGAAACCATCGAAACCTACATGCGGCGCAGCGGTCTCATTCCAGGGCCAATCAGGACACCGTTGCTCGGCTATACATTCCGACAACTCGAAGATCCGAGCCTGCTGCCAACCTGCGAGATCGACCGCTTGCGTGTGTGGCTGCTGGCCAGCAGAACCATGTTGCGAAACGCCGAACTCCAGAAGCTCAGCACCTACAATGAGGAAACACCATTGGATTGCCCGAATCTGACGGAGAATGGCGCCCGGCTCAAGTTCATTCGCGAGCAGCCAGTGCAATTGTCGCCAGGTGATGACCCGGAAGTCTACAAGTTGGGCCGCAACTATCTCGGCGAAAACATCTATTGGGTTCCGCAAGAGTACTTGCCGTGACGAATGACCGGTCCTGTTCGGACTCTGCCACTCTCTCCCTCGTCGATGTGTCGGTCGGCTGGGGACAGCGCGCAGTTCTTGCCGGGATCAACCTCGATATCAATTTTGCTGAGTTCAACCGGAGAGTTCCTATCATTGGCAGGACCGGGCTTGGCAAGACAACACTTCTTTATGCGCTTGCCGGACAAGCCTCTCCGATGTCGGGGCGAATTGTATGGACTCTCCCGGATGCCGGCGTAAGGGCGGAGTTCGGCCAGACGAATGGAGACGGCGATTCGTCTTCGGCATTGCGCATGAAGGCCTTCAGCTTCGCCTTTCAGGATGCGATGCTCGTTCCGTTTCTGACGGTCGAGGAAAATCTCAAGCTGCCGCTTCAGTTGAACGGCCACAAGCGAACGTCCAGGGGCCACGACGATGTGGTCGACAGGATCTTGTCCAAATTCCTTATCGACGGCGAGGATATAGCAACGTTCCGAAAGCGTTTCCCCTATCAATTGTCTGGCGGCCAGCGGCAACGCATGGCGCTTGCGCAAGCGCTCGCCACGGATCCAAAGGTTCTGTTTTCTGATGAACCGACCGGAAATCTTGATCCGCAGACCAGGCGGGAAATCATGTTGGTGGTTGATCGCTGGATCGAGGAGGATCACCAGCGCGTTTTCATCTGGATTACTCATCATCATGAAGCCGACGAGTTCGGTAGGGCACCCTTCGTGGTGAAGATAGACAACGACTTTGGTGAAACGAAATTGAACGTCCGGCGATCGCAGTCTGTCTGGAGCGAAGGAAAGAACTCCCTGATGCAAACCCATGCTGTTTCTGGCCGGGAGACGTTGGTTTGATCTTCGCCATTACCCTCGCAATCAAGGAGTATGTTCGAGGCACGGGGCTGTTTGGACTGCCCGGTGTGCAAAAATCCAAGGGCGGACACGATCTTGTATCGCTGACACTCCTTTCTGCCATCGTCATCGGACTGGTCACGTTCTCGTTGAGTGCCGGCCGAGGAGTGACCGAGAACATAACCCAGGCGATGCTCGGCCATGTCCGCGGGGCGGGCGCTCCCATTTGGGTTTTCACCAACATCGGCCGCGGGCTGGATGCCAATGCGCTCGCCGTATTTGCCAACCGTGGAGGCTACGAACCGGGGGAAGGCGTTGCTCCCAGTGAGGCGGATCCCGAAGTCCAGCAGGCACTCGGGCGACTGTCCTTTTACCCTGTCGTAGAACTGGAGCAGCTGGACCCCCTGGTCCAGCTGCCAGCGGCTGGCATTGGCGACGCGGCCGTGGCCGGTGCGGATACGGCAGCATTCGCACAGGCGAGTGGCGCCGCGAGTTCAGCCAATGGTTCCGACGTCTGGCGCAAGAAAGTGACCGAAAATGATGTCAGCGTCGAGTTTCGCGCATGGGCCGTAGATCTGAAGAATCCTGTTTATGCCGTCAACGCCGGGGACGCGGCAGGGCCGCGAACCGTTGTCTTGAGCAAGAAGCTGTTTCGTGAGCGGTTCAACTACGAGAACTACCGAAAGGTGATTGCGGCGCAGCTCCCCGCGCCGTTGCTCGATGACATGCCAGTCAGCCTTGATGACCTTACCGAGCTTCACGGGATTTATCTGGCGCTGCCGTTCAGCATCGATGAATGGCGCCTCCTGAAGTTCAATGTGGTCTGGGCCGACAGCCTGCCGGGCATTCAGAAGATCAGCATGCTGATCCCTTTCGATATGGTCATGCTCGCCAAGGCTGTTCGCAACAAGGCGGCGCTCCGTTTCGTTCTGGAGGAAGATGTCAACGACTACGATGAGCCCTTTCAGACGCTGAAACGTTTCACGCTCGTGGGCGTCGATCGGCCCAAGAGCCAAAAACTCATCGGGGATGGATCAGCCTTGGCATTGCTCGACTCCTGTCTCTCGGCCAGGGCGCGGGAGAAGACCCGCAAGGCGCGCGCATCTCGGCAGGACAGCAGCAATCTGTTGTTCGAAGTTCCGCCAAGCGTCAGCTGGGTGACGGCGCAGGCTTGCCTCAGCCGGGCTGGTCTCGGAGACTACCACGATGTGCGCCCGGGATTCGATTCGTCCCCACCCGTCACTGCGCGTGGTCGAACAATAGAAGCTGAATGCGAGTCCATCAGAGACCCAAGCGGACAGTCCGGACCGAGCAATTGCGACACCGGCAATGCCAAGATGCTCTATCGCCCCGAAGCCTATTTTCGGGCTGGTCTCGTTTTCGTTCCACCGGGGGTGGACATTGCCGACACGATTAGGAACATCAAGCAGTATGGCGACAGCAAGGGGAAATTGTTCCTGATCGGAGAGACCTATCAGGATGCGCTCGGGCGGATGGACTATACCCAGAAAGTAATTGGCTATCTCACCGCGGCTGTGGCAATGCTCGGCTTCCTGCTGTGCGCGTCCGCGCTCTATCTACAAATAAGACCGCTCGTCGCTGCGCGATTGCCTACCTATGGGCTCCTGCTCGCCAGGGGCATTCATGCCTACTCCATCTATGCCGCCGTGGCTGTTCAAATGCTCATCGCGGTGATGATTGCTTCGATTTTCGCCACAGTCCTGGTCTCGGCCATTTACGTGGCATTCGAATGGATGTTCGGCCAGTCTACCGCGGCGCATGTGGCTCGGGTCGAGTTCGGGCTGTCTGAGCCGCGTCTCATCCCCCTGCCCGTCGACGCCGCTGGACACGAGCTTTCGTGGTTGACTTCCGTTGCCCCCAGCCTGTCAATAGGCGTAGCTGTCACGGCGCTCTTGACGCTGGTTTTTGCCCTGACCAGTCTCCTCGGCATTCCACTGCGCAGAACGACAACGCCGGTTGAACTGATCGTCGGTCGCCGAGACAAGCCGGACCGGAGCAGACCATGAACTCGGTTTCGACCTACATTCTTTTCTCGGCCAGCGTCGGCATCGCGGCGATCCTCATGATTCCGAAGCTCGAGAGTGCACTGTTTGCCTTATTGAGAATGACCTCTTCACTCGTAGGGGTGCCTTGGCCATGAACGACGTGTCACTCGATGAAACATTGCCCGATGTGAAACCGGATCGTCGGCGCCAGATTTTCGAGGGCACCGTACGCCGTCTACTGACGCCCATCGGACCATATCTGGACGATCCTGCCACGACTGAGATCATGATCAATGGCCACACGGAGATCTATGTCGAGCGGCGGAGCCGTGAACAGCTTCCTTCGGGCGAGGTGCGCGACCGGAGTACACTGGAGAAGCTCGACGCGACCTTCGACAGCGCGGAACATCTTGAGGCGGCGGCCCGGGCCATCGCGCAATATGCCGGAAAGCTTCTCAGCCAGGATGAACTCAGCATAGAGGCGCGGCTATATGACAAATCCCGCGTTCACATCCTCCTCCCCCCTGCCGCCCGGAATGGACTCTGCATTGCAATCCGCCGATTTGCCAAGGCCAACCACACCGTAGAGAATTTGCTGAGCAATGGAACCTTGTCCGGGGCCGCAAGTGATTTCCTCGCCATGTGCCTCAAGCTCAAGAAGAATATCGTTGTCTCGGGCGGCACGAGCACGGGCAAGACGACCATTCTGAACGCCCTGTCGCAATTCATGGAACCGGCGGACAGGGTCATCGTGATCGAGGATGTCAACGAGTTGGAAATTCAGCCCAAACATACCCTGTACTTCGAGGCGCAAAAGCCCGACCGTTTTGGTCTTGGCGGCATCACCATACGTGAACTCTTCCGTGCGTCGCTGCGCATGCGTCCCGACCGTATCTTGGTTGGCGAATGCCGGGGGGCCGAGGCCCTCGACATGATCCAGGCGATGACCTCTGGTCACAGCGGCAGCATGACCACGCTTCACGCTGATACGCCGGACGATGCTCTCAACCGGCTGGAGACGATGGCGCTCATGAGCAAGGTCGATCTGCCTCAGCGCGCTCTGCGGGCACAGATTGCCTCGGCCGTCGACGTGATCGTGCAGGTTCAGCGGATCGGCGGCCGGCGCGGCGTCGTCTCGATAACCGAACTGGAAGGACTTTCGGCCGATGGCCACTATGTCCTGAAGGACGTATTCGAGATGTCACCGGAGGCACATGTCCCTGGAAACCGGGGCTCCCTTTGCCAGGAGACCGGTCATCGCGTTGCCTTTGCCAATCAGGGTCTGGCGCTGGTCAAACATCTCGGTCTGGAGTCTGTACCCGGTTTTTCATGAGGCTGTCAGGGGGATGCCGAAGACCGCCCACTGCCGAGCTACTCGTTTGTTCACTTCCATCTGCAGTAGCGCACCTCGGGTCCACCCCAACCGTTGTTGGAATGACCTCTGCACACCAAGGTACCCCATGGCGTGGACGCCCTCACCACACCGGCCGGGATATTGCCCTCCCGCCACAATTGGTATGAGTAAGCGTGGGCGGATGGCCGGTTACCGCTCTTTCGGACAGGCTCGGCAGCCTTCTTGCTGTTGTCCCGCTTTTCGGCCGCCTTCTTCCGCGCTTCATCTTCTGCCTGGGCCGCCCGCCTCTTCTTGGCAGCCTGCGCCTCTTCACGCGCCTTCCTTGCGGCATCGTCCTCGCGCTTGGCCTTTATCGTCGACCCGCCCGAGCGACTTGCTTCTCCGGAATCGGCGGCGTCATTTTTCGCATTTCTGTCGCCATCGGCGGATTGCGAAGCGGATTTCCCCGTGGCAGCCATCCAGTTCCGCGCCAAGCCTTGAGCGTCGGCAACCTGGGCCGGAGACATCAGCTCAGCCACCTTGTCCCGCAGGGCCATGGCATTGCCTGCCAACTCGGTTTCATTATCCTGATTGGCCCGCGCGGCCGAGACGTTGGCCCAAGCGTGGGCCTTCACGTAATCCTGCGGCACACCTTGCCCGCCGAAATACATGCCTGCGAGGGCATATTGGGCCGCGGGCTGTCCCTGATCCGCAGCTTGTTGGCGCCATTTCAACGCTTCGCCGTAATTCTGGTTGGCAAATTTGCCGTCCGAGAAGACATCTCCCAAGGCCACTTGCGAAAGGGCAAATCCCGCTTGCGCCGACTGTCGCCAATAACGGATACCCTCAGCTGGCTCCCTCTCCATGCCAAGTCCCTCGACCAGCATTCGACCGAGATAATACTGCGCTTCGGCGTCCCTGCGCCGGCTGGCAGGCTCGAGCAGCGTATAAGCTGTTTCATAGTCACCGGATCGGAAAGCGGCGATAGCGCGTTCGTTGGGACCCGCTAGCGCCCAAGATGATCCGAAGGCAATGAAGGCGCAAACCAAGCCCCACAAACGCATTGTCATCGGCCAGCCGCTCCGCTCGATTATCCATGGGAAAGAATATCAACATTGTCCATTGAATCAAGCACGACTGGCGCCGCAACAGACCCCGCTTCAGGATGGTCGCGTCAGAATTGGAATTGAGGGACTGCCGGTCAGCATGCCGGGGCCCGGCCCACTGACCGCAGACACTGCCTCCAACTTCAAGCCTTCTCCGCCAATCGTGTAGCCCAAGCCCGGCAGCTTCTCCCAACTCTGGCCTGGTCGACTCAAGGCAGGACCATTCCAGTCATGACGTAACATGACCTTTCTGTAAGTCGTGTCACTTGGAGAATAAAACTTTCCCTTGTAATAAAGATCACAACTATCTCAGTCCGAAAGTGTATGGTCAGCATCGCGCCGAGAGCGCAAGGGGCAACTCATGGTGTCCGAGCACGGGGCGCCGCGAGACGAAAAGTGCAGCACGACTGTCTTCATATCTGACAACCCACTTTGAGAGGAACTCCCATGAAAAAGCACATGACACGTACGATTCTTGGCGCACTTGCGGCAGCGGCCTTCGCTTCGTCCTCCATCATGGCCTATGCCGCTCAGACGTCGCGTTTGAATGATAATGCGGGTATCGAGCCGTTGAGCCCTGGCGGCACAGCCTTAGGGTCGGCAACGCTGTGGGCGGTCATTCTGCCAACCGGTGTTACATCGCGTGGAGACGGCAATGCCAGTTCCACCAGACTCAGCACGGGACAATATCAGGTGATCTTCCGCCGCAACCTCGTCAATTGCGCCTATGTTGCAACGATCGGAAATCCCGGAACTGGTACTCAGCCTCCCGGAGAAATTACCGTTGCGTTGCGCGCCGGCAACAACAATGGCGTTTTCATTTCGACCCACGACTCTGCCGGCAACTTTTCGGATCGCGGTTTTCACCTGTTCGTCAACTGCTGATCCCCCACTAGTCTAGGCTCAGGACTCATTGAT
>JAGRLX010000218.1 GCA_020441605.1 Alphaproteobacteria bacterium
AACCCCCGGGATACTATGGTCCCGGCGCCCCAAAAGGGCAGTTAGGCAGTCCCTTGGATAGGACAGGGCCGAAGTGTTCCCGGTTTGCGAAGAAGTCCTGCCGGAGCGGGCGCTGCAAGGCGCTCCACGCTGGTCCCACCGGATCAGCACACTGCGCCGGGCCGCGCCCGCGCCTCCCTTCTCTCACATGAAGGGAGTTCATTTCCCCGGAGGGGCAAAGGCCACCCTCCCCGAGGATCAGTCACGTCCGCTGTTTGACACTGTGGTCATGCCCCGTGACGCTCACGGATCTCCGGGCACGCCGTAGCTCGGCGCCTGGGTGGGATCGATGGCGCGCTGCAGATAGGCGCCCATCTGCGGCTTGTAGTCTTCCCACAATCTCCTCAGTACACGGATCGGATTTTCGTCGTCCCAGTCGACGCGGAGGTTCACCAGCGGAAAGGCCTGTTCGTGATAGACGATGAGGCAGGCGGAATGCACCGGCCCCTCCTCGCCGCCAGAAGCCAGTCCCGCCTCCAGGGCGCGCAGCAGGCGCTCGGCCAGGTGCTGGTCGCCATTGGCAGCAAAGGCATCGGTCATCGCCTTGGGCAGGCCGGCCGACTTGAGCAGGTTGCCGGCCGCCACGCAGTCCGGCTGTTCGGACACGGCATGGGTGCCGAGGATGTTCTTGCCCGACCAGCTGGCCGTGGTGCCATTGCGGTCCACGGCGGTCAGCTGGCGGTATTCGATGTGCGGCCGATCCCTGATTATCGTGTCAATTGAATCCCTTGCGCTCAATCCCTGCTGCATCAGATCAAGCAGCATGGGGCCGAGATTGGGGTCGGTCACGTTCTGGGTGGCGACGGCGCCCACGCCGGCGCGGGCATGGGGGCAGCGCGCGCCCACGGCGATGGACGAAGTGGTGATGGCGACGCCGAAGGCGTCCGATCTGGCACAGCGGCCGGCGATGGAAAAGGTCATGGGCTCAATCCGGAATGACGGCGGTCGCTTCGATCTCGACGATCCACTCGGGCCGCGCCAGTGCGGTGATGACGAGGCCGGTCGAACAGGGAAAGACGCCCTTCAGCCATTGGCCCATTTCGCGATAAACGTCCTGGCGGTAGCGGATGTCGGTGAGATAGACCACGATGCGGCAGATGTGGTCCATGTGGCCGCCGGCCTCCTCCATCAGCATCTTGATGTTTTCCATGGTCTTGCGTGTCTGCAGCGTGGCGTCGCCGACATGGAGCGACTCGCGGCTGTCGAGGTCCTGGCTGACCTGGCCCCTGAGGAACACCATGGTTCCGCGGGCCACGACGCCCTGGCACAAGTCGTTGTCGAGTTTCTGCTCGGGATAGGTGTCGCGGGTATTGAATGGTCGGATGCGTTTGTGGGCGGTCATGTCTTGCTGGTCCCTGGTCGTTGTCTCACTGATCGGAATGGCGGCGGGTTATCCTGGCCTGTAAGCCATATAGCCCTGTTGGGTGGCAATGTGGTCGGCAATGTATTTGGCGTCGTGCCAGACACCCCAGATGAAGGTCGAGCCGCGCCGCGACAGCCAGGGCAGCCCGAGGAAATAGACTCCGGGCTCGGACGATACGCCCCGCTGCTGCTTCGGTTTTCCGTTCTTGTCGAAAGCATCGACCTGCAGCCAGCTGAAATCAACCGCGAAGCCGGTGGCCCAGATGATCGAGGTGACGCCAGCCTCGGTCAGGTCCAAGGACAGAAGCGGATCGGTCATGCAGGACGGTGCGGGGCCAATCTCGCGGGCCTGGGGTTCCTCGGGAAGATCGACGCCATTGCGGACGACGAAGGCATCGGCCGCATCCAGCACCGAAAGATAATTGGCATCGCCCTGCTCGATGTTCTGCGCGAGATCCGGGGCGAAGTGGATCGTGCCATCCTTGAAAGCCGTCGTGCGGCCGACCAGGTTCATGCCCCACCCTGCCAGCTTGCGAAAATCGACGGTTTGGCCGCCGTAGGCGCCGCTCACGGCGATGGTCACGTGTTCCCTTCCCTCCGGTGGCGCCGCGGCATCCCACAGGCCAAGCACCCCGAGCCACCAGACGAAATCCCGTCCGCGATAGCTACGCGGCGGACGGTCATGTGGTCCGACCGAAAGGTACACCTTCCTGCCGGCCCTCAGGATTTCATCGGCGATCTGCACGCCAGACGAACCTCCTCCAACCACCAGAACTGCTCCCCCCGGCAACTGGCCCGGGTTGCGGTAAGCGGTAGAGTGGATCTGCATGATCCCCGTTTCCTGCGGCACGACGGCGGGAATAACGGGCTTCTGAAAGGGGCCGGTGGCCGCAACCACGTAGTTGGCCTCCATGACACCCTCTGAGGTTTCGACACGGAAGCCACGTGTTCCGAGGTGCTTCCGTACCGCTGTGACCTCGACACCACAACGCACCGGTGCCTTGATCTTTTTGGCAAAGGCTACAAAGGCGTCGGCAATGGCTTCCTTCGGGACGAAATCATCGGGCCGATATCCCGGAAACTCCAGTCCAGGGTAACAGTCGTGCCAGGCTGGGCCATTCGCCACCAGAGAGTCCCAGCGCTCCGAACGCCAGCGTTCGGCGATGCGCTGCCGCTCTAGCACAACATGGGGCAGACCGCAGCGTGCCAGGTGTTCGCTCATGGCAAGCCCGGCCTGTCCACCGCCCACCACTAGTATCTCGATCTTTTCAATGGACATCTGTGGCTCCCTTAGTCGCCGAGCCGCGCTCGCTATTCCGCTGCCTGCTTCGGCATCTGCGTGGCAAACCATTTGCTGACAGCGCTGTCGCCAGTTGAACGGGTCATCTTCCCCATCACGTTGTCGGACAGCCCGGCGGCCTGCTGTACAAAGTCAAGCGAGTTGTTCCAATCGAAGTTGCGGTAGACCGCTGCCAGATGGGCGAAGGGTGGCGATTGGGCGAAGAGCTGGAAGGTCAGCCGGTGTCCAGCATAGTCCGAATTGAGCAAATCGCGGGCAAAGGCCAAAAGCTTGCGCCTGTCGTCGGCTACCCATTCTTCATTGATCGAATAGAACTTCTCCAGCCATTGCGCGGAACCGTCAGCCTTGAACGCTGCAAAGTCGGGTGTCACACAGATTTGCCCGCCACAAAGCTCTCGGGCAATATGCATGATGCGTGGCAGGTTCGAGCAAGCATGGACTCTACCCGTCATCAATAGCGACTGGTTCGGCATCAGCAAACCGCCCGGACTTCTTTCGGCCATGGCGATGGCGGCAGTCAAATGCGCATTGATACCTTCGCGATAGACGGCGAGTTCAGCAAGCTTCTCCTGAACCGCCTGCTGCTTGTCAAGTCCAGTCTGCCGCACGTTGAACAATGCAGCGCCGATGATCATGTCGGCGACCTTCAGGTTACGTTGCACAAAGGCAAAGGCTGAATATCTATGTAATGTGGCCCGGATGAACATTGCCGCCCTAGTATGACGATAGAACAGGATGTTTTCCCATGGTATCAGCACATTGTCGAAGACGACGAGCGCATCGACCTCGTCGAATTTGTTGGCCAGCGGATAGTCCGCCGCCGGTGCTCTGCCCGCAAAACCTGTCCGGCAAATGAATTTCAAACCTGGAGAAGACAGATCACAAATGAATCCCACCGCGTAATCTGAAAGTTTCTCATCCCCCCAGTTGGCGATTGTCGGCTTTGTAAAAGCCTGGTTCGAGTAGGCGGCCGCTGTTTCGTATTTGGCGCCTCGAACGACGATGCCCTTGTCGGTCTCCTTCACCACATGAAGTAACATGTCGGGGTCCTGATCCTGCGGCCGCTTGGATCGGTCACCCTTGGGATCGGTATTGGCAGACACGTGAAACGGATCGTGCTTGATCACCTTGTCGATATGATTCTTGATGTTCTGCGAGAACTGCGGATCAACCTCATTCAGCACGTCTTGACCATCGAACAGCGACCACATTTCGCCGACGGTTTCGTCTCCCACTCGCGTGACCACACCACCTATTTCATGGAAGACCGCATCAGTCGCGCGACGCTTCTCCCACCAGTCTTGTTGCGTATGTGGCAACTTCAATCCGATCGAATAGTCTTCGTCCTTTTCACGATAAGTCATGACGCTTCTGGTCTTGGGGTCGTGCTGCATATCATAAATGTGCGCACGAATATCGACCAGCGGCTTGAACTGAGGGTGCCTCGTGACGTCTCTTACCTTTTCGCCGTTGATGTAGATTTCACGGCCATCGCGGATCGAGTCACGGTATTGCTCGCCAGTCCTGATCATTTCTCAAAGTCCTTCTTAGTTGATGGTGCGCCGTGGGGGCGCAGGTCACAAGCTTCCAAATCGGCGGTCGGCCTCGCCGTTCCAGAGAATGCGAACCAGCAGACCCCGGCAGATGTCGAATTCGCCTGTCTCATCGAAGAACACCCAATGGAGACTGGTCGCTCGCCAAGAGCTGGATCCCTGCCAAGTCAATAGTGGTCTGATCATGTCGCTCGCTTGTTCGCGCCCAAATTCAGAGGTTGCCATAATGTCACAGCGAAGAAGTTCAAAAAAATAGATTATATTGGCGCACAGAATAGGTTTTATTGATGATACCCTTTACGTTACGCCAAATCGAATATGCCTTGGCCGTACTGGATCATGGATCTGTCGCACGCGCATCACAAGCGCTTGGCATCGCGCAACCGACGGTGTCTGCTTCTCTTGCCAAGCTCGAGGACAATATAGGGGTTCAACTGTTCATCCGTCATCACGCGATGGGGGTCAGCCCCTCACCCCAAGGGCGACAATTCTTGTCCGAAGCCCGTAATCTATTGTCCCATGCCAATGACCTCAAGAGGGGATCAACCGCTGCGGGACTATCCGTCGAAGGCACGCTGTCGATCGCTAGTTTCGGCACGATTGCCCCCGTCTTTGCCCCACAATTGATTGCTGGTTTCGTTTCCAAGAACTCAATGGCGAGCATTCAGCTTGAGGAAGGCACCCAGGATGTGCTTCTCGAAGGGCTACGACTCGGCCGATTCGATCTTGCATTGCTCTATGATGTCGATCTGCCCGACGACGTGACATCAACGCGCCTTGGCGCCTTCACCCCCCATATCCTCCTTCCCGCGTCACATCAACTGGCTGCCAAGGACCGCGTCTGGCTCAGAGACGTCGCTGAACTACCACTCGTCCTACTGGATGTTCCGCCTAGCCGGATCTACTTCACCCGCATTCTTGAAAAAGCTGGGCTATCCCCCAAAATCGCCTTCGCCTCCCCCTCCCTCGAAGTCGTGAGAGGCCTGGTAGGACGCGGACTCGGCTATTCAATCCTCATAACCAGGCCATACGGTGACCATTCCTATGCAGGAGATGCTTTGGCCGTCCGTCCAATTGCAGAACCTGTCGAGCCAGGCATCATCGCACTGGCGAGCTTGAAGCAGTTGCGCAAGACCCGGCTGGTTTCAGCCTTTGAGTCGTATTGCGTCGAGCAGTTCAAAATTTTCTGGAGCCCATCATGAAGAAGCCCCATGCGACGATCGTTGGCGCAGGCATTGTTGGTATGTCTACTGCCGCCTTCCTCCAACGGGACGGCTACGACGTAACGGTCATTGACAGGGTCCCGCCAGGTGAAGGTTGCTCCTTCGGGAACGCCGGCGGAATAGCCTTTGCTGAAATCATACCAACAGTTCATCCCAGGGTCTTGATGAAGATACCGGGCTGGCTCATGGATCCGCTGGGGCCTCTCACTGTCCGTTGGTCCTATCTGCCCAAGGCGCTCCCTTGGTTTCTGGCGGCCGGCAGAAATGCAATGCCGGACAGGGTCACAGCAATCACTGGCGCAAGGGCGTCCCTCGCGTTGCGGTGCGTATCGGATTTCGAAACTCTGCTCGGACAGACCGCGTCCGCCGATCTTATCCGCTATCAAGATACCCTGCGTGTTTTTGATAGTGAGACACAATTCTTGGCGGAGGCACGCGATCGGGAAACAAAGCGGCGCTATGGATTTGATACCACACGGTTGTCAGGCGATGAGGCCCGTGAGCTGGAACCGGCCTTGGGGCCGAATGTGCATTGTGCGGCTTTTCACGGCGGCTGGTACTTCGTCATAAATCCAGAGCGCCTGGTCAAGACTATTGCCGAGGACGTATCGCGCAATGGCGGAGTTATCATCAACGATGAGGTCTCGAAGCTCGACCTAATCGATGGTCAGGTTCGGCAACTCCAGCTACGCAACAATGGCGCATATGCCATAGACCGGTTGGTGATTTGCGCAGGCGCCTATTCGCATTTGCTGGCAAAGCAGTTGGGCGAAAGGGTTTTGTTGGAAGCCGAGCGCGGCTATCACATAGTGCTTCCTAATTCCGGGATTTCGCTGTCACGTACCATTACCTATGCAAGGACCCCCGGCGGCGCCACACCTATGGAAATGGGTCTTCGGCTTGCCGGCACCGACGAATTTGCCGGCCTGGAAGCGAGTCCGAACTACGAAAGGGCGGACAAGCTTTGGCGCGTTTTCAAGTCAATCTTCCCGGCTCTGCGTGAGCCCGACTCGGCAGCGACACGCTGGATGGGCCGTAGACCAGGTACGCCTGACTCCCTGCCGGTGATAGGCCCTTCAACAACTGCTTCCAATGTGTGGTATGGGTTTGGCCATGGGCATATGGGATTGACTTGGGGCCCCACAACCGGCCGGCTGCTAGCCGAGCAGATGACGAACAGGAAGGGCAATATCGATCTATCACCGTTCAGGATCAACCGTTTCTAGGTTTGGGTTGCTGGCGGGGCATAGTCATAGCATGTCCCGATGCCTTCCGGGTTCACTCGCCCGGATAACGGGCGATAGCTGGCAGTCGTCACGAGGTCGACCTTGCATGTCTTCGAGATGAAAGATTGTGTGAGACAATCTGTGACCAAGCGAGGCCTTATAACCTCGTGGTGCATATGTGGCATGGCATGTTGGAACCACAAACATAGCCCACAAGGCCTTTACCGCACGGAAAACAGTGCATGTGCCGAGACGATCATAATCCTTTGTTGGTGCCACTTTCGGTCATGCGCAACGACAATCCTGCCATGCACCGTCTGCTTGATTGACAGACGCCCAACCGCAACTGTGCCCCTCTGGTCACGCCCAACGGCAACACAATGCCTAGTTTGCGCGCCCGGCGATGATATAGATAGCAGTTCTCTTCTGCCGCTGGAGGTCCGCTCGACGACTTGCATTCAAGAGCAGCTGTTTCAACGGGACCATTCTCTTGACGCTACCGCATAACCAGAAGCACAAGACAGAAGGCACTAGCAAGCCTGAAGCACCTTTTTCTCAGCCAGATTGGTCTATCCCACGACAGATTTGAAACTGCCTGATCTAGCTTCATAACATGAAATTTCGGGATACGGCTGGACAAAGCACCCAAGTTACGAATCAATAGCCGCTGATTCGGAATGTCGTGTGGGGCACTCGTTCCGATGCCGACCTCCTTGGATACTGGAGGTGGAAAATGGGGAAGAGTCGTGGGCAAGACGCAAATCGGTGAGTTGTTTTTCAAAGAACGACTGCTCCGCTTGCCAACACCATGGTCGAAGCGATTCAAGGTGGCTATATCCGAAAGACATCTCAGGCTTCTGATCACCGGCCTCATTGCCCTGTTCTTGCTTGTGCTCGGCAGCGCCCTACTACTGCAACTCCTCCAAAATCGCGCCAGTCACGTTTCCGAACAAAATCGCTTGTCGGTGCTCCACGGAAAGATCGTTTCACAGTCGATTGCAATCCGATATGCGAGAAAGGCTGAGACGAGCGACCAACCAAGCGAACTCAATTCATCGGTACTTAGCGAAGTCCTTCCGCCGGACAGTCTAGCCGAAGCGAGAGTCTTTGCTGTCGCCAATTCCCAAGGCAGGATCATAGCATCCATGCCAGCATCCGCGGGATTGGACGGAAAGCAGATCAACAGCGTCCTTTCACCTCACTTTGAGACAGAACCAATTTCCGGTCCCGACATGACACCTTTTTCGCTGGCTTCGGGAGAGGAGGCCTTCGTTATGTTCCTTGGACTTGGCAATTTCCCCGGAAGCCTCATCGTGTTCCAGAAGAAGTCGGACGTGCTGAAGTCTTGGCGCGATAGCGTGACCCGCTTAACGACCCTTTTTGTCGTAACATTCCTCGTCTTGATGATGCTCGGTGGTGCATTTCACTGGCAATCGGCACGGGCGGCCGAAGCCGACCAGATCTTGGATATAGCCACAACCCGGCTCGATAAGGCCCTTGATCGTGGCCAGTGCGGCATGTGGGATTGGGACATTGGCAAGGGCGTGCTGTTTTGGTCGCGCTCGATGTTCGGCATTCTTGGCATGCCGGTGAAGGGGGACTTTCTGAACTTTGGAGAGGTGATAGATCGAATACACCCGGCGGATACTGAACTCGAAGCGGTCGTCGAGCGTCTGCTGCGGGGCGAAATTCCAGCATTCGATCAGGAGTTTCGCATGAGACATGATCAAGGTCACTGGGTGTGGTTGCGGGCGAGAGCAGCTCTCGCTCCAGGTGATGTCGATGGCGAGCCGCACTTGATTGGCATTGTATTTGATATCACTCAGCAAAAGCTCACGGATCATCTAAACAAGGAGGCAGAACTCCGGTTGAAGGATGCGGTCGAGAACATATCTGAAGCCTTCGTGCTTTGGGATGCGGACAACCGCCTCGTCTTGTGTAACTCCAAGTACCAGCAGTTTCATTCCCTCCCGGCTTCAGCATGTGTGCCGGGAACTGCTTATGAAGATGTCGTTCGGACAGCGAAGGAGCCAGCTATCCGCAAGCGAATCGGCCTCACCAAGAGCGAAGCGGCCGAAGGCCGCTCGTTCGAAGTTCAGCTTGCCGACCGGCGTTGGCTGCAAATCAACGAAAGGCGAACCAAAGACGGAGGATTTGTATCGGTCGGCACAGACATCACTGCTCTCAAAAAGCAAGAGGAACGCTTGCTTCTTTCCGAACGAGAGCTGATGATGACGGTTCGCGATCTTCAGAAGGAACGCCTTCTGGCTGATCAGCAGGCCCAGAGACTTGCCGATCTCGCGGATAAATATGCGCGCGAGAAGACACGCGCTGAAGCAGCCAATCGATCTAAGTCAGAATTCTTAGCGAACATGAGCCACGAACTCCGAACTCCGCTTAATGCCATAATCGGATTCAGCGAGATCATGGAGGCCCAAATCTTCGGTCCCATCGGATCAGACAAGTATCGAGAGTATTCCAGCGATATACATCGCAGCGGCCAATTTCTCCTCGATGTGATCAATGACATTCTTGATATGTCCAAGATCGAGGCTGGAAGGATGCAGCTCGAGATCGAGTTGGTCGATATCAGCGCAATGTATGATGAAGTGATGCGTCTTGTTGGTCCACGTGCCTTTGATGGAAATATCTTGCTCAGAAGCGACATCGACCCTTCATTGCGCGTTCACGCCGATAGGCGTGCGCTCAAACAGGTTGTGATAAATATTCTATCCAACGCCATCAAATTCACGCCAGAGGGCGGCGAGGTGACTGTATCGGCAACGGAAAGTGACAACTCGATCCAAATTCACATCAAGGATTCCGGCATCGGCATTCCGGCCGGTGATATTGACAAGTTAGGCCGTCCCTTTGAGCAAGTCGAAAATCAGTTCACGAAGAGCAAAGGCGGATCTGGGCTTGGACTGGCCATCTCGAAGTCTTTGCTCGATCTGCATGGTGGTGGCCTGTCAATCAAAAGCGTCGTCGGGGTCGGCACGGAAGTTACAATAACTCTTCCGACCCAGACGACCCGAAACGCCTAATCTCTCTTGCGCGATCCTGCGCCGGCCCGTTCCCGAATGCGTTGTGCAAGGAGCTTTCTCTCTTCAGGCGACAACTTCCCTATGAAATCAACTGCGGCGTCGCCGCCATGGCCCATCAGCTCCGCGCCTTTCTGATTGAATGCCAAGATTGCCGATCGGGCTCTGATTTCATCATAGGGCTCGGCCGCAAGAGCGTCAGCCAGATCGACCGCCATCTTGCGCCTCGCTTCGCGACCATCCCGGAACATGACGCGATAGCCCTTGAAGACCTGAGCCAATTCAGACCGGCGCGAAGCCGAAACATCACCAAAGAATTTCCGTGGAATGAGCTGCATCTCGCTAATTCCCGAAATGCGCCCATGCGGCTCATGGACAAAGTAGCGGGCAACGGCCGCGCCGATAAACAAAAGGTTCAGGGCGACCGAAAGGAAAAGCAATATCATCCACCACCTGCGACCAGAAGCCAGCGTTCCTCGTGCGCGCGATCCGCCACTATCGGTCATGACACTGTGTCCTCGAAGTATGCGTCGGCCTCGCCCATACCTCCCAGGTCATCAACCAGATCCTGGTTATCTGCGACTGCGCCAGTTATCACATCCGGAAGCATGAAGTCGAAATCACCCATGGCACCAAGGTAGAGACCAAGGGCCAGCGAAGCCGCAAGCGGCAGCGCCGCCGCGTAACCTAGTCTCGTGCGCCAGCGGGTGTCCCGAGATCTGAATGGAATGACTTCATGAATGTCAGCCGCGCATTCGACACGTGCAAGTAGCCGCTCAATTCCACCGTCAGGCACATCTGGCACCGTCGCCAATGCGAGTATCCGGCGGAACTCCCCTTCATTTCCTTTTTGATCACGATCTTTCATTTCACCAATGCCTAAAACAGTCCTCAGGAGTTGGATGTCGTCAGTCCATCCAGGAGATTGCGCCATTCGGAAGCCAAGCTTCGCTTCAATCCACGGCGCGCACGAGAAAGCAAGGATTCCACGGCTTCAACGCTCAAGTCCATCGCCAGCGCGGTTTCGATATTCGACATACCCTCAAAATAGACCAACGACAGAGCAAGTCGCTGCCGGTCCGGGAGAGCTGCAATGCTTTCGTCGACCAGTCTTGATGCCTGCGTCCTGCTCAGGTGGCCGTCGGCAGCGATGGTCGGATCAGCGACATTTGCGGCCACCTCCATATCTGCGTGGGTGGGCTTCCTGGTCCGGTCGATCACAGCATTGGCGGCAACCCTCATCAGCCAGCCTTTCAATGCGCCTGCCTCGCGGATTTGCGCCGGATTCCCCCACAACTTGATAAAGGCATCCTGGGCGATGTCTTCACTGTCTGCATGCCCAGCCGTCATTCGCCATGCCAGACGGTAAACCGACCTGTAGTGGCGGTTCACCAACTCGGCAAATGCTGCCCGATCGCGTCTGCTTGACGCAGCCAGCAGGTCGCCGTCCGCCATCAAGTCGAAGCGCGGCAATAAGTCATTCGCTATACTTGGCCGGCCTTTCAAATCCGGTTTTATCTCCTGACGTCAGCTCCTCACTTCTCCGATAGTCTATTTCCTAAGTTTCGCAACCCTGAAGGCGCGAGCCTCCTCCAGAGATACCCCGCCGTCGCCATTACCGTCGGCAGCAATCAGCATGTGTTCCACATAGGTTTGAAGTTCCGTCTGGTCGATTGCGCCGTCTCCGCTCGTATCCATCAACCGCAACATCCGGTCGCGGCGCCGAACAACAATCTTCTGCAACGCCGCGTCGATTTCCGCAGATGAAACAACTCCATTCTTGTCCTCATCCATACGGAAGAAAGATCTGGCCGCTCGTGGTTGCAGTTCCTGGCTGATGATCTTGCCATCGGAATCTTGGTCAACCTTTGCAAAGCCTCGCGCGTTGCGCGGCATATACGGTTCAAGAGCCGCGCCTGGTTCAGCCGCAGCCAAAATGGCGACAATTGCTGCTGAGATGATAAGAATTGGCTTCATGGGTGGTTCCTCCGGGTCTCTATACGATTGAGAGACGGACGAGGCTGCGGGATTCCGTCGCGAGATCTAGGCTCAGGACCTATTAA
>JAGRLX010000219.1:0-1517 GCA_020441605.1 Alphaproteobacteria bacterium
ACGAATTTCGCCAACTTCGTGCATGAGCGGCCGTTCATCCTGATGATCCCGGCGTCGGGCAAAATGACGTTCCTCGCCCCGCTGCTCGAAATTCCCCATATCCTGAACCGCGCCGTGGGCGACATCGAGCTGGTGGACTACTTCGAGTTTCCCGCTCCGGCAGGCGCCAACTGGTTCGACAAGATGGCGGCGGTTCTGGACGGTGCCAGCCGTGTCGGCGTCGAGAGCGTTTGCCAGCTGCAGATCTACGAAGCCATCGGCGCCGAACGGGTCCGCTGCGACATCATCGACGATATCCGCATGATCAAGACCCCGTACGAGATCGGGCGCATGGTGCACGCGGCCGGGATCGCAAACGCGGCAATGGCGGATCTTCTGGCAAAGGCCAAACCCGGCCGCACGCTGGCCGCGGTTTCTTCGGAAGGCTCGTCGCTGATGTTCCGGCGACTGCTGGCGGATTTCCCGAACATCAACCCCCAGGCCAACAAGCTGACGGCCGTGTTCCACCCGGCCAGCTATTCGCACGACCCCCACAATTTCGGGGATCTCTCGATGGCAATGACCGAGGGCGGCCCGCATGTCTCGATCATCAACGCGGTGATGAACGGCTATGGCACTGAAATCGAACGCACCTTTTTCCTGGGCCATGTGCCAGAAGCCACGGTCCGACCCTATCAGACCATGATGGAAGGGCGATACATGGTGTTCGACATGGTCAAGCCGGGTGTGCTGATGTCCGATGTGGACAAGGCCGTGAACGCCCATTTCAAGGCCGCCGGCTATGGCGAGAACCTGTTGCACCGTGCCGGCCACGGTATGGGCGTCACGTCGCACGAGGCCCCCTTCCTGGCCGAAGGCGACACCCGCGTCCTGCAACCGGGGATGAGCTTCACCGTCGAACCCGGCATCTACATCAAGGGCGTCGGTGGCTTCCGTCACTCCGACACGATCATCGTGACGGAGGATGGAAACCGGATTCTCACCAGCGCCCCGGACTCGCTGCAGGACATGACCCTGCCACTCTGACATGACCGCCGGCGCATTCCGCGCCGCCGATTTCCCGCCGGGCAGGGCAGGTGATCCCCTGCCCGGAACTTCCCTCAGGAGCCTCAAATGACCGATCTCACCGCCTTTACCAAAGCTCTGGCCGATACCGATCAGCCCAACAGCGTCTTTCAGGGTCTTTGCGACCTCGCTGACGGGCTTTTCGGGGTTAAGCTCTTCACCGTCCTGACCATCGACGAAAAAGCCGGTGTCGTCCGCCGCGCCTGGTCGAACATGCCCGATGCCTATCCGATCCAAGGCACCAAGCCGATGCCGCCGCACGACCGCTTTGGCAAAAGCCTGCTGAGTGGCGAGCCGATGGTGACCGACGGGAACGAGGACATGGTCAAGACCTTCTTCGATCACGAACTGATTTCAAGCCTCGGCTGCGAAAGCTGCGTCAACCTGCCGATCATCGCCAATGGCGAAGCCCTTGGCACGATCAACATGCTGCACGAAGCCGGCCACTGGAC
>JAGRLX010000219.1:1572-2261 GCA_020441605.1 Alphaproteobacteria bacterium
GCGCGCCTCTTCGGCTGAGCGCGCCTCCGCCCCCCGCGCCCAAGTGGCAGCGGCGAAATACGATCAGCGGGGAAGCGATTTCCCCGCTGATCGCAATCTGACCCGGATCACAGCCCGGATCAAAGGTTGGCGCGCGCTGTCGGTCTTGCCGGAAGGATCCCTTCCGGGCGCAGGCGCATGATCACCACAAGCAGAGTGCCCACCAGCATCTCGCGCAGGGCCGCCATCTTGACGCCCGAAAGCACCGGGATCACATCTCCGAAGTAGCGAGTCCCCTCCAGGATGAAGATCACGACGACGGCGCCAAGCACGGCGCCAGAGGGCCGCCCCGTCCCCCCGGCCGTGACGGCGAGAAAGATGTAGATCGAGATCAGCGGGCGGAACAGGTCGGGCGCGATATAGCTGAAATAATGACCGTACAGCGCCCCGCCGAACCCGATCACGGCCGAGCCGAGCGCGAAAGCCTGCACCTTCATCCGGCGCACCGGCTTCCCGGCGACGGCGGCGGCGGTTTCGTCGTCTGACAGCGCGCGCAGCGCACGGCCCATCGGGCTCTTGCGCAGATTGGTGGTCAGCCACCAGACCAGACCGACCAGCGCGACCATCAGCGCCGCAAAGAGCATGTTGAAGTGATAGGGGCTCAGCTCGCCCCGCCAGGGACCGGGGATGCCCGAGATGCCATCCGTGCC
>JAGRLX010000219.1:2333-5946 GCA_020441605.1 Alphaproteobacteria bacterium
TCGCCCTGAAGGTTGAGCGTCAGCCGGGCCAGCAAGGCTCCGATCGCCCCGGCAATCACGAAGGCCAGCAGGCAGGACAGCCAGATCGGATACCCGCCGATCGAGCTGAGGGCGGAGGTATAGGCCCCCACCGCGAAGAACCCGGCAAGGCCGAGGTTGACCATGCCGCCGAGGCCCCAGATCACGTTCAGGCCAAGGGCGAGGATGGCGTAGATGCCGGCGATGACGAGCGTGGCGAAGAGATAACTGATCATGCTTGTCCCTGCCTCAATACGCGCGCTCACCCAAGAGCCCGCGCGGACGGAAGCTCAGGACAAGGACGATGAACAAAAAGCCGATGGCGGTCTTGTAGGCGGGCGGCAACACGACGAGAGACACCTCTTCGCCGATCCCCACGACCATCGCCCCAAGCACCGCGCCCGGCACCGACCCCAGGCCACCGACGACCGCGGCGGCAAAGATCGGCAGGAAGAACCGGAAGCCCAGAAGCGGGTCGATCGAGTTCCCCACCCCAAGCAGCAGTCCCCCCGTGCCGATGATCCCCATGCCGAAGAACACCGCCAGACGCTCGATCCGAATGCTGTCGATGCCCTTGAGTTCGGCCAGCTGGCGGTTGTCGGCAACCGCCCGCATCGCCTTGCCGATACGGGTAAAGCGCAGCACGGCAAAGATCGCCGCCATGATTGCCACCGCGATGAGCAGGTTGTTGATCTGTTGCGGCCCGATGCGCAGCCCCCAGAACCGCCAGTCGCGCACCAGGGGAAGATCATAGCCGCGCAGGTCATTGCCGAAGAAGAATCGCACGAGGTTTTCAAGCACCACCACGGCCGCAATGGATGCAATCGCCGTGGTGAGAGCCCCGTGTTTGCGAAGTGGCCGCAAGGCCACTTCGTCGACGACAAGGCCGATGATTGCGCTTGCAAGGAACGCAAGGACGACCGCCAGTGCGATCGGCCACCCCAGCCAGACATTCGCCGCGTATCCGGCGAATGCACCGATGGTGGCTTGCGATGCCACCGAAAAATTGGGGAATCGCAAGACCGAGAACATCGCGCTGAAGCCAATGGCGGGAACCGCCAGCAAAGCACCGTAGACGATGCCGTTCAGCAGGAACTGGGGCAGCAGATCGAGCATCAGAGGTCGATGCTCACCGGTTTCTTGTCTTTGATTTCGGCGTAGAGCATCGTCATTTCTTGGATGTCGCCTTTTTCATTGAAGGTGCAGCTGCCCGAAGCGCCTTCATAGTTCACGCCCCCGGCAATCAGCGGCAGACCCTCGAGAGCGGACGAAACCTTGGTGCCATCGCCCTGGGAAATATCGCGCAGGTGATCGCGGACGCCTTCCCCGGTGGCGACACCGGCCTTGGCCATGGCAAGCAGGACAAGATTCACGTGGTCGTAGCATTGTGCCGAATAGGGATCCGCGGCCTCGACGCCCAGGATCTTGCTGGCATTCGCGTATGCTGCGCTGCCCCGCGCTGGCGCAGGCGCCGTGGTGATGACGCCATTGGTCACTTCTGCCGGCAGCGAGTCGATCACACCTGCATTGACCGCATAGGCCTGGGCCGAGATCCGTCCTTCATAGCCCGCCTGCCAGAGATCCCGCAGCAGGATGGTGGAATCGGTGGCATAGCCGCCAAAGACGATCAGATCGGGCTTTTCGCGCAGGGCGGTATCCACTTCCGAACGATAGGTGGACTTGTCGGCCTCGTAGATCAGCGACGAGAACTTGGCCCCGCCCTTCTCGAATATTTCCTTGTTGATCTTGATGGATGTCTCGGCAAACGGCGATTGCGGCCCCATCCAGAAGACGCTCTTCGGCCCGGTCTTCGAAAGGTCGGTGGCCGAAGTGGTGGTTTGCAGAATCGAGCCCGGCTGGGTGCGCACGACATAGCCCTGATGCGGAAGCTGGGTGATCGAGTCCGACCCCGAGGTGCAGAGCAGCATGGTCTTGCCTTCCCAGGCCAGCGGTGCAACCGCGGTGGTGACGGAAGAGGCCCAGGTGCCCATGATCGCGGCTACGCCGTCGACGTCGATCAGTTTGCGGGCCGCACGGACGGCGGCCTCGGGCGAGGTCTGGGTGTCGTCGGAAACAACCTCGATCTCACGTCCAAGGACACCCCCGGCCGCGTTGACCTCCTTGACCACGCCGAGCATGACATCCCGCATCGACGCGCCATAGCTGCCGCCAGCACCGGTCATCGGGGTCAAGGTCGCCAGCTTGACCGGCCCGTCTGCGGCGCGCAACAGCGCCGGCGTTGCAAGGGTCGCGGCCATCCCGGCCAGAACAGCACGGCGGTTGGGGATAAACTTCGTCATTGTCGATCTTCTCCTTTAATGACCGCCCAAAAACGTGCGGCGGATGCTGGGATCTGCAGCCAGCTCTTTTGCTGGGCCTTCCGTATGGTTCTGACCGGCTGCAAGAATGTAGGCCCGGTCGGCCAGGTCGAGCGCTTCAAGTGCATTTTGCTCCACGAGCAAAACCGCGACACCGGTACCGGCGATTTCGCGGATGAGGGCGAAAAGCTCACCTGCGGCCTTCGGGGAAAGGCCGGCAGAGGGTTCATCGAGAAGCAGCACCTTCGGGTCCACCATCATCGCGATCGCCATGGCAAGCAGCTGACGCTGGCCTCCCGACATGGTGCGCGCCAGATCGCGGCGCTTCTCGCCGAGGATGGGAAAACGGGTGAGCAGTGCCTCGATTCGTTCAGAGGCGTTCGCCTTGGACACATAGCCGCCGATTTCCAGATTCTCGCGGATCGTCATGGTCGGGAAGACGTTGGATTCCTGCGGCACATAGGCGACGCCTTCGCGCGCGATATTGCCCGGCTTCATGCCCAGAAGCTGCAGGTCGTCGGCCATTACACTGCCGCTGGTATGTCGAAGCTGCCCGGCCATCGCCTTCAGCAGGGTCGATTTCCCGGCCCCATTCGGCCCCAGGATCGCGACGATTTCGCCGGGACCGACCCGCACTGAAACGCCTTTGAGGATGGTATCGCCCTTGGTGTAACCGGCGACAAGATTGTCGATCACAACCGCCGTCATGCGCGTTTCCCCAGATAGGCGTCCTGTACCGCGTGCGAAGAGATGACCTCTTCGAAACTGCCCTCCATCAGGTCGGTGCCATTGGCCATGACGACGATGTGGTCGCAAAGCCGGGAAATGATGTCCATGTCGTGCTCCACGATCAGGAATGTCAGCCCGTCTTCGGCAACCAGCTCCTTGATCCGATCCGCAATTTCCATGCCAAGCGTCGGGTTCACGCCGGCAACCGGTTCATCCAGCAATATGAGCTTTGGCGAGCCCATCAGCGCCCGGCCGATTTCAAGCAGCTTCTTCTGACCGCCTGACAGATCGCTCGACATGTTGTCGATCACATGGTCGAGCTTCAGGCGCCTGGCAACGCTGATGGCGCGCTCGGCAAGCTGCTCTTCCCGCAAACGGGCGGCGCGCGCATTCAGCAACGCCGGGATGACGCTTTCTCCGACCTGATCAATGCCGTGCAGGAGGAGAGATTCGAAAACGGTAAGCTGCCTGAACCCCCGCGCGATCTGGAACGTCCGGACAAGACCGCGGCGGGAAATCCGTTCGGGCCGCCATCTCGTGACATCCTC
>JAGRLX010000219.1:6018-11723 GCA_020441605.1 Alphaproteobacteria bacterium
TTGCCGGCCCCGTTAGGGCCGATCAGGCCGGTAATCTTGCCCGGTTCCAAGGCAAACGAGGCATTGTCTATCGCCTTGAGGCCATAAAAGCTCCGCGTCAGTTCGGAGACCTCTAGAAGCGGCTCTGACATCAATGGCTCCCGTTTCGCCTTGCACCGGCCTAAGCCGGCACTCTTGGCCTCTGTCAGCGACAGGAAGGCCGTTTTTGATCTTATTTTATTGGGTTACGGTCTCACCGACCGATCGGTTTGTCAACGATTTGATACAGCTGGTTCGAGAAAGAAACACCCAATCCGGCCATTGTCTTCGGCTTGCCGTCTTCGGATCGGGAAGAGGCCGTTTGGGAGGAAGGAAAAGCCAGTCTCACCGGCGCGCCCGCCCTCCCGGAGCAAAGCGTCAGCCCTTGATGACCTCACCACCCTTGATGATGGTCGGGATATGTTCCCCCTGGCCTCCCAGCAGCGAGAGATCGTCCAACGGGTTCCCGTCGACGAGGATCAGATCGCCAAAAGCCCCCGGTTCGAGGGTGCCGATCTTGCCCTCCATGCACATGAGCTTTGCCGCGATGATCGTTGCTGACGAAATCACCATCGGCGCCGGCAGGACACGCCCCCGCAATTCGAATTCGCCCGCCTGGTACTTGTGCATCCCGCCCAGCAAGTCACTGCCATAGGCCATCGGCAGGCCGGCATCGGCCATGATCTCGAGCGACTTCAGCCCGGCCAGGCGCACATCGTCCACCTTTGCAATCGACGCGGCAGGCAGGCCCATCGCGGCGCCGTCCGACGACAGTTTGTCATAGGTGATCAGGGTCGGACAGGCGATGCATCGCGCCGCCGCGGCCAGGGCCGCCGTTTCCGGGGTTATCAGGTTGCAGTGTTCGAGCGAGCGCACACCACATTGCACGGCCCGCAGGATGGCCGCGTCGGTATAAAGATGCGCCGCGACATAGGTGCCGACGTTCTCGGCCTCTTCGACGATGGCCTTGATCTCGTCGCGGGAATACTGAAGGAAATGGATCGGGTCGGTCGGCGAGGCCACGCCGCCATTGGCCATGATCTTGATATAGTCCGCGCCCCCCTTGATCTGGGCACGCGCGGCCAGACGAACCGCATCCACCCCGTCGGCAATGACCCCCATCGCGCCCAGCGGCGGATTGTTCATCGCCAGCGGGCTTTCGTCATACCGCCCGCGATGGTCGCAATGACCGCCGGTCTGGGACAGGGCCTTGCCCGGAATGTTCAGGCGCGGCGTGGCGACAGGCGCCTCTTCGGCCGCGGCGCGCAGGGCGCCGGTTGCCCCGCCCAGGTCGCGCACCGTCGTGAAGCCGCGCATCAGCATCGCGTTCATGACCTTGAGCGAGCGCACCATGACAACGGCATCGGGCAAGGCCGCGTTCGCCTTGAGGTCGGCCAGCACCGCGTTGACATGAACATGGGCGTCGATCAGGCCGGGCATGACATAGGCGTTCCGGGCGTCGATCTCTCTGGCGCCGCCGGCCGACAGGCCCGCGCCCAGCTCCTGCACCTTGCCATCGGCAATGCGGATATCGACCGCATCCTTCGGTTTGTCGGTGGTCCCGTCGACGATACGGGCACTTCGGATCAGAATGTCGGCCATGTCGTTCTTCCTGTCTTTGACTGCACCCTCAATGGGCGCCGTTCTTTTTCTCGAAATCGTGCAGCAGATGCGGCAGGGCGACTTTCCACTCTTCCAGCATCTCGCGGAAATACGCCGGGTCGTCGCGCGTGATAGTCTGCGCGATCATTCCCCGGATCAGGCACATCGTCATGTTGAGAAGCATCGCCGTGCGCTGGCATTCCAGCCCGTGTCCTTCTGCAAACGCGCTCCAGATGGCATCCAGCCCGCGGTGGAACTCCTTCACCACCGGGATCAGCGCTTCGTGGAACCGTTCGTTGATGCGCGCCTCGGGCAGGAATTCCATCGTCATGTAGAACAACCCGTTCGACATCGTCTCCCACAGGTAATCGACGATCTCGCTGGCCCCCTCTCCGCCCTTGGGGATCTGCTCGGCAAAGGCAAACAGGCGCTGGTTCACCCGACGCAAATGATCGTCGATCGCATACACGATCAGCTCTTCGCGCGACGCGAAGTAATGGGTCAGCGCCCCGCGCGAGACACCCGCCCGCTTGGCCACCAGCGGTGTCGTCACGCGCGAAAACCCCTGTTCCAGCATCAGCTCCATCGTCGCTTCGCACAGCTTCTGTACAGTCCTTTCGCGCCGCTGCGCCTGCGGCAACGGTTGGGTTTCGTCGGGTTCGGCCGATAAGCTGTCACTCATGAACTCTCCTCAGCTTTCTTGTGGCACCGCCCTTGTTATTCTGTTCCCTCCAAGGATGCTCGCCATCCCCGATCTATGGCGGCTTCGCTTGATGTACAGCTGCCACAGGGTCTAGACCTCATTCCGTCCCCCAAGCGCCTCAATCCCGGAAACGTTGGCGCGTCATCCTCCCGGCAAGGATGGTAAGGACCAGTGTGCTGATCATCAGGATGAAGGCGATCGCAGCCGAAAACGGCCAGTTGTTCAACTGGAACTGCCCATAGATCAAGGGCGCCATCATGCGGAACTTCGGCCCGCCCAGCAGAACCGGCGTGGCGTAGGCGTTCATCGCCAGAATGAAGGTCAGGATCGCCCCGGCCATAGTTCCCGGCAGCGCGAGCGGCCAGAGCACGCGAAAGAACATCTTCCGCGGCGTGGCGCCCAGCGAAAACGCGGCCTCCTCGATATTGCGCGCAATCCCCTCAATCACGCTTTGCAGGGTCAGCACCATATAAGGCAGATTGACCGCGATGATGCCCAGAACCACGGCCGTCTCCGAGAACATCAGCTCGGTCGGCTTGTCGGTGATACCGAGGTTGATCAGCGTGACGCTCAGAAACCCCTTGCTGCCAAGAAGGGTCATCCACCCGGCGGCCCGAACGGCATTGCCGACGAACAGCGGGACCACCACCCCGATGATCATCAGGTTCTTGAAACGCGATTGCGTGCGCGCCAGCACATAAGCCAGCGGAAACCCCAGAACGATGCAGATGACGGTGCACAGAAGCGACACCCGGATCGTCGTCCAGAAGGTTTCGAGATAGTAGGGCTCGGAGAAGAACTTGACGTAATTCTGAAACGAGAACGTCGAAATCATGAGCTGCTTCGGGTCGAACTGGTTGAAGCTGTATCGCGCCAGAAGCAGCAGCGGCCCGAGGACTCCCAGCGCGACGATCACCGTCGCCGGCCCCACCATCGAGGCTGCGCTCAGCCCCTCGCGGCGTTGCGTCATTTTCTGACTGTGGGTCAGGCTCGACATCATGTTCTCATTCGTTGTCGGTCACTCTCGGCCGACCGGGGCGGTCCCGCCCCGGCTGCCTTGCTTGAAGACTGCCGCGCCGCAAGGGCGCGACAGGGCCTTTGCTCAGGCCTTGAACTTCATGTCCCACCAATCTTTCATCTTGGCGTCGTTCTCGAGGATGAACCCATAGTCCGGGTTCTTCAGATTGGCGACCTCATCGGGGGAGAAGCCGATCTTCTGGTTCAGCTCAGCCGGCACCTCGGCGTTGTCGACCGTCGGGTTGTAGCCCATGTCCTTGGCAAAGGCCAATTGCGCGCTCGGCTCGAGCAGCGCATCGAGATAAGCGTAACCGCCTTCCTTGTTCTTGGCGTTCTTCGGCAGGGCGAACCCGCTAACATAGGCGATCGCACCTTCCTTGGGGGCAACGGACTTGACGCTGATCCCCTTGTCCTGCCACTGAACGGTGCGGGCCTTCCACATCACGCCCACCGAAAACTCGCCTGCGGCAAGGCCCTGGGCAAAGGCTTCGTTGGTCGGATAGATCCGCGCTCCGGCCTCGCGCGCGGCCAGCAGCAGCGGATAGCCCATCTCGACATCGGTCACCGTGCCGCCTGCCGCCAGCCCGGCCGCGATCTGGGTGTAGGTGTACTGAATGTCGATGAAAGCCAGCTGATCGCCCCACTTCGGATCCAGCACATCCTTGAAGCTCATCGGCGCGTCCGTCTTTTTCGGGTCGTACACGACCACGAGGCCCGAGTAGATCTGGCCGATGCCATACTCGTGCTTGAACTGGGGCAGGATGTGATCCGCATTCTTCAGCTTGGAATAGTCAATCGCCTCGGTCAGGCCCTGCTCATAGACCAGATACATGCTCGAACCGTTGAGCGCCTGAATGTCGGTCGAACCACGCGGCAGCATCCGCTCGGCGGCCAGCTTGGCCCGGCGTTCGGGGTCGCCCGCCTGATCCTGAATGACCTTCCAGCCCTCTGCCTCGAGGATCGGCACCTCTACGTTCTTGTTCAGGAGCTTGCCATAATCCCCACCCCAGGTACCCAGAACGATGGGCTTGTCCGCGGCCCGCACCAGCGACGGAGCGGCCACCATCGCAGTCCCGGCAGCCATCCCGGCGAGAATCTGACGGCGGCCCAGGGTCGTCTTGAATTTCTGTGTCATGTCCTTCTCCTTGTTGGCAGTTGACGCTCCACTGCGGAGCGTTCTGGTCTTCTTGTCGGCTACAGGCCGGCGGCATAGATGTCGCCGGCGGGAAACACCTTGGCGTTGCTCCAGTTCACGAAGACTTTGTCGCCGACTTCGGGGAGCGCGGCCCCGTCGCGATTGGACACCTGCGCAATCACGACATCCTTGGGGCTCAGACGGATGTGCAGGTCGATCAGCCCGCCCATGTAGGAAACGATCTCGACAGTGCCCGGAACGGAATTCTGCACATCCCCCGAAGCCTCGCCGTTGATCCGCAGCCGCTCGGGGCGTAATGCCATCACCGCTTCGCCACGTCCGGACGAGCTGGTCTCGACCACCAGACCGCCCTTTGTCCAGAACTTGCCATCCTGCAGGTTGCCTTCCAGAAAGCTCGACCGCCCGACAAAGCCCGCCACGAAACGGTTGGCCGGGTTTTCATAAAGATCGCGCTGTTTGCCGACCTGGCGCACCTGCCCCTCGCTCATCACCACCAGTCGATCGCCCATGATCAAGGCTTCTTCCTGATCGTGGGTCACGATCACGGCGGTGATCCCAAGGCGCTGCTGAAGCGACCGGATCTCGATCCGCACCTCGTGGCGCAGCTTGGCGTCGAGATTCGACAGCGGCTCGTCCATGAGAAAGACATTGGGCTGGCGCACGACCGCACGCGCCAGCGCCACACGCTGCTGCTGGCCGCCCGACATCTGCCGCGGATAACGCTCTGCCAGATGCTCAAGCTGCACCAGCGACAGCGCCTCGGTCACCTTCGGCTTGATCTCGGCCCTGGACAGGCCGCGCATCTCGAGCCCGAAGGCGACGTTCTCGGCCACCGTCATATGCGGGAACAGGGCATAGTTCTGGAACACCAGCCCCGTGTTCCGCTTCCACGGCGGCAAGCTGGTCACGTCCTTCCCGCCGATGCGGATACTGCCCGCCGTCGGCTCGATGAAGCCCGCAATCATGCGCAGGATGGTGGTCTTGCCGCAGCCTGACGGGCCCAGCAGCACCAGAAACTCACCTTCGGGAATATCCAGCTGAACGCTCTGCGCGGCCTGGAAATCGCCGTAGTGCTTGGTCAATCCTTCAAGTTCCAGTCGCGCCATCAGACCACCCGGCTCAGTTTTACGAAACGGTCCGTCACCAGCAGCGCAACCGTGATGACCGCGATCTGCAAGACGGAAATCGCAGCGATCGTGGGGTCGATCC
>JAGRLX010000220.1 GCA_020441605.1 Alphaproteobacteria bacterium
CATCGCGCCCGGCGACAAGGCCGTGATCAGCCCCTGCGTTGAAGGCTCCATCGGCCTCTCGATTTGCTACGACCTGCGATTTGCGCATCTCTATCGCGCCATGGCCAAGGCGGGTGCCGAACTGCTGGCGACACCTGCGGCTTTCACGAAGATGACGGGCGAGGCCCATTGGCACGTACTGCAGCGGGCCCGCGCCATCGAGAACGGCGCCTATGTCATAGCACCCTGCCAATACGGCACGCTGTCTGGCGGCAGCCAGTGTTTTGGCCACTCGCTGATCGTCGATCCCTGGGGGCGGGTACTGGCCGATGGCGGAGAGTCGGAAGGCATCATCATGGCCGACATCGATCTCGACCTCGTACGACAGACGCGCGCGCGCATCCCGTCTCTGCAGCACGACCGTCCCTTCGCGCTGACCATGGGCGCCTGACCTCTAGTCCGGTTCGTTTTCCCGCTTTCCGAGTTGCACCACAAGGAATGCCGCGAACATCAAGGCGGCCCCCATCCAGCCAATGATCGCCAGGCGTTCACCCAGCATGACGGCCCCGGCGATCGCCGCGAACACCGTCTCGAGCGACAGCAGGATGGCGGCCCGCGCCGGTGGCACATGCCGAAGCGACACGGCCAGCAAGGCGAAGGTCAGTGCGCTCGATAGAAAGCCAACGTAGAGAACCGGCACGATCGCCTTGCCGATGGCGTCTGCTGAGACGGTTTCGAACAGGAATGCCGCGCCGAGCGACAGCAAGGCCACGACGGTGAACTGCAGGCTCACATAGGTGAGCGGGCGCCCGTATTTCCCTGATTCACCCGTGGTGATGATGAAGGACGACCAGAAGATTGCCGATGTGGCGATCAGCCAGTCGCCGCGTGAGAAGGCAGCGAAGGACCCTCCGCTCAACGCCCAGGTCCCCGCGAACGCCAGGACGGTGCCCAGCCAGATGGCCCGGCCCGGCGCCTTGCGCTTCCAGACCCAGACCATGACGGGTGTGACGACGACATAGAGCGCCGTCAGGAAACCGGTGTTCGTCACCGTCGCCTCGACGATGCCGATTTGCTGGATCGAGGCGGCCATGAAAAACAGCACACCGCCGAGAAGGGCGATCGGCGTGATGCCCGGCTCCCCCTGTTCCCGCATGGCGAAGGGCGCCAGCGCCATGGCAGCAATCGTGGCACGCAGGCCCAGAAACAACAGCGGCCCCAGGTGGAGCATGGCCGTCTTCTGGAAATAGAAGGCAACGCCCCAGATCAGTGCTGCCAGCAGCACCAGGGCATCCGCCAGCCAGCCTTGCGCGGAAATCTTCATGTGGTGTCGTATCAAATTTGCGATCGGATTGGCGTTATGGCGGCGAATCGCGCCGCGCACCACCCATTTCGCTGCCGCCCCGCAAGCGACTTGATCCCCATCGTAAAACACTGGATAGTCCCCGCGCCTTGGAAGGGGGAGATTCTCATGTTCGGATACGGCTTGCTGGGCCTGATCATTCTGATTGGCGGTTATCTGATCTATGCCTACAACGGACTGGTCAGCAACAAGAACAAGGTGGCCGAAGGCTGGAGCGGCA
Source organism: Alphaproteobacteria bacterium (assembly GCA_020441605.1). The sequence continues at coordinate 1,563 of JAGRLX010000220.1, forward strand.
TCGACGTGCAACTGCGCCGCCGCGCCGACCTGATCCCCAACCTCATCGAG
>JAGRLX010000221.1 GCA_020441605.1 Alphaproteobacteria bacterium
GATCGCCGATGAAGTGCAGCAGGAAGGCACCGTCGATCACACGCCCGTCTATCCGCGTGAAGTGGTCAAGCGCGCGCTGGAACTGGGGGCCTCTGCCATCGTCCTCATTCACAACCATCCTTCGGGCGATCCGACGCCGTCCATTGCCGACATCGAAATGACCAAGAAGGTGATCGACGCAGGTCAGCGTCTGCATGTCACGGTGCACGACCATGTCATCGTCGGCCGCAAGGGCCATACCAGCCTCAGGGGGATCGGCCTGATCTGAAGTCGTCGAGTGCCTCCGGCGTATCGATGTCGGTCAGCACCCCCCGGTCAGGCATGGAGACTTCGACCACTTCATCCGCATACTGATCGATAAGCTGCCGCGCACCGCGGTCGCCACTCAGCCCGGACAGCGCAGCGAAATGCTGACGGCCCCAGAGCACCGGATTGCCACGCTCCCCTAGGTGGACCGGCACGCAGATCGAGCGGTGCTCGGCAGGATTGAAGGCAGCAACCAACCGTCCGATGGTGCCGGCGTCGACCAGCGGCATGTCACCCAGGCAGACGATCACCGCGTCCGTATCCACCGGCAGCGCCTCGAGGCCTCGCCTCAGCGACGTCGAAAGACCATGGGCGAAATCCGGATTGTGCACAGCCTCGATATCCAGACCATCGAGCGCCTTGCCGATGTGATCCGCATCGCGCCCGGTGACCACGATCACCTTGTCGACCGGGGACGCCAACGCGCGGCTCGCCACGGCGCGGATCAACGCCTGGCCACCTACGTCGGCCAGCAGCTTGTTGCTGCCCATGCGGGACGACTGGCCCGCCGCCAGGACGAGCGCCACCACCCGCGGCGCACGCTGGGCCTTGGGCCGCACGTCGCGCGGCGCGGGCCTGGTCGGAATCTCGGCGAGCAGCCCCCCTGCCCCCATGTCCATGATGTCTTCGCGGGAAACCGGAACATCTGCCATCACCCGCTGCAACACCCAATCGAAGCCATTGAGCTTCGGGGAACGCGCGCAGGATGGAACCCCGATGACCGGCGTCCTCCCAAGCCGGCCAAACATCATTAGATTGCCGGGGTCGACCGGCATGCCGAGGTGAATGACCTCGCCCCCCGCCTCAACCAGGGCGCGGGGTATGATGTCCCCCCGGTCGACGATAGCCGATGCGCCAAACACCAGGATCGGATCGCAGCCGCCGTCATGAAGCCTTGCAATGCTTGCGCTGACCTGTTCGACCTCGTGGGATACTACGACCACGGCGGCAAGCGTGCCGCCCAGCGCTTCCACCCGCTCGCGCATGGCGTCCTCAGACTTGGTCACGAGCGAGGATTTGGTCTGCGCGAGCCTGGTGATGACCAAGCCTACCTCTTTGGAGTGGAAGGCCTCGACCCTCACCAGGGGTGTCGTTCCGATGATCGCCATGGCCTGGTCGACAACCGCACGCGGAGCCGCAAAAGGAATGATCTTCACCGTGGCAACCAACTCGCGCTGATCTACGATGGCGAAGGGTTCGACAGTCGCCACGGTCAGGCTCTCATCCAGATGGTTCACGGCCCGCAACCGCTGCGCATCGATGATCGCGAGGCCCCGAACCTGGGCATGAAGATTGGCACGGCCAGTGAAGGGCGCCTGGATCACGGCACCCAGACCGGCGATGGCTGAAGCGACAAGCGCGGCCGCTGCATCTTCCGGCACATCGTCCGGACCAAGGCAAGCCGCAAATACGCTTGCGATTCCAGCCACCTCCAGATCCGCGACATCCTTTCGGCTGATCTTGCGGCCCTTCTTGAACACGCCGCCGGCATGCTTCACCGAATGGGCGAGGATCGCGCCCTCGGCCTCGGCCACCGGGATTTCGCCAAAGATCATGTCAAGCTCCGAGCCGCAGTGCCTGCGTCATCTCGGCGACAATTGATACGGCAATTTCCGGCGCACCCTTGGCCCCGATGCTGAGACCGATGGGGCCATGAATGCGGCCAATCTGTTGATCGGTGAAACCAGCGTCCTTGAGCCGCGCGACCCGCGAGGTTTGGGTCTTTTTCGATCCGAGCGCCCCGATATAGAAGGCCTCCGAGGCGAGCGCCGCATGAAGCGCCGGATCGTCGATCTTGGGGTCATGGGTGAGCGCAATCATGGCCGTGCGGGCATCGAGTCCGATCTGCGGGATCACCTCGTCGGGCCATTCGGCATGAAGCGAGATACCGGGAAACCGCGCGCCGGTCGCAAAAGCGCCACGCGGATCGATCACCACGACGTCATAGCCAAGCTGTTGGGCGATGGGGATCACCGACTGGGCGATATGAACCGCTCCGATGATTACCAGTCTCAGCGCCGGGTTGTGGATGTTGATGAATTGACCGTCGTGACTTCCGGACTGGTCGAAACGGAAGGCTTCGTCGAGGCTTGCCGCCAGAGGATCGTCCTTGGCTCCGGCACGCGTCACCAACCGCTGGTCGCCCGTCGCGAGATCGGTGACAAGAGCCACAGCCTTCCGGCTGACCCTCGCCTCCAGCACCTTCGCGAGAAGCTCCCGCTTCATTGCAGCGGCTCCACATAAACAGATATGCGCCCGCCACAGGCAAGCCCGACCTGCCACGCGGTCTCATCGGCGACCCCGAACTGCATGAGTTTCGGCTTGCCCGACGCGATCACATCGCCAGCTTCGGTCACCACCGCACCCTCGACACAGCCGCCGGACACCGAGCCGATGAAATTTCCATCCTGGTCGATAACAAGCTGGCTGCCAATCGGCTGTGGCGCCGATCCCCAGGTCTCCACCACAGTGGCGATAGCCACCTTCCGACCCTCGGCCAGCCAATCTGACGCCTGCTCGAGAATACTATGGTCTGATGCGGCCATGGGAGCCTCCTGCGTGTGTTGCGGCGAGCCATTTGCGCGGATCGTGCCCGGCTGATGGCGGGCCGGCCAGAGCTTCGCTCAAGTCCTTGAGACTGTCGAGAGAATGCACCGGACGGAACTCGTCGACATGAGGCATGATGGCGCGGATGCCGCCGGCCAGTGCCTTGAACCCATCATAGCGGAGCAGCGGGTTGAGCCAGACAATGCGCTTGGTTTGCCGCCGCAATCGTTCCATTTCATGGGATAGAGTGCCGATGTCCTCGCGGTCGAGCCCATCGGTCATGAGCAAGACTTGGGCGCCCTGCGTCAGGACCCGCCGGGCCCACCGGTAATTGAACTCCTTGAGCGACGTTCCAATGCGTGTGCCGCCCGACCAGTCCTTGACCGTGCCCGAGACCTTGGCCATCGCCTCGTCGATGTCGCGCCGCTTCAGCTCGCGGGTGATGTTTGTAAGCCGGGTTCCGAACAGAAAGACCGTCACCCGGTCCCGGTCATTGATCAGCGCATGGAGAAAATGCAGGAACATCCGCGAGTAGTTTGAACATGAGCCCGAAATGTCGCAGAGGACCACCAGCGGCGGCTCTCGCCATTGCCGTTCGCGCCGCTCGAGGTCGATGAAATCGCCGCCGGCCCGCAGGCTGCCCTTCAGCGACCGCCGCATGTCGATGGTCACGCCCTTGAGTGCACTCCGGTAGCGCCGGGTGATGATTTCGCTGCGATGGAGACGCAGACGGACGATGGCCTGCCTGGCTTGGGCTTGTTCCGCAACGGTCATCTGCTCGAAATCCTTCTTGCGCAGAACCTCGTCTGCCGATGCAGTGAAACTGGCATCAACCTCAAGATCATCCTTCTTCTGACGCTGCTGGCTCTGCCCCTCGTGCTTGTCGAACATCGCCTCGGCGAGACGCCGGAAGCCGGCCTGTTTCGCCTTCTCGCCAGCATCGCGTGCGACCTGGTGAAAGAACAGTTGCATCAGCTGTTCGAGCATCTTCGGCTTCTTCCAGAAGACATGAAATGCCTGGTCGAAAACCTCGCGCTGGTCGCGCCGTTTGACAAAGACGGCGTGAAGCGTCCAGTAGAAATCGTCACGGGTCCGCAGCGAGCCACATTGTGCAGCATCGAGCGCATCGAGCACCGTGCCGGGGCCCACCGGAATGCCGGCCTCCCGCAGCACCCTGGCGAAATGCATGATGTTCTCGGCGAGCCTGCCCGAGAGCGGAGCCTGGTTCTGGTTCGTGGCAAAGGGCTGCATGGGCCTTATGTATGTGCCATCGTCCGGATTTCATCCCTGATCTGGTCCAGGATGCGCTTGGCTTCGGTGCCCTGCATCCGGCTGATGTCGTCCTGATACTTGAGGAGCACGCCCAGGGTGTCGTTGACGGTCTGCGGGTCGAGTGTGAGCGAATCAAGCTCGTGCAGCGCCGTCACCCAGTCGAGCGTTTCGGCAACGC
>JAGRLX010000222.1 GCA_020441605.1 Alphaproteobacteria bacterium
GACGGAAGTCTCCCTCTGCGATACATCCAGTCCAACATACTGTTTCATTGCAGTCTCCTCGATTGGCGTTTGATCTCGTCTATCGTGGCGATGCCGCTGCTCATGGGAAGTGTCGGCAGCAATTACTTCATCGTATCCAATCGGGGCCCCTAATCGGCGTCGAAGAAGGACCCCCTTTTGCCGGCGATCAGCTGGCCCAAGGCGGCGTAGTCTTCCGGTAACGCAGCCGGATCGGGCCAGCGGGTTTCTGGGAGTCAGGCTCGCGTTTTGAAGCGCTAGCTCTCGTTGCAGGTCTCGACGATTTCGCAGTGATGGGTAAGCCGGTCGAGGAGTGCCGTGGTCATCTTGGCGTCGCCGAAGACGCTCGGCCATTCGCCGAAGTCGAGATTGGTGGTGACCAGGATCGAGGTGCGTTCGTAGAGGTGGCTGATGAGATGGAAGAGAAGTTGCCCGCCGGGCTGGCGTCGCCTTGCATTGGTTGGGGCCCAGCGCGGCACGGCGCCGGAAATCCAGTCCAGGGTCAAGCTCGACCACGCAGGTTTCGACTGCCGGATCGCGTTCGGCTTACCCCCGGGCCGTCCAGGCGCCAGGGAGGTGGCGACGACTATCTCGGCGACCAGGTTCTAGCTGGCTAAGAATGTGTTGCGCTCACAAGAGAACAACCATCGGCTCGCTGGGAACCGCGGAAGGCCTTGTGCTCATTGGCACACCGGTCGCCGAAAGATCCCAGTCCGTCGCGGCGGCGGCGAAGCCCAACGAGTGCGACCATTGCGCCAGCCAGCAGAGACAGGCTAGCAGGCAACGACACTGCCGTCAGTTCGTGGACCTCGACTGTCTGGCTTGAGATGTAAAAATCAACACCGTCCTTACTCAGGCCGATTTCTCCACCCCTAGAGTATTCCAGCGCGTTGAGTTGCTCGGCGGTTGGGTGAACAAGGCCACTGAAGTTGGGATCGTCCGGGGAATGGCCAAAAATCGTATGGTCATAGTCAAGTGCCCAAAATATGATTTCGAAAATTTGGGTGCCGTTCGGGCCATCGAAGACTGTGCCTGACTGGACCCGAAAGCTATCGGCGACATCGGTCGATCCATCGACAACGCCGTCGGACAGGGTGAATTCGCTGCTGGAATCTGCGAGGTCGGTCACCTGAAAACTGGTACTGCCGATACTGACCGACAGAGCCAGATAGTGGAAATGGGCGGAAACGATTTCCGACCCCGACGAAACGAAGCCCGTGGGTCCGATAAAGGGCAGTGCGGCATCGTCGAAGGACCAAGCAAACGCCATTTCTGTCGCACCCGCGGCACCTAGTGCAACTAGCCCACCATCGTTGTCCACCAGATCGGTGAAGATGGCTTCAAAGGTTCGCGTTGCGGCTTGAGCCGCGCTTGTCATGCCGACAATCAACGCCGCCGCGGAAATCCACTCCTTCATAGCGTGTCTTGCCCCCAAATGCACAGCCAAAGATGGCGCAAATTGAAGAAATCGTGAAACTATTCCATTCAGCAGAGGGCGAATCACCGGAGTTCGTCAAGAACTTTGTCTCGGTTTCACCGGTTGTGGTCGTGTTCAATGGCTCGGTCAAAGGAACTTCGCTATCGTCCGGGCGGCTGGACAGCATCCATCCGGGACAAGACCCAGCCCTTTCAAGTCGTTCAAGACCAGCCCTGAGGTCATCCGGTTCGCTGCGAAAATGTACGTCCAATTCCCGCTCGCTCTGCGCAACGCCGAAGACCCGCTGCAAGAGCGTGGCATCGATATCTGCCACGAGCGTATCCGGTCCTGGCGGCACACCGCCAAAAGAATAATGCAAGCTTAGACTATGTTGCACTCGCAATCCGGGCAGATCCTGTTAAAGTCGACCTGTTTAGTCGCGCTTTCGGCCAGCCTTGGTACAAATGATCACCCAGAAGACGAAGTATGCCCTGAAGTCCCTTATGGTTCTGGCCGACGAGAAGGCAGGTGATGGGGCGGCCCTGCGCATCGAAGACATCGCGGATCGGTCCGGAGCTCCGAAGCGGTTCCTCGAACACATCCTGCTGGACCTCAAACGCGCCGGCCTGATCGGCAGCCGGCGCGGACGAAAGGGCGGTTACGAGCTGATCAAGAATCCGAAGCGGGTCTCGCTGGCGGACATCTTACGTCTGGTGGACGGACCTTTGGCCCCCCTGCCCTGCCTGTCGCGCAAGGCCTATCAGCGCTGCGAAGACTGCAAGACGGAAGAGGACTGCCGGGTCAGAGCGGTCTTCGGCGGCTTCTATGCGACTTACATCCTGATGATCGAATCGCTCACTCTGGCGGATCTGATGCAGGATTCCCGCCCCCTGGAACGATTTGCATCGCCCGCGGTCGCAGCAGGAGAATAATCTTTTATAATCACGACTAAGAAGGACGTGATTTTTCCTTTGCAAAACACGATTAACTCTGTCGTTATTTACGTGTCAGGCGGCACCGACGGTCCGCCCGGGTCTTGCGGGCCTGCGTTCCGGTCCCGGCGAGCCGTCCTGCAGGCCTGGCACGACACAACAGGGTCCAGCAGAGGAAGGCATCATGTTCCGCACCATCAGCATCGGCACCCATGCGCTTGCGCAGGGCAGGTTCGTCCGGAGTACCGACGACGGCCAAATCGAAATCGATCTGGGCGACCGCCGCCTGTCGGGCGAGCCGGTCGCACCGGGTCCGGCGCGGGACGGCGCCCGACTGCCGCTTCACTTCGCCTTCACCGCGGCGCATTGGAAGGGCGGGCTGCTGTCGGCCCTGGCCGCGATCGGTCTGGCGTTCGCGGCGGCGCCGGTCGCCAGGGCACAGGAACAGGTCGCCATCCTGAACGTCTCGTACGACCCCACGCGGGAGTTCTACAGGGCGTACAATGAACTGTTCGGCGAATGGTGGACGGCGCAGGGGAACGCTCCCGTCACGATCCAGCAGTCTCACGGTGGCGCCGGCGCGCAGGCCCGCGCGGTAATCGATGGGCTCGAAGCGACGTTGGTGACACTCGCCCTGTCCGCCGATATCGACAAGATCGCCGCGCTGACTGGCAAGATTCCCGGCGACTGGCAGTCCCGCCTGCCCCACAACTCGTCGCCCTACACATCGACGATCGTGTTCCTTGTCCGGGAGGGCAACCCGAAGGGAATCAAGGATTGGGACGACCTCGTTGCTGGCGGCGTGCAGGTGATCACGCCCAACCCGAAAACCTCTGGCGGGGCGCGCTGGAATTTCCTCGCAGCTTGGGGATATGCCCAGCGGAACAATCTCGATCCGCGCGAATTCGTGGGAGAGCTTTACCGGCACGTCCCCGTTCTCGACACCGGGGCGCGGGGGTCTACAAACACTTTCACCCAGCGCGGGATCGGCGATGTTCTACTCGCCTGGGAAAACGAGGCCTTCCTTGCGCTGAAAGAACAGGGCGAGGATGCCTTCGATATCGTGGTGCCCTCCGTCTCGATGCTGGCCGAGCCGCCGGTCGCTCTCGTCGATGGCAACATCAGCTCGCAAGCGCAGCGAGCCGTCGCGACAGCCTATCTCGAGCATCTCTATTCTCCCGAGGCACAGGCCCTGGCACTCAAGCACTTCTATCGCGCCTGGGATATCTCGGCAGCCGACCCCGCCGATGTTGCGCGCTTCCCCGAAATTACCCGCGTGAGCGTGGACGAGTTCGGCGGATGGCCAAAGGTGCAGCCCGAGTTCTTCGGAGAAGGCGGCGTTTTCGATCAAATCTACGAGGAGTAAGCCATGAGGGTAGGCCTTCTCCGCTCGCCCTCTCCCCTGCCGGGGTTTGGGTTGAGTTTCGGGATCATGACGGCAGTGCTGTCGGTGGTGGTCCTTCTGCCGATCGTGGCTCTGCTCGGGCGGGGACTGATGATCGGTCCGGTGGATCTGTGGGAGATGGTCGGCACTAAGCGCATTCGCGCGGCGCTGGCCCTCTCGTTCCGCGCAGCGCTGATCGCGTCGCTTTTCAACCTGGCCTTCGGACTGGTGCTGGCCTGGGTGCTGGTCCGCTACCGGTTCTGGGGGCGCCGTCTGATCGACGCGGCCATCGACCTGCCGTTTGCGCTGCCGACTGCGGTGGCCGGTATCGCTCTGACCGCACTCTATGCCCCCAACGGGGCCATCGGAAAACTCTTGGCGCCGCTCGGGATTCAGGTGGCCTATACCGAATCCGGCATCTGGCTGGCACTGGTCTTCATCGGCCTGCCCTTCGTGGTGCGCACCGTCCAGCCGGTGATCGAGGAAATCGACCGCGAGGTCGAAGAGGTCAGCGCCACGCTCGGCGCGGGTCGCGCCTTTACACTGCGGCGGGTGATCCTGCCTATGCTGAGCCCCGCATTGCTCACAGGCTTCGCGCTCGCGCTGGCGCGCTCGGTCGGCGAATACGGATCGGTCATTTTCATCGCCGGCAACCTGCCGTTCCAGACCGAGATCGCGCCCTTGCTGATCGTGATCCGGCTCGAGGAATACAACTACGACGCGGCCACAGCAATCGGCCTCGCCATGCTGCTGATATCCTTCGCGATGCTGCTATCGATCAACGCCATTCAGATCTGGAGCAGAAAGAGGATTGGTGATGTCTGATTTCGAAACCCGGACCTGCGCATGCGAGAACCAGCGCCGGTCTCCGCCCGGAACCGGCATGGCTCTTGGTGCTGTCATTGGCCTGGCAGGCTTCATTCTCGCCCTGGCCATCTGGCTGGCCGGCTGGGGGATCCTCTGGGCCTTCCTGATCTGGCTTTTCGCTGGCCCTTGCGGCCTTGTCCTCTGCGCCATCGCAGATCGAACCGCGCAGCGGCCGTCGGCCTGCGAGTCCGGGAGGTGTCGGTTTCCAAGTGCGGACAGACTCTTTGGGAGACCTGTAAATGCCTGAGCTCCTTGCCTTCACCCGTGCGTCCTCCGTTACAACCGAGCCGCGCCTCGCGCGTCAACTACTGATCGGGGCCGTAGTATTCTTGATTGCGATCCTGCTCTTCGCACCCCTGATCGTCGTCTTCGCGGAGGCACTGCGCCAGGGATGGGCTGTTTCGGTGCAGAGTCTGCATTCAACTGATGCCCACGCCGCGATCCGGCTCACGCTGATCGTCGCGGCCATCGCCGTGCCGCTCAATGCGGTCTTCGGCATCGCCGCTGCCTGGGCGATCACCAAGTTCGACTTCCGCGGCAAGGCCTTTCTGATCACGCTGATCGACCTGCCCTTCTCGGTCTCGCCGGTCGTGGCGGGGCTGGCGCTGGTCCTGCTGTTCGGCGCCAACTCCCGGCTCGGGGCCTGGCTGATCGCCAACGACCTGAAGATCGTCTTCGCTTTTCCGGGCATCGTGCTCGCCACGATGTTCGTGACCTTTCCCTTCGTGGCGCGCGAGCTGATCCCGGTCATGATCGAGCAGGGCCGCGCCGAGGAGGAGGCCGCCCTGACTCTCGGAGCCTCCGGCTGGCGCGCCTTCTTCACCGTGACCCTGCCCAATATCCGCTGGGCCCTGCTCTATGGCGTTCTGCTCTGCAACGCGCGCGCCATGGGTGAGTTCGGCGCGGTGGCCGTGATCTCCGGCAAGATCCGGGGCGAGACGACGACCATGCCGATCATGATCGAGATGCTCTACAACGAATATCTCTCGGTCGCGGCCTTCTCGCTCGCCGCCGTCCTGGCCATGCTGGCGCTGCTGACCCTTCTCCTGAAATCCCTGCTCGAATGGCGCTACGCGGACCTGCTTGCCGCGACCCGGCGTCATTGAAAGGAGCTGTCATGTTTGTCGAAATCGAAGAGATCGCGAAAGAGTTCGGGACCGAGCGTGCGCTTCACCCCGTCTCGCTCTCAATTCCTTCCGGCGCCCTGATCGCCCTCCTCGGACCCTCGGGGTCCGGCAAGACGACGCTCTTGCGGATCCTTGCCGGGCTCGAATTCCCGACCTCTGGCCGGGTGATGTTCGACGCTCTGGATGCGACGGGACTTAGCGTTCAGGAGCGTCGGGCCGGCTTCGTCTTCCAGCACTATGCCCTCTTCCGGCACATGACCGTGTTCGAGAACATCGCCTACGGGTTGCGCGCGCGCAAACGGCGCGAGCGCCCGACCCAGGCGGAGATCGGTCGTCGCGTGAACCGGCTGCTCGACCTCATCCAGCTTCCCGATATCGGCGGCCGTTACCCCAGCCAGCTCTCGGGCGGCCAGCGCCAGCGGGTGGCGCTCGCACGGGCGCTCGCCATCGAGCCACGCATGCTACTGCTCGATGAACCGTTCGGCGCCCTCGACGCCAAGGTTCGGAAGGAGTTGCGCCAGGGGCTGCGCGAGATCCACGACACCACCGGGCTCACGACCGTCTTCGTCACACACGATCAGGAGGAGGCCATGGAGCTGGCCGACTTTGTGGTCGTAATGTCGATGGGCCGGATCGAACAGGTGGGGAAGCCGACGGACATCCGGGCAAACCCCGCCAGCGATTTCGTCCGCGCGTTCACGGCGGCCTAGGAATGGGCGGATGCGATGCAAGGTTCACCGCCTCCAAGCCCCTCCATCTGGCTCCGCGCGGCTCTTCGGCTCACTACGGCCCCGGTGCGGGCGGAGGGGGTCGCTGCGATCCGGATCGCAGCGGGGTGGGTCGTTCGCACGGCCGTTCCGAAATGGGCGTGCGTCTGGCGGAACCACCCCGATGTACAATGCCGGCTGCGCACCATCGTGATGCCCGAACCTTGGAACGGTTGGGTCGATCCGCTGTGGCAGGCTCTGCTGCATCAGCGGCTCTATGAGTTTGGGCTCAGGGCGGATGAGCCGGAGCCCTGGCTCCTTGGGCAGGCCGAACGGGAGGTGTTCGCCCGGCTTGCGCCACCGTGGACCAAAATGATGGCGGGGCCATACCGATGAGCGATCTGACACTCGACAGGATTGACCGGAAAATTCTGGACCAGTTGATGCGCGACGCAACATTGCCTGTGGCGCAACTCGCCGAGCGGGTCGGCCTGTCCCAGACCCCCTGCTGGAAACGTGTCCAGAAGCTGGAGGCGGCCGGAATCATCACGGGCCGGGTCGCGCTGGTCGACCCCGCCAGGATCGGTTTGGGGCTCATAGTTTTCGTGGAGGTCGAGGCGTCGGATCACACACCGGAATGGCGTGCCGCGTTCCGCAAAGTCATCCCCCAGTTCCCCTCCATCGTCGAAGTTTACCGGATGGCCGGTGACGTCGACTACATGCTGAAGGTCATTGTGTCGGATATGAATGCGTTCGACGAGTTCTATCTCCAACTCACGCGCGCGCTCCCCTGTCGGAACATCACCTCGAAGTTCTCGATGGAGACAATTCTCGCCTCGACCGCTTGGCCCATCGAGACGGAAACCGCCTGAGGGCCAGAACCGCCATCCGCACCCGTTGAACAGGTCCAGTACTGAAAGGAGAACCATGTCGCTACGCATCAATGACGTCGCCCTGAACCGCCCCGGGTTTACCGGAGAGTTTCTGGTTCAATGATTAGGCTGCTTTTTCGTCGGCATTCAAGGCCTCGTAGAATTCCTCCTCCGCTTCTTCTGGCGTGACATATCCGATGGCGCTGTGCAGGCGTTCGGTGTTGTACCAATCGACCCATTTCAGGGTTTCCCATTCAACCTGCCCGACCGACTTCCAGGGCCCGAGGAAGTTGATCACCTCCGTCTTGAACAGGCCGATGATGCTTTCGGCCAGAGCGTTGTCGTAGCTGTCCCCGACGCTGCCGACCGAGGTGTCAATCCCGGCCTCGGCCAGGCGCTCGGTGTATTTGATCGACAGGTATTGCGATCCGCGATCGGAGTGGTGGATCAGCTTGTTGGCTTCAGACGGTGCCCGCTGGCAGATCGCCTGGTTCAGCGCATCGAGGACGAAGCCCGTGGTCATAGAGGTGGAGACACGCCAACCGACGACCTTGCGAGCGAAGACATCGATGACGAAGGCCACATAGACCATGCCTTGCCAGCTTGAGACATAGGTGAAATCCGAAACCCAGAGCTGGTTCGGCATATCTGCGACAAAGGCGCGGTTCACCTTGTCATCGGGACAGGGCTGGGCCGCATCGGGATTGGTGGTGATCACCTTCTTGCCGCGCACAACACCCTGTATTTGCAGGGCCCGCATCAGCCGTTCCACCGTGCAGCGGGCGATGGTTGCCAGTGGATGCGCCATTGGTTCGAGCACCACTGGCGACGCCTTCCCGGCGCAGAACATGCCAGACCTTGCGGGCACCGTAGCGACCCCGGCTGGCCTCAAAGACGCGCTTGATGGCGTCTTTGTCCAACAGGTCTCGCTTTGCCCGTGCCGATGCCAGCTCGGGGTCCCATTCAACAGCCCTGTGCGCATAGAAAGTCGATGGTGCGATCCCCAGAACCCGGCAGATCGGCCCGACACCAAAGACCTCTCCGTGACCTTCGATGAAGGCGATCATCGCTTGAACGGGCGGTCGAGCTCCGCCGCCGCGAAATACGCAGACGCCTTCTTCAGGATCTCATTTGCGGTTCGCAACTCGCGGTTCTCCCGCTCCAATTCCTTGATCCGATCCTTCTCGGCGCTCGTCAGCCCGGCGCGCTGACTGGCGTCGCGTTCAGCTTGCTGGCACCAGACCCGAAGACTGTCCGGCGAACAGCCCAACTTTGGCGCTATCGCACGGTAAGCCGCACTGTCGCTGGTGTAATCGGCACGGTTCTCTCGAAACAGCCGAACGCCGCGCTCGCGAAGTTCAGCAGGATAGGCGGGGGTGTATCGTCTCTTCGTCATGGGGCTCATCCTTCGAGTGTATTACTCTCCGGTAAACCCGGGGCGGTTCACAAAGCTCCCAAGCACGAAGCCAACCTTCGCCTTGGAACTGGCGTGAATATGATCCGGAAATTCGCCGGTTACAGGCACATGAGCAATGGAGCGGGCAGGCAACCCGCACAGGATCAACCTGGTACGGCGTGCCAGCTGTAAACGCACCCTGCTTGTCTCTCAGGACAGAGCACGGGTCCACACGATTTTGTTTGCGCCAGAGCAAACTTGGTGCGCTTTAGCCCTGCTAGTCCCTGACCAAGACAAAACGGGGACAGTCGAATGCGGTTCGGAATGGCATTTGGGGTGCTGAAGCAGCTAGGCGCGCGCCAACTCGCCACAGCTGTGGCCTGCCTGATGCTTCTCGTCGCCAGCGCCTCGGCCGAGGCGCTGCTGCCGAAATTCCTGGCCGAAACCGATCCGGCGGAGCTGGCTCCCGGTGCCGACAAATTTGGTCCGATCCGCACCGATGCGGCGGTTGCGCCGGTGCTGAAGGCAGGCGAGACCGTCGCCTGGGCGTTTCTGACCGCAGACTGGGTGCCGACCACCGGCTATTCCGGCAAGCCAATTCATGTGCTGGCAGCGGTCTCGCCCGAAGCCGTGCTTACCGGCGTGAAACTCGTCAAGCACTCCGAGCCGATCGTGCTGGTCGGCATACCCGAAGCCCGCATTCGCGAGGTGACCGAAGGCTATTCCGGGCTCGACCTTGCCAAGGCGCAGGCGCATCACGACGCCGAGGAAATCGACATTGTTTCCGGCGCCACAGTCACCATCATGGTGATCGACGATTCCATCCTGCGCGCCGGCATCAAGGTGGCGCAGGCGCTGGGCCTGGGCGGTTTCACCGCCGCCGCTCACATCGGCCCGACGCGCGAGATCGACCCGGCCGCAGGCAGCGTGACGGACTGGCAGACGCTTGCCGGGAACGGCGCATTGCGACGCTTCGTGCTTGATGTCGATACGGTCAACGCGGATTTCGCCGCACTCGGCGATGCCCGCACCGGGAAGGCCGCCGAGCCGGGGCCGGGCGACGATCACTATGTCGATGTCTGGGCTACCTTGATCAGCCATCCCTCCATAGGCCGCAGCCTTCTCGGCGATGCCGCCTTTGGCAATCTTCAAAAACGACTGAAGCCAGGAGATCAGGCCATTCTGCTAGCAGGGGCCGGGCGATGGTCTTTCAAAGGCTCGGGCTATGTGCGCGGCGGNNGGCGGCATCTTCGACCGCATCCAGGTGATCCAGGGCGAAATCTCGCATCGCTTTCGTGATCGCGAGCACAGCCGGGTGGTGACGCTGACGGCAGAGGACGCACCCGAATTCGTTGAAAAGGAAATCTTCATTATCCCTGCCGCAGCCGGTTTCGACCCCGCGGCGCCCTGGCGGTTGCAGATGCTGGTCCAGCGCCCCGTCGGCCCGATCGAGAAGGTCTTCCGCACTTACGAACTCGCCTATGACATCCCGTCGCTCTACACCCGCGCACTGGCCCCGCCGCCGCAACCCGAACTGCAGCCGGCGGCGCGCGAGGAAGGCGGCCGCGACCTGCTTTGGCAGCGCATCTGGGAGGCCAAACGGGTGCAGGTGATCGCGCTGGCCCTGGCGCTGGCGCTGCTCTCGGGCATCTTCTTCTTCCAGCACTTCGCCACCCGCGACGCCCGCACCTTCGCCGTGCTGCGCAACCTCTATCTGGTGTTCACACTGGTCTTTCTCGGCTGGTATGCCAACGCTCAGCTGTCGGTGGTGAACGTGCTCGCGGTGTTCTCGGCGATGTTCAGCGAATTCCGCTGGGACACTTTCCTGATGGACCCGCTGATCTTCCTGCTCTGGTTCGCCACCGCCGCCGCCATCCTGTTCTGGGCGCGCGGGGCCTATTGCGGCTGGCTCTGCCCCTTCGGCGCATTGCAGGAGCTGTCGAACAAGCTGGCGCGGCTGGCCCGCGTGCCGCAGGTCAAGCTGCCCTGGGGCCTGCACGAACGGCTCTGGGCGGTCAAATACGTCCTCTTCCTCGGCCTTTTCGGCCTGTCGCTCTACTCGCTCGACCTTGCCGAGCATTATGCCGAGGTCGAGCCCTTCAAGACGGCGATCATCCTCAAGTTCGCCCGGCCTGCGCCCTACGTCCTCTTCGCGCTGGCGATGCTGCTGCCGGGGCTGTTCGTGGAGCGCTTCTATTGCCGTTATGTCTGCCCGCTGGGCGGCGGGCTGGCGATCCCGGCGCGACTGCACATGTTCCGCTGGCTGAAGCGCTACCGCGAATGCGGCAACCCCTGCCAGCGCTGCGCGCAGGACTGCCCGGTCGAGGCGATCCATCCGACCGGCGAAATCAACCCCAACGAGTGCATCTCGTGCCTGAACTGCCAGGTGCTCTACCAGGATCACGACCGCTGCCCGGTGGTGATCGCCAGGGACAAGCGCCGCGCCAAGGACGCGCAGTCGGCCGCCGCGCTGGCGGCGGCCAAGACCCGCGATCTGGGCGGGCATCCCCATGCAGGACACGGAACATCTGAAAGGAGAAACTGACATGACCGATACGTCTGACAAGACCGAGGGACTGACCCGGCGCGGGCTTTTCCAGGGCACCGCAGGTGCGGCGCTAGCTGCCGGCGCCGTCGGCGCAGGTGCCTTGGCTGGGCTTGGCGCAGGCCCGGCCAGGGCCGCGGCCAAGGCCGAAGTGGGCCCCGGCGAGCTTGATGAATACTATGGCTTCTGGTCCTCGGGCCAGACGGGCGAGCTGCGTATCCTCGGTGTCCCCTCGATGCGCGAGCTGATGCGGGTTCCGGTGTTCAACCACTGCTCGGCCACCGGCTGGGGCCAGACCAACGAGAGCCTGAAGATCCTGACGGAAGGACTGCTGCCCGAGACCAAGGCCTATCTGGCCACACAGGGCAAGGTCACCTACGACAACGGCGACCTGCACCACCCGCA
>JAGRLX010000223.1 GCA_020441605.1 Alphaproteobacteria bacterium
CCACTTCTCTTCCAGCATCTTGGACAGCTCGGCGGCTTCCAGGACGGTCAGGCTCGAAAGGTCTTCAACGATTTTGCTGAGATCAGCCATTTTATTTTCTCACTTTCAGTCGGTTTGTTTCAACAACACTTGGGGCGAAGCCGTCAGGCCGCCTGGTCTTTGGTGGCATAGGCATTGATCACGCGGGCGATCTGGCCGCCAGGAGCCGCCAGCACACCAGCAATCTTGGTGGCCGGGGCCTGGATCAGGCCGATGATCCTGCCCCTGAGCTCGTCGAGCGAGGGCAGTTCCGCGAGTGCCTTGACTGCATCGGCATCCATCACCGTCTTGCCGAGCGAACCGCCCAAGATCACGAATTTCTCGTTGGTCTTGGCGAAGGCTGCGGCGATTTTGGGTGCCGTAACGGGATCCTGGCCAAAGGCCAGCATGGTCGGACCCACGAAAAGGTCCTTGATCCCGCTTGCGTCAGTACCATCCAGAGCAAGCTTAGCGAGACGGTTCTTGGCAACCTTCACGGTCACCCCCGCCTGGGCCATCTTGTTACGCAGGTCGAGGACCTGGTTCGCAGTGAGGCCCTTGTTGTGGGCCACAACGATCACACCGGTGGTCTTGAACACCTGGTTGAGCGTTGCGACGAGCTCTTTCTTTTCAGCTCTTTCCACTTGCTCTCTCCTCATGGGCGCGCCAGCCGAAGCCGGACACGCCGTTGGACCAACCGCTCAACCATCACCGGCACAAGGCAGGAGAGGCTTTCGCGGCGCTCACTTGCCTGTCCCCTCCCGCAACCCAACAAGGCGGCGCGAGGTCTTGAGTTCAAACCGACTTCGGATCCCCTTAAGGGGGGAATCCCTGTTCCGTTTTGACACCCATCTCATGCAGGCTTTGCGGTTTAAGCGGGGATTTCCCCCGCGCCTGCAATCTCGGACAGGTAATCCAGAGTCTTTGGAACTCTGGCTAACCGATTGAGGAAATGAGATATTCCCTCAATCGGAAACACGTAGACCCGATCAGGCCGTAGCCGACAGCGAAGCCGGATCGAGCTTCAGCCCCGGACCCATGCTCGAAGAAATGGACACTTTTTTGACATAGGTGCCCTTGGCTGCCGACGGCTTGGCCTTGACCACTGCATCCACGAAGGCGCGGATGTTCTGGGTAATCTGCTCATCCGAGAAGCTGGCCTTGCCAACCCCGGCCTGCACGATGCCGGCCTTTTCGACGCGGAACTCAACGGCGCCACCCTTGGCGGCCTTCACCGCTCCGGCGACATCCATGGTCACGGTGCCAACCTTCGGGTTCGGCATCATGCCGCGCGGACCGAGAACCTTGCCGAGCCGACCCACCAAACCCATCATGTCGGGCGTGGCAATGCAGCGGTCGAAATCGATGGTTCCCTTGTTGACGATCTCGAACAGCTCCTCGGCACCGACCACGTCCGCACCGGCAGCCTTGGCTTCGTCCGCCTTGGCACCCTTGGCGAAGACGCCAACGCGCACCGTACGGCCCGTGCCGTTCGGCAGATTGACCACACCACGGACCATCTGGTCGGAATGTCGGGGATCGACGCCGAGGTTCATGGCGACCTCGATCGTCTCGTTGAATTTGGCGTTGGCACGCTCCTTGATCAGCTTCACCGCCTCGTCGAGGCCATAGAGCTTGGTCCGGTCGAGGCCTTCGCGGTTCTTCGTCAGGCGCTTTGCAAGCTTCACCATTGTCTTACTCCACCACCTGCAGACCCATCGACCGGGCGGACCCGGCAATTTCACGCGCCGCCGCATCGAGGTCGCGCGCATTCATGCCCTTGAGCTTCTGTTCGGCGATCTCGCGGCACTGGGCCATGGTCACCTTGCCGACGAAGCTGCCCTTGCCCGGCTCTTTCGATCCCGATTTCAGGCCGGTGATCTTCTTCAGATAGTAGGACGCAGGCGCCGACTTCATCTCGAAGGTGAAGGACTTGTCCTGGAAGGCGGTGATGACCACCGGCACCGGCGTGCCGGGTTCCATCTTCTGCGTGGCGGCATTGAAGGCCTTGCAGAATTCCATGATGTTGAGGCCGTCAGGACCGAGCGCCGGGCAGACCGGTGGCGCCGGATTGGCGGCGGCCGGGGGCACCTGCAGCTTGATATAGCCGGTGC
>JAGRLX010000224.1 GCA_020441605.1 Alphaproteobacteria bacterium
AGCGCCAGCGCAAAGCCCATGGCGGCCGGCATGTCGCCATAGGCCAGGGGCGCGATGTCGTGCAGCCCGTGGCGGGGAAGCCCTGCCTCCGGAAGATGGCGGTCGATTTCGGCCAGCCCCAGGCGCCAGGGCTGCCCCCGGCGCTGGCTGCCGCCGAACTGTGGCGGGCCCGTTTCCAGCCGCGCGATATGGCGGCGCAGGACCCCGATCAGGGCAGCGATGTCGCCTCCCTGACGAAGTGCGGAGACGTCGAGTCCCTCCGCCCGCCTGTGTCGCGCCGGTTCCATACGCATGACCGCCATGTCATAATTGTTCCTATTTTGTTCTCATATATGAAAAGAAGAGTCAAGATAGGAATTTTATTGCCTGCGGTGATTTCACCTGACCGTCCGCTGAACTAGCCCGTTCTCCGCGAAAGCGCGCGCATGACAAGGGCCGCCGCAAGGATGCCCGTTACGGGACCCGCGACATAGATCCAGAAATACTGCCACTGGCCGTCAAAGACATAGGGACCGAAGGCCCGCGCAGGATTCATCGCGGCTCCGGCAATGGGGCCCATGATCATGACTTCAAGGCCGACGATACCGCCGATCGGAATGGCAGCGAAATCCTTCAGCCGCCCAGGTGCAGCAACCGCGCCTTCGATCACCAGCATCATGAGAAATGAAAGCCATACCTCCGTCGCAAAGGCTGCTGGACCGCTGACGCCCAGCTGCGTGTTTGGCAGGTTCGCGCCCATTGCCCCAACCCGACCCACAATCAGGAAAAGCAGTGCCGCACCCGCAGCCGATCCGAGCAGCTGCGCCCCGACATACCCCGGTACGAGGCGCCAAGGAAACCGATGCGTGATAGCCAAGACCAGCGTGAAAGCCGGATTGACATGCGCGCCGGAAATATCTCCAAAAGTCCAGATCACGATCATCAGGACTATGCCGGAACATGCGCCCGCGATCAGTGGCGTTGGCAGCCCCGCGATCACCGACGATGCCATAACGGCGCCGGCTGCAAAAAACACCAGCGCGGCAGTACCGAAGAACTCTGCAAGACAGGAGGCCTGATATTTGGTCATCTGACGTGTTACCGTGTCAACCGGAAATAAAGCATTGGCAATTTCTCCGGCAACGACTCGAGCCGGTTGATCACCAGAAAGTTGCGCCGTCCAAAGATCCGCGGCAGATAGCTTTCCCCGCCACTGTCAAGGCCGACACAGAACACGTCCACCCCGAGGTGTGAAAGATGCTGTACGGCCTTCCTGCTATCCTCGGCAAGATAGACCCGGTCGACGACGTCGACATCGGAAGGCTCGCCATCAGTCACCACCAGAATCAGCTTGCGATGGGTCGCTTGCGATGAAATCTCGGCGGCGGCTTGCCGCAGGGCGGCGCCCAGCCGCGTTGACAGTCTGCCGCGCAAGCCGGCGAGGCGCGCGCGGGTGGCTTCGCCAAACGACTCCCCGAAGTCCTTCACCCGATAATAGCGAACCTCCTCGCGCCCATCGGAGCAGAAGGCATGGATCGCGAAGGGATCACCCAGCCCGGACATGGCCTGACCCACCAGGGCCGCCGCGGCGCGCTCCATGGCGATCACAGTGGTCGTCGTATCCCTCACCCGGTCCCGGGTCGACTCGGAGACATCGAGAAGGAGGAGAACAGAGAGATCGCGGGCCCGCATCTCGCTCGTCTCATAGAGGCGCGGATCGGGGGTGAGACCGGCACGATGCTCGATCGCGGCACGGATGCAGGCGTCCAGATCGATCCGGTCACCTTGCGGTTGACGGCGCATGCGTTGCCGGCGGCTGACTTTCGCGGAGCGCACCAGACGTGCAATGCGATTCTCCACATCGGCATATTTTCTAAGAATGACCTCGATGTCATCAGGAGAAGCGGGCTTGGCCTGGAATTCAACGATCGTCGTCCACTCGTTCCGCATCACTCCGGCGATGTGATCCCACTCGGCGTGGCGGGCGATCGGAATGCCTTGATCATCCGGCGTGGCCTGGAGTTTCACCGCCATGTTGGCGGGACTGTCGGCGCCCTCGCCATGTTCACGCCGGTCAGGTTTCTCCTTCTCGTCGGTCTGCGTGATGCGAACGGCTTCGAGCAACAACTCGGCGGTCTCCGCCTGTTCCGGTGGCGCGTCACCGTAATCCCAGAGGCCCGTGTTATCGTCTCGGTACGAAGGTTCGATGACATGGGTTCGAGAGTTGAACTGAACACGCATCTGGCCCAGATCATTGCCCAGAAGATCACCGATCTTTCGGCTGATTATCGGATCGTCCCACTGGCTGCGGTTGTCATGGAACAGCATACGTCCCTTGTTCACCCATGGATCGTCGTCCACGTAGGAACTGTCGAGCAGGCTGCGCGCAAGACGCGCCATGAGCAATTCGGCGCTGAATCCCACTCCGGGTCTCGCAACATGAAAGCGTTGCCACAGGCGCTTCAGTCCCGGGTAGTCGCGCAGTGCCAGCGCCTCGACGCGGGCGTCCTCGATAAGACCGACCAGCGCGATCTGGATGGGCTTGAGCTTTCCCACTGGAAATTTGCCGCGGCCATAGGCCATATGCGCGCCGATGTGGGCCATGACGGCGGTGTAGTGAGCGGCTGCTTCCGCGCCGCGATACCCGGAGTAGATTTCGGGGAGTCGAATGAATGCTCCGTCAAAGGACGACCGGCGCGGAGCACGCCCACCGGGACGGACCATGGCTGTCCTGATAGCAGGGCGCAGGCGCCACAACGCCATCAGAAAGGCGCGCAACTGCCTCTCCCGGTCAGCGAATGTCACGTCGTCGGGATTGCGCTGAAAGGCCAGGAGGGTGGTTTGATCAACCTGACCGAAATAGGCGAGCCGTTTTGCCGGATCGCCACCCGCCTGTCGAATCCCGTTGAGGGTCCATGCCCGCAGTTCGAGCACCGAGAGCATGGCGAGGATCCGAGGCGAATGCTGCAGCACGAGGCTCACCGATTCCGGCGCCAGGCCAGCCACCTCCTCAACGGTTCTGAGCCAGGCCTTCAACGTCGTGTGGTCATGGAGGGCCATGGCAACGTCGGGAAGCGCGCTGAACATGGCGGCTGCCGCTTGCCCCCCTGCGGCCTTGCTGATGGCGAGGCCAGCATCGGCGATGCCAAGTGCAAACTCCACGCCGTGCGATTGCGCCACGGCGGCGGCCGCAACGGCGAAACCCGCCAACGCCCCACCTTCCAGACGCGCAGCCGCCAGTCTCTCCATGACGTCGATGAACTGGTCAAAACTGGCTCCCGGGAACGAGCGTTTGACCGGACCCCAGATCTTCGAATCGAAGTTCCCGGTAAAGTCCGCCGAAGTCAGCAAGTCGTCGATTATGGACTTTGCCATGACACTATGTGCAGGCGGCGATGGCCTCGGTCAACGCCTCGCGCATGTCCTCGTCGTCGGTGATTGGCAGAACCAGGGCCACCTCAAGCGCTTCGGCAACCGGAACCGATTGGCTGATGAGGCGACCCGCCTGTATCAGCATCCGTGTCGACGCTCCTTCCTCGAGGCCATGCCCCTTGAGATTTCGGCTGCGGGTTCCGATCTTGACCAGTACATCGGCTTGCGCCTTGTCGATCCCCGCCTCGTGGCTCACGATTTCGGACTCGATTTCAGGTTCGGGATAGGTGAAGTCGAGAGCGGCAAACCGCTGTTTGGTCGACTCCTTCAGATCCTTGATGACGGACTGATATCCGGGATTGTAGGAGATCACCAGCTGAAAGTCCGGGTGGGCGCGCACAAGCTCGTTCTTCTTCTCCAGCGGGAGGATGCGGCGATCATCCGTCAACGGATGAATTATCACAGTGGTGTCCTGCCGCGCCTCGACGATCTCATCCAGATAGCAGATGGCGCCGTGACGAACCGCGACGGTCAATGGTCCGTCGTGCCAGACGGTACCGTTGGCATCGAGCAGGAAGCGTCCGGCAAGATCGGATGCCGTCATGTCTTCATGGCAGGCAACCGTGACAAGTGGTTTTCCCAAACGCCATGCCATATGTTCGATGAAGCGTGTCTTGCCACAGCCCGTCGGTCCCTTGAGCATCATCGGCAATTTGGTCGCATAGGAGAAATGATCGAGCGCCAACATCACTGCGGTGTCGATCGCATGTGGCAGAAATGGTCGGTAGAGCACCGCGTCAGGAAGGCTCGACCGCAACTCCTGCAAATCATAGGTGCCCTGCTGCGGTAGCAGCACGATGAGCGCCGCCTTTGGATCACCGGCCATCCAGGCGAGTTTCCCGCTCAGGCCGCGCATGTACGTGCAGATCAGGATGTCGGTGTCTTCGCCAAGGCTTTCGGGTATCGGCCAGATATTGCGAACCGACGCGCGTGTGCGCTGCAAGTGCCGCATGAGTTGCTGCACCTCGTCATCGGGCTCGCAGGCCAGCGTCACGCTCATGCGTGACAATCGGTGATGCAACTCTTCCTTCATGTAATACGCGCTCAAACAGATTTAGGTCGGTCAAGCATGAAGGGGTCGGCCGTGACCTCGCCCAGGGATTCGTAGACAATGTCGAAGCGCCCATCCTCGCCGCACCGTCCGATTCTGGACCACAGGTTGGCGTGACTGCAACTCGGGTTGATCGATACATTGCCCTGCGGCGCTTCCACCGTTGTGCCCAGAACCACCGGCCGCATGAGGTCAGGGTCGAGGCTGTTCACCTGGGCCAGGGCGGAGGCAAACAGCTTCACCTGAAAATATGAAGCCTCCACACACATGTTTGTTCTTTCGGAATCACCATAGCTGCGCCGATACCGGCCGGAGAACGCGCGCCCACAGTCTCCCCCGACGCCATCGAAGTAAGGAGCGGCCGTGATATGACCAAGCCCGACGTCATGGCCCATCGCGCCTATTTCAGTCTCGGTCGTGGTCAGGCTTGCGATTGGCGTGGTCCGTGCGTCGAGGTTGAAGTCCGCATAGGCCTGATAGAGAAATACGGTTGCATCTCCCACCACCGTCGAGAAGATCACATCGGGCTGCGCCTTCTTGATATCGCGCATGATCGGGTAGAATTCTTCGCGCCGGGCGTTCAGCGATACATACATCTCCCCTGCAACAGTCCCACCCGCCTCCTCGACCAGAGTGCGCATAAGCCGGTTGGACTCGCGTGGATACACATAGTCCGACCCAACGAAATAGAACCGATTGCCGTAGGTCCCCACGAGATAATTGCAAAGAGCGACGCTATTCTGGTTTGGCGCCGATCCGGTGTAGATGATGTTTGGCGAATACTCGAAACCCTCATACAGGGTCGGATACCAGAGAAGACCGTTCAGGCGCTCGATGATGGGCAGGACCGCCTTGCGGCTCGAGGACGTGTAGCATCCGAAAATTGTCGAGATGTTCTCTTCTGCCAGGAGCCGGCGCGCATGGGCCCGGAACAGCATGTTGTCCGAAGCCGGGTCGCACACAACCGGCTCGAGCGCCCGTCCGTTGACGCCCCCGGCATCGTTGATCTCA
The DNA here is from genome assembly GCA_020441605.1 of Alphaproteobacteria bacterium. The sequence continues at coordinate 5,474 of JAGRLX010000224.1, forward strand.
TTGATCGCCAGCATCGTCCCGCGGTACTGGGTTTCCTCAATGAGCGCCATACAGCCGGTGCGGGAGAACAGTACCCCGACGCGCCATGGCTCCGTGGTATTGTCTAGCGTATGCCGGCTTGTCATCACGTGGCAATAACCCCATGGCTTATGATTAAGTCTAGCCGAGAACTAACCTCGATTCAATTACTGGTGATGACTTTAGGATAGTACCGAACGGGACGATATGGGCGAATGGTAGTTACGGCGTCTAGGGCCTAGCCGTGGATGTCAGGGGCCTGCGTCACTCCCTCACGGAGACCCGTGACTCCTCCGCGCCAGACACCCGCCTCCAAAAGTCTACGCCATGGCCTTACACAACGTCGGCCGGCAGGCCTAGCGAATGACTGACGTAGTGCCCGATCAACCGCCGGAGCTTCGCCGGCCGTACCGGCTTGCGCAATATCATGTAGCCCATCTGCTCGATCTCCCGGATCGCGCTGAGATCGCTTTCGCCAGTGATGATGATACCAGGCACTGCGATCCGCAAGGCCAGTTGTATACGTTGGATTGCTTCGACACCGTCCAGTTGCCCTGGCAGTCGGTAGTCTGCCAGGACAATGTCTGGAATGAAATGCTTGATGTCGATGATCCGCAGGGCATCCTCGGTCGTCCTTACGCTGTAGACCTTGCATCGCCATGACTGGAGCAGAAGGGTCGTTGCATCGGCAACAGTCTTGTCATCCTCGATGAGAAGAACCTTGGTTCCGGTGAGATCGTGAAGTTCATCCAGTCGCTCTTCCCGCCTGGCACCGATCGCCGGCTTGTCCGAACGCATCACCACCACACCGAAATAAGATCCGCTTCCCATCCTCGATCGGTGTTCGACTCTTAGTGACAGATACTTGGCCAAGCGCCGGACGATCGCCAGACCGAGCCCAAGCCCCTTGCTGCGATCACGCTCGTCATTGTGAAGTTGGTGAAAGTCATCGAATATCGCCGAGGCTTGCGATTCCGGTATACCTGTGCCCGTGTCCCAGACCTGAATGACGACCTCATTGTCCCTGCGGCGGCACCCAAGCAGAATCTTGCCCTTGTTCGTATATCGGATCGCGTTGGACAAGAAGTTGCCCACGATGCGTTCCATGAGGGCCGGATCGCTGTGCACAGAGAGGCTGGTTGGCACGACACGGAAGTCCAGCCCCTTGCGTGAAGCCATGGGTGTAAACGAGATCGCAACCCGCTCCATCAGTTCTTGAACGGGAAAATCCTCGAGTTGCGGCTTGATCGCGCCCGCTTCAAGCTGGGATACGTCGAGCAGAGAGTTGAGCAATCGACCGGTGGCATAGGATACTGCCTGAACATCATCTACGATGACCAGCGTCTGATGATCATTGATCCGTTGCCGGAGCGCCGCAATATACATCTGCATGGCCTGGAGCGGCTGACGCAAGTCATGGCTTGCTGCCGCAAGGAACTTGGTCTTGGCTCTGTCCGCCTTCTCGGCAGCCTCTTTGGCGGAATTCAGTGCTTGACCTTGTTGGCGGAGTGTCCGCTTCAGCTCGCGCAGGCTTCGCGCAACCATTCCCAGTTCATCACCACGCGAGAGCAGTCTTGCCTGCTCCAGTTCCTCTTTCGTTGCTCCGGGTGGAAGAAGCGGGTCGAAGTTCTGGATTGCGGCGGTAAGCACATGGAGCGGCCGCGAAATGTTCCTCTTCACCATAAGGAAAAAAATCATTATCACCACGCAGACCGTGACGATCGACGCCATGATGGTCATTTGCGATGACGCCTTCTCGGCGTTCGCCGCATATTGGACCGAAGCGGCTTTCAGCTCCTGAAGGTCGGACTCGAGGCTGTCGAGTTCAGCGAGCAGAACGCGTTCACTGGCCGTTACGCCCTCAACCAGCTCCATGCCCATCAGAAACGATCCGTCCTCGACGTGGGCAAAAATCTCATTGACCCGGTCGGTTGTCTGGACCTGGGCATCCCTGATGCGGGTTAGCTTTTGCAGGAGACCAGGGGCGAAACTCTGAAGTATGTTCGAATTGTCGCTCTCGTAGTTTGCGATCGCATCGATGACCATCGCCTCCGAGCGGCCGATGAGTTCGTTTATCTTGGTGTTGGCCTCACGGTAGTTGGTTCGCGCCGCGATATAGGTTTCCTCGGATTCCTTGTCATAGACCACGCGGTCCCCGGCAAAAACGATCTCCTTGAAGTGCAATCGCTCGTCCTGCACTTGCTGATGGATCGATGCATTTGTCGAAAGCAGGGGAATGTAGAGATTCGCCATCTGCTTTATTTCATTTCCCATCAGATGGATCTGATAAAGCGCAATTGACGTGATGATCGAATACGACAGGATCTCGACGGCGATCACCGTCATGATCTTCTGGCCAACGGACAGTCTGTTGAAGAACAGTCGTGCCAATGAAAAGCTGCGCCTTTGGGTGGCTTCCGATGCGGATGCATCACGTGACACAGTCATGAAGCTGCCTTCACGATCTTGCCATTGGGAAGATGCAGCCCATCGGGCATACATACTCCACGTTCAGGATAAAGCAGATAGGGCATGGGGGCCATCTTTTGCCCTCTTTCCCAGAGCAGATCAATCTGCCCGGCGGAATTGAACCGGCCTATCTTGGGGGTGAGCCAGCTGTTGAGATTGTAGGAGTCGAGATAGACATCTCCCTCCGGAGACTCTTCGGCCGTAAGCGCCAATCCCTTGGACTCTGCCCTGATATGACGGGGGCTTAGCTCGGATTCGCCATATTTCATGACGATCCTTTCGACTGCCTTCCTAAAATAGAGGAATGCCAGGTAGGTTTCTTCCATGTTGTAGTGGGTGACCCCGGTCTGTCCGAACGGGCTGGCCAGAAAGCGTTCGACAAAGCGCTGGTTGGCGGCGTTCTCAAGGCTCTGGAAATATGGCGCACAGAGAAGATGGCCTTCGCCATATCCGGCGCCCAGAGTCTTGATCTCGAGTTCGGACGTGGTGAGCGAGGCTGTCGGCAGCTTTTCAGGCGTGAACCCCGCAGTCACGTAGGCGCGCCTGAAGTACAGGTCCGAGTCGCCGACGATGGTGGAGAATATCCAGTCGGGTGAGCGCTTCCTGATCTCGGTGAAGATGCCCTGGAAATCACCGTGCCCGAGAGGCACGTAACGTTCACCGACAAGATCTCCCCCGATATCGGAAAGCCAGCGGCTCGCGTTGCGGTTGGATTCGCGTGCCCACACATAATTCGAGCCGACAAAGAAGGCGCGCATCCCGTAGTTGCGGGCCATGTATGGGATCAGATCGAAGGAGTGCTGATTGGCGATGGGCCCGGTACAGATGATATGCTGCCAGCACTCGCGACCTTCGTAACAGGTCGGATAGTAGAAGAGCCCGTCGTTCAGGGTCACAAGCGGCATGACTGCCCGACGGCTGGCAGACGTATAGCCGCCAAAAGTGGCAAGAACCTTCTCTTCGCGCATCAACCGCAGGATGCCCTCGCGATAGGATTTCATGTCCGAACGGGCATCGATCACGACCGGCTCGATCTGAAACCCGGCAACGCCCCCCGATCTGTTGACTTCGTCGATCCAGAACAGCGCAATGTCTCGCGATGGCTTCTCGATGACTGAAAGGTGACCGGTCTGGGACCAGAGCAACCCGATCTTCAATTTGGCGCCCCGTCCAACCCAGACTTCATTCATCCCGACCTCGGCGGATGCGCCCTTCAAGAGAGGCGGAGCCGCCAACACCGATGCGGTCGCTGTGCCAAGAGTCAGAAGACGCCGTCTGTTCAACCTGAGCATCACGAGACCCGTTCATTGGCGGCAGCTCGACGGCTACCGCACCTGGACATTCAAGTCATTGACAGGTTAATCGAAACAAATTTCGTTTCGTGGTGCATAAAGTCTATCCTGTAGTCTCGAATTGTCAAACCTTAACACCCGGTATGCCATTTGGCATTCCCCCCTCGTTCACCGGCATAAGGACACGTCGCAGACACCGTTGCACTCGCTGTCCCGCGAGCCTAGCAGCGCAGCACGGATCGAACCGTTCGCACAAAAGCCGGGAACCCGTTGGATGTCATTCGAACCGGCTGCGGTGCCGAGACTTCGGATATGATAGGCGGCAGCGCGGTCAACGGGCCGAGAGCGCAGAGTCAGGGCCGGGTGCGTGGGCTCTTCTTGTAGAGATATACGCAGTCGGCTTCTTCCGGGCCACTTGAAACCAGCTCGCCTTCAACTCCGAGCATCTCGGTGAAGTGGCGCTGGACGGTTTGACAGGCTCTAAATGAAACCGCCTGCTTGTAGAGCCAGATATCATGCTCCTCGTCGATGCCATGGGCGAGCCGCATTGTTGCCTTGGGATCGGTTGCGATACCAATGTACCACTCACCAAACTTGCCACCGAATTCCTTGATATAGCTGTAGATTTCAAACTTGATCTGTTGCACGCTGTAGACCATCGAGCCCCTCCCTCGGGATCCGTCAGGACGGCATGGGATAGAGCGCAACCTGTCCTTCCTTCGACTTGGTGCGCGTCCGCCACTCCTCGAAAAGGCCTGCACCCCTGCTCTTTTCCTCTAGGGACATTTCCTTGACGACGGCCTCGAGCGCGTCGAGCGCGGTGCCGATTCCGTGTTGCGCCGCCAGAGAGAGCCAGAGATAGGCTTGTACTCGGTCCTTGGGCACGCCCTTGCCATGGGAATAGATGTAGCCAAGCCGTGACTGGGAGGGATAGTGGCCAAGCTCGGCCGCCTTGCGATAGAGCGCGGCGGCCTTTTCCTCATCAACCGGCACACCATCGCCCTTGGAGCAGATCACCGCCAGATTGAAGCAGCCATTGAGATCGCCACCATCGGCCGCCAGGGTCAACCAGTGCAAGGCCTCTTGCACATCGCGTGCGGTGCCACGGCCCATGAAATAGAAAGCGCCGACATTGGCCTGGGCCATGTGATTGCCCTGCCGCGCCGCAGCCAGATACCAATTCAGTGCCTTCGCGTCGTCGACATCAACCCCTTCGCCATTTGCATAGAGCGAGCCGATCCACGATTGGGCCTCCGCATTACCGGCTTCCGCTTCCTTGATCCAGAGGTCGAAGGCCGACCGATAATCGCCTCTCAGATAGGCCGACTTTGCATCCGCCATGTTGTTTTGCGCTTCAGCACTCATTGTTCCTACCTCACTCCCCGCATCAACATCGCCGCATCCGTGATTGGCGCATTCCAATAGTACCGATGTTCGGTGCAGATCCGCCCTATGACGAAGCGGTTCAACTGATAACTCTCCAGGCTGGCTTCGACCGGAGAGGTCCCGGCAATCGTATCCGGCCGGCTTGGTGTTCCGTGCAACACCGCCTCCTGATGGCCCGCCTCCGCCATCGCACCACAAGTCCTGGTATGCTCGATCCAGCGGTATGCCAACCGGTTAGCTTCCGCCTCGGCTTCGGCGCCGCAATTGTCGGCAGCAGTCATGAGGAAGAACCGGCACAGGGTCTTTGCCATTGAGGTCGCTTGCAGGAGGATGACCATCGCATGGGTGTCGCAAAGCGCAAACAGGACGTTGGGAAAGAGCCAGTACAATCTGGCACCGACAACGCCTTCAAGTCGCCGGAGCGCGCCGCTTGAGGCTTCCTCCGTGACCCAGGGCAACCCCACTCCTTCTTCGGCAAATGCCGGCCAGGCTTCGCTGTCGCAACCAGGCGGATCGATATGACCCGCCGCTGCGTTCTGCATCAAGACAGCGCCCATCAGCTTCCAGTTGCATTTGAAATCGAGCCAGAGCTTCGAATTGATCTCAAGGGGCGTCTCTAACCTGCCTTTTAGGTCCTCCATCAGCGGGCCGATCTGGTCTTCGAGGTCGCGGCACTCTGGGTCGAGATTGACAAAGATGAAGGGTCCCCAGGTTGCGCATTTGACCGGCGCAAGTCTCTCTGGAACCAGGCCAACGAACTTGTACATGTCGTCGGTGTTTTCACCATCCTTGCCACCTGGCATCACGTCACCATCGCGCGTGTAGTTGCATGACGTAATTGAACACTTGGTCTGGGTGCCGGTACGGCACTGCACCGGCACGAAACGGCAGCCGCCATGCTGATGTCTGTTCATGCGCGCCGACAGGGACCCAGGATCAGGGTTATCCCCAGCTCCCGGTTCAACTTGACAAGTGCTGCCTGAATGTCGGCGACAATATTGGGCTGAATGCCCTCGGTCGGTTCGTCGAGAAGAAGAACCTTGGGGTCCGTCGCCAACGCCCGCGCGATCGCGAGCTGCTGCTGTTGGCCGCCGGAGAGCAGGCCGGCCTTCTTGTCGAGATTGTCTCGCAGATAGGGAAAGAGCTCCAGGCAGATGGCCGGAATTGAGGACTTGGCATCCTGACGGGCGAAGGTGCCGAGCAGGATGTTCTCCCGCACCGTGAACTTTCCCAGGATCCGGCGTCCCTGTGGCACGTAGCCCAGCCCCGCCAGCGCGCGCGCCGCCGTTGGTTGGTTGCTCATGTCGACGCCGTCGATCTCGAGCTGGCCTGTCATGCTTGTGGTAAGGCCCATGATGGTTTGCATCAGGGTTGTCTTGCCAACGCCGTTTCGGCCAAGAACACAAAGGCACTCACCCTTGGCAACGTCAAAGCTGATGCCCTGCAGGATCGGTGTCTTGCCGTAGTAGGAGGTGACATTGGTCATGCTCAGCATCTCAGTGAATGCCCTCCGTGCCCAGATAGACTTCGCGAACCAGTGCGTTGTTTTCAATTTCCGAAATTGTGCCCTGGGCCAGAAGCTTGCCCATATGCATCACGGTAATGACGTCGGCGATCTCCCGGACGAATGACATGTCATGCTCGACGACCACAAGCGTATGCGTGCCCTTCAGCGTGTTGAAGATTTGCGATGTCTTGTAGGTCTCACGCTCCGTCATGCCGGCAGTCGGCTCGTCCATGAGGAGAAGCGCGGGATCCTGCATGAGCACCATGCCGATCTCCAGCCATTGGGTTTCGCCATGTGACAGGAGACCTGCGACCGTATCCTGCCGGTTGTGCAGGCCGGTGAGTTCGAGGATCTCATCATATCGCTTGATGCCGGAGGACCGGTGGAAATTCACCATGTTGCGGAAGGGATCACGGTTCTTGCCGAAGGCGACCTCGAAATTGTCCCGAACGGAAAGTTCTTTGAACACGGCTGGAACCTGAAACTTTCGACCTATTCCGCGCCTTACGATCTCATGTTCGGACTTCGCGGTGATGTCTTCACCCTGGAAATAGACCTGCCCACCTGTGAGTTTCTGGCGGCCGGAGATGAGATCGATACAGGTCGTCTTGCCGGCTCCGTTAGGTCCGAGAAGGCAACGAAGCTCGCCTTTCTCGATCGACAGGCTGAAGTCGTCGATGACAGTGAAGTCACCGTAGTTCTTCCTCAGGTTCTTCAGCTCGAGAAGTGCCATCATGCGGTCTCCTTCATGGTGGCGGTGGATTGCGTGTCGCCACGGCGAGTTCGCGATCCAAAGATCGACTCGATCAGTCCGACGAGTCCGCGTGGCAGGAAGAGCACGATGCCGATGAAGATGCAGCCCAGTATGATCATCCAGATTTGCTGCATCTCATCTCCGAGATAGCTTTGCGTGCCGTTCACGAGGAAGGTACCGATCACCGCGCCTATCAGTGACAGGCGGCCGCCCACGGCAGCCCAGACGACGGCCGAGATCGAGAGCGTCAGTTCGAGGGAGGTGGGGGAGACATATTGAACGACCATCACCCAGCAAAGTCCGCCGCAAGCCGCGATGAAGCCGGAAATGGTGAACAGCAGGACCTGATAGTAGGCGACATTGTAGCCCAGGAAGCGGGCGCGTTCTGCATCGTCACGGATTGCTTGCACGATAAGTCCGAATTTCGAACGCATCAGCAGCTTCGCGCCCATTGTGAGTCCGGCCAGGAAAGCCGCGCAAGTCCAGAACGCTGGAGCGCCGTAGGGATCGATCGAATAGCCGAGGAACTGAAATGGCAGGGGAGGCGAGATGCCATTGAAGCCCGCCGTAAAGGGTTGCATGTCGTAGGCCATCGAATACCAGGCGGCCAGAGTTGCCAGGGTCATGATGGCCACGAACACGCCCGCCACACGGGCCTGGAACATAAGAATACCGATCCCGAGGAAGATGATGGTCGGAACGGCGAGAGTCAGGATCAATCCCACGGGCGTTGACCAGAACGGCTCCCACATCAACGGCAGCTGTTCGAGCTCGTTGGTGAGCATGAAACTCGGAATGGGGTCGGTCTCGGGGTTCTGGAACTGCATCTGCATGGTCATCCCCATGCCGTAGGCGGCGATGCCGAAGGCCAGCCCCTGTCCAAGACTGAGGATTCCGCCATAGCCCCACACCAGGCTCACCGATACGGCCAGCATCGCCAGTACCGTGTAGCGCGCGATCTGGTTGATGAAGAAGGGGTTCTCGAAGATGAAGGGGACCAGCGCAAGCGCAGCGAAGAGCACCAGGTAGGCCGCCCATTGAGCCTTGGGGTTGTGATAGATGTTGCTGGACACGATACTTAACTCTCCTGCTGGCTCTCGATCAGCGCCGCTTCATGCCTTCGGTGAGCAGACCCTGGGGCCTGAACCGGAGGAAGATCACGATCAGCGTGAAGAGCACGAACCTGGCGAAAGTGTCATTGGTGAAGTAGGAAAAGATGGAATTCAGTTCGCCCAGGATGAAAGCGCTCAACACGCTGCCTGCGAGTTGGATGCCACCCACGACGACCACGAGGAATGCCTCGACGATGTAGCCGCTGCCCATGTCGGGGAACAGCGTCTTCAGCGCGCCGAACATCGCGCCGGCACAGCCTGCCAGCCCCGCGCCATAGGCGAAGGTCAAGCTGTAGACCCGGTCGGTGTTGATGCCGAACGAGGCCGCCATCTCCTTGTCTTGCATGACAGCGCGGACGCGAATGCCCCAGGTGGTGTAGTAGATGAGATACCAGGTCAATGCCATCAGACCCGCTGCCACCACCATGATGAACAGGCGAAGGCCCGAGAGGTGGAGGAAGCTCAGGTCGACCTGGAAGTCGAGCCAGGTCGGCACCTGAACGTAGAGAGGTGCAGTGCCAAAGATGAGCCGAACGAGCTGGATCAGAATCAGTGACAGACCCCATGTGGCGAGCAGGGTGTCGAGCGGCCGCTTGTAGAGAGAACGTATGAGAACCCGTTCGATCACCCAGCCGAATACCGCGACAACGAGGAAGGAAAGCGGCAGGCAGAGAATGAAGGGAATGCCAAGATGGGATTGAAAGACATAGGTCGAGAATGCGCCGAGCATGATGAATTCGCCGTGCGCCATGTTGATGACGCCCATGGTGCCATAGATGATGGTGAGACCCAGGGCGGCGACCAGCCAGATGCTTGCCAGGCTCAGGCCGATGAAAAGGGCGTTGAGGAATGGCAGTAGCTCGAAAGGTGTCCAGAAGTCATTGACGCTCATTGTTGTCTAAATCCCCTTCGCAGCCGTCCTCGACCAGACACGCGCCACTGCGGCAGCGACGCTTTCTGTTGCGATGAGAGAGCTGACTTCACTCATTGTCGTTACGTGCCGCGATCATGACGGAGCCGTTGACGCCCGGCTCCACCGGAGAGCTGGCGTCCGGGTCACGAGACCTGTGGTCCGGGGTCGGTGCCGGAGCGCGGAGGGCACCGCGACAGCCGACCCGGGAGGTTTTGCTTGCTAGAGGACGTTCTTCTGAATCGACCCGTCAGGTGCATGCAGGCCATCCGCCTTGCACACGCCGCGGTCGGGGTAGATCGAGAACGGATCCGGTGCCACGTGCTCATCGGCCGCCTTGACGATCTTGAACTGCCCGTCAGCCTGGCATTGGCCGATCTTCGGCTTCAGCCAGATGTTGAAGTTGTCCGGGTCGATCCAAACCTTGCCTTCCGGCGAGATGTCGTCGTCGATCACCAGTCCCGCGGACACGTCGCGGATCATGCGGGGCGTGACCGCTTCGATATCGCCAGCCTGTGCCACTGCCTTTTCAAGGCCTGCCTTCCACACATAGACGGACAGATAGGTCTCTTCCATGTTGTAGTGGGTGACACCGCCGCCGCCGTACTTGCTCTTCAGATAGTTCTCGACGAACTTCTGGTTGGTGGGATTGTCGAGGGTCTGGAAATAGGGGGCCGAAAGGAAGTGGCCAGCGCCAGCTTCAGCACCCATTGCCCGCGTTTCGATTTCGCCGGTGGTCAGCGATGCGATGGGCAATTTGTCGGACTTGAACCCTTCCTGCAGGAACTGCTTGTGCAGGGCGATGTCCGAGTCGCCAACGACCGTCGAGAAGATGAAGTCTGGCTGCGCCTGGCGGATCTTGTTGAAGACCGGTGCGAATTCCGAGCTGCCGAGCGGCACGTAGTCTTCGCCGACCACTTCGCCGCCGGCCCGTTCGAGCCAGACCTTGGCGTTCTTGTTGGATTCCTTCGGCCAGATGTAGTTCGAACCCACAAGGTAGACCTTCTTGCCGAAGTTCTGGACCATGAAGGGAATGAGATCCTGGCTGTGCTGGTTGGCGAGCGGGCCGGTGTTGATGATGTTCTGGGTGCACTCGCGGCCTTCATAACAGGTCGGATAGTAGAACAGGTGATCGCGGGCCATGACAATGGGGGCCACGGCGCGGCGGCTGGCCGAAGTATAGCCGCCGAAGGTGCTGATGACCCGATCACGCAAGATCAGCTGGCTGATCTTTTCCGAATAGACCTTGATGTCGGACTTGGCGTCGATGATTACCGGCTCGACCTGCATGCCGGCAACGCCACCATTCGCATTGATTTCGTCGATTGCGTACTGGACCACCTGGGTGGAGTCGTTTTCGACCACCGCCAGCGCACCGGACTGCGAGAAGAGGACTCCGACCTTGATGGTGCCATCCTTCTTGATCCAGGCTTCCGCCCGCGCCGGATTCGGCCGGATGATCGATGGCGCCGCAAGTGCAGCCGCCGCAGCGCTGGCACCCTTGATGAGACTTCTCCTGGTGACCTTCATGTGTTTCCTCCTGCTGTCCTTATGTAGACCCGACATCGGTCAGATCCTTTGTTTCAACGGCACGATGGGCGCCAAAGCGCTCGGATGCACCTGTAGGTTATATGCCTTTTGGCCATATAATCGCCAGGATGGTCCCGAAAGTTATTAACTCATACTATTCCAAATCGGTCAATACGGAATCGAGTGATTTGTACCGCCAATCGACAGGCGCGTGGCCGCTGGCTCTTCTGGCATTTCGTCCTGGGCCGTCACGGCGGTATCCGGGCCAAGCGGCTCGATCGAACGGGGCGAATGTCGAATTGAATATCGATTTGACTTTCTGTATCTGGTGGAACGACCATTGACCCAGAGCAAACTTGGGTTGCGACTTTTGACTTCTTGGAGCCACGATGGCTGAAACCGAGCTTCCCTTGACAATTGTGATTGCCGATGACCACGCGCTGGTTCGCGGCGGGCTGTCGGTCCTGATCAGGACACTTCATCCAGACGCCAGGATTGTTGATTGCAACGACTACGGGAAGGTTCTGAAAATCCTCGCAGACCCGGAACCGATCGATCTACTCCTGATCGATCTGCTTATGCCCGGCATGGCAGCCGTCGACAGCATCCATCACATTTGCAGTACATGGCCCGATGTGCCCGTGGTCGTCGTGTCGGTCCGCGAAGACATGCAGATCATCCGGCAGGCCTTGAAGGCGGGAGCCGTCGGCTATATTCCGAAAACCTCTTCGCCCGATGTGACCCTGAACGCCATCCGACTGATATTGTCCGGCGGCATCTATGTGCCGCCCGATGCTCTGGAACTGCGACTGGCGCCGTGGGGCAACGACGCGCAGATGAACGAGGCCGCCGATGCGCCATCGCGACCCGAGTCCTGGAGCAATGTTCCTTTGACACTCCGGCAGATAGAGGTGATCGACCTTATTGCCGAAGGCAAATCCAACATGGAGGTTGGAGAGGAACTTGGGCTCACGGCAGGCACCATCAAGATGCATCTTTCGCGCATCTACAAGGTCTTGAAGGCCAAGAGCCGCACCGACGCCATCGCCAAATACGCCAAGCTCAAGAAACAATCCTGACCTGCCTGGACCACTCCGCCGCATGGCGGCTGGGTACAAACGCTTTGCGTTGAACAGGACTGCGAATGTGTTATACCTTATGGCTAGTGCCATAGGTTAATATATGCCCATATACACACGCGTTCTCGGAACTCTAAGCCAGGAGGATATGGCGGAAGCTATTCACACTCTTTCGCACAAGGGGTGTGTCGATGTTCTGATCGTCGACAAGTCAGACATGTTGCGCCGACGGCTGCGCAGTCGCACCGAATCCGGAACTGAGGTTGTGGTGGCGCTTGATCGCTCAGAGCAACTGAGCGACGGTGCGATCCTGAGTCTGGAACCTGAGTACGCGCTCATCGTGAGAACCACCGAAGAGAGGTGGCTTTCGGTCGAGCCCCGCGATCAGGATGCAGCGCTTGAGATGGGATATTTCGCTGGCAATCTTCACTGGCGGGTTCGCTTTGTACCTGGTGCCATACTCATTGCCCTGGAGGGGCCGGTGGAGACCTATCTCGACCGGCTGACCCCGCTGTCCGCAGACGGCAAGATCAAGATCACTCTGCCATGACAGAGGTCAACCGTCTGCTGTGCCTGCTGCAATATGGGGACAGCTTCTTCCCCTCCGGTGCGGTTTCGTTTTCCTGGGGACTGGAAGGTTTGGTTCACAGCGGCGCCATTGTCGGAAAGGCGGATGTCGAGGCATTCGTGATAGGTCAGCTCAGATCCCGATGGGCGAATTATGAGCGTCCGGTCATCGCTGCGGCCCATGCCGGTGCGGCCAGTCTCGGAACGATCGAGGCGCTTGACGCCCTGGTGGAGTCAACCACGACGGCCGCAGAGGTGCGCAACGCCTCGCGTCGCATGGGCTCGGCGTTGCTCTCCGTCTTTGCGCGGCTCGGCCATGAGCCTGCTCAATCTTACCGCCTGAGAATGGCTGCACAGATGGCCCATGGCCATCAGATCGTGATGCAGGGCATGTTGTGGGCAAGCGCTGCGGTTACCGGAGCCGATGCAGTGGTGCTCTCGGCCCACAGCCTGTCGACCACCCTGCTCAGCGCGGGGGTCCGGCTCGGCTGCATCACCCATATTGATGCACAGCAAATCCTTGCCGTGGCCCGGCGCGAAGCTGCGGTCCTGGCCGAGATGCCGATGACACCGATCGAGGATATCAGCGCAGGCACGATCGAGGCAGAGATCGCCATCATGCATCACGCGGCGCGCGACTTGCGGCTATTCGCAAACTGAAGAGAGACAATCCGCAAAAGGAGGACAATCGCATGCTGCTCACACCGACCGAAATGGAACGGCTGACGGTCTATGTCGCAGCCGAACTGGCCCGCAAGCGCAAGGCCAAGGGCTTGCGGCTGAACCATCCGGAAGCGGTCGCCTACATCGTCGATGAGATCCTTGAGGGAGCGCGCGAGGGCCGCAGCGTGGCCGACCTCATCGCATGGGGCTCGACCCTGCTCACCTCCGACGACGTCATGCCGGGGATCGCGGACCTCATGCCGATGATCCAGGTCGAAGGCACGTTTCCTGACGGAACCAAGCTTGTCACGATCCATGATCCGATTCGCCCCGGCGCGTTGGCGCGCGGCGAGGATCATGTCGAGCCAGGTGAGATCGTCACGCCCGATGGCAATATCGAAATCAATGCCGGCCGTCGGAAAGTCACCCTGAAAGTTGTCAACACGGGAGACCGGCCGGTCCAGATTGGTAGCCATTACCATTTCTTCGAAACCAACAAGGCCCTCGATTTCGATCGCGCTGAGGCTTTCGGAATGCATCTCGATATTCCCGCCGGCACTGCGGTGCGGTTCGAACCGGGAGACTCGAAGGAAGTGGTACTGACCGAGTTCGGCGGCACTGGAGAACTACTTGGTCTCAATGGGTTGACCGAAGGATCATGGCGCAGCGAGGCGAACAAGAGCGCAGCAATTGATCGCGCCCGGTCGCGCGGATTCAAGGGAGTTTGATCATGGCCACGATGACGCGCCGCGAGTATGCCAAAATGTATGGCCCGACAAAGGGTGACGCCGTTCGCCTCGGCGACACCTCGCTGTTTGCGGAAGTGGAACACGACTTTGGGGTCCCCGGTGAAGAGTGCTTGCATGGTGGTGGCAAGACGTTGCGCGATGGCTTGGGCCTCACGCCCGGCTATGACAGCGCGATGGGCGCGCTCGATATGCTGCTGTGTAACGCCCTGGTGATCGACCCGGTGATCGGAATCGTAAAGGGCGATGTCGGAATCAAGGACGGCAAGATCGCCGGCATCGGCAAGGCCGGCAATCCGGCGACGATGGACGGCGTACATCCCAACCTCATCGTCGGCGCCGCCACGACAGTGCGCGATGCAGAGGGAATGATCGCAACGCCGGGTGGGATCGATGTCCATGTCCATTTCGATTCGGCGCAACTTTGCGAACATGCCATCAGCGCCGGGCTCACGACCATGATCGGCGGCTCTCTGGGCCCGATCACCGTCGGCATCGACTGCGGCGGAGCCTTCAACGTCGGCAAGATGCTCCAGGCCTCCGAGCATTGGCCGATCAACTTCGGCTTTCTTGGCCGCGGAAACACATCTCGGTCACGCTCGATCTACGATCAGATCTCCGGTGGCTGCATCGGTCTGAAGATCCATGAGGATTGGGGAGCCATGCCGGCCGTGATCGACACCTGCCTGTCGGTTGCCGATGAACTGGATTTCCAGGTTCAGCTCCACACCGACACCCTGAACGAAAGCGGCTTTCTCGAAGACACGCTGGCGGCCATACGCGGCCGCACGATCCACATGTACCACACCGAGGGCGCCGGAGGTGGGCATGCCCCCGACATCATCCGGGTGGCCGGCGAGATGAACTGCCTTCCGTCGTCAACCAACCCGACGAATCCCTATACCATCAACACGTTCGACGAACACCTCGACATGACCATGGTGTGTCATCACCTGAGTCCCGACATTCCGGAGGATGTCGCCTTCGCCGAAAGCCGGATCAGGCCGCAGAGCATTGCCGCCGAAGACATCTTGCACGACATGGGCGCCATTTCCATGCTGGGGTCGGACAGTCAGGGCATGGGACGAATCGGAGAAGTGATCTGCCGGACATGGCAGCTCGCCTCCAAGATGAAGGACCAGCGCGGACGGCTGCCGGAGGAACGCCTCAACATTGGTGATAACGAGCGCATAAAGCGCTATATCGCCAAATATACCATCAATGCGGCCCGGACCTTTGGCATTGATGCCCATATCGGGTCGCTCGAAAAGGGAAAGATGGCTGATGTTGTTCTCTGGCGCCCCGGCTTCTTCGGCATCAAGCCGGAGATCGTCGTCAAGGGCGGCTTCATCGTCTGGGGCGCCATGGGAGACAGCGCTGCCAGTCTGATGACCTGCGAACCGCTGATCATGCGCCC
Organism: Alphaproteobacteria bacterium; assembly: GCA_020441605.1. The sequence goes on from JAGRLX010000224.1 coordinate 20,924, forward strand.
GCAATGGGGTGCCTTCGGCCGGGCCAAGCAGTCGCTGAGTGCCAATTTCGTCAACCCCAGGGCGATCGAGGATGGTTTGTCGGCCCGCCTGGATCTGGCAAAACCACTGTTGCCGGCGAGCGGCACGCGCAAGCTCAACAAGCAGCACATGCTGCATAATCAGGCCTGTCCGCACATCACGGTCAACTCCCAGACCTTCGAGGTCTTCGTCGATGGCGTCCTGGCAACCTGTGAACCGGCGGAGAAACTGCCCCTTGCACAGAGATACATGCTGAGATGACAACGAAGAAGAAGCTTCCCGGCGCTGCGCGCGTGGGTATTGGCGGCCCGGTCGGTTCCGGCAAGACCGCCTTGGTCGAGCGACTCATTCCGGTGCTCCGCTCACGGAACATCGAGGTAGCGGTGGTTGCCAACGATCTCGTGACCCGTGAGGATGCCGAGCGCATCAAGCGATCGGGGCTGATCGATCCCGAGCGGGTCCTGGCCGTGGAAACGGGCGCCTGTCCGCACACGGCGATCCGGGAAGACCCGACGATGAACATCCTCGCCGTCGAAAGCCTGATCGAACGGTTCCCGGAAGTGGAAGTGGTCATCATCGAGTCGGGTGGCGACAATCTTGCCTCCACCTTTTCCCTGGAACTTGTCGACTACTGGCTTTTCGTCATCGACACATCTGACGGTGACGACATCCCGCGCAAGAAGGGTCCAGGCATCGTGCGTTCGGATATCCTCGTCATCAACAAGGTCGACCTTGCCCCCTATGTTGGAGCAGACGTCGACATGATGCTGAAGGAAGCCCTCGAGGCCCGCCGCGGCGGCAAGGTCATGTTGACCAACTGCCGGACTGGCGACGGCATCGAGGCGCTTGTGGACCAACTCGTCCACGACGTACTCTTTTCAGAGTGAACGTGACGGCCGTAACGCCCGAACCGCACGCGAATCGCGCCGGCGCCAACCCCGATGTGACCGGCAGACTGGCGGTTGACTTCGCCAGTGACGCAACCGGACGAACCTTTCTGCGTCGGCAATACGCAGGCTATCCCTTCCATGTGTGCAAGCTCCTGTATCAGGACACCCATTGTCCCGGGCTGGGAACGCTCTATGCGCAATCCTGTTCGGGCGGCATCTATCAAGATGACCATCACAGTGTCGACATCGTGGCGCGACCGGGCGCGCAGGCCCATGTCACCACCCAGGCGTCGACCATCGTTCACAGCATGCCGAAAGGTGTGGCCATCCAGGATGTCCGGTTGGTTGCCGAACCAGGCGCATACCTCGAATTTCTGCCCGATCCGCAGATCCTCTTCCCCGAGTCCTGTCTTCGCGCCAGCGCCCGCATTGCAGCTGGCGCGGATGCGGTTGTCGTTTTCAGTGACTCCTTTCTTTGTCATGATCCCCAGGGCGCAGGCAGACTTCCGGGCAGCTATCGAAGCGAGATCACCGTGACGGATGATACCGGCCGGGTCCTGGCAATCGACCGCTTGGTGCTGGATTCCCAGACCTTCGCAGGGCGCCTTCCGGGTGTGCTGGGCGCGTTTCGCGCCCAGGGAACCCTCATGCTGGTAAGCCGTTCGGCTTTGCCGGCGGAGTCCGTAGCCTCCCTGCAACGGGCCACCGGTCCCCATGATGAGGCGCTCGTTGGCATGTCCGAGTTGCCCAATGGCGCGGGATGGATGTTCCGCATCCTGGCGGCCGACGGGTTGGCGCTCCGCCGGGCGATGCACGCATGCTGGCACTCCATACGCTGCACCTTGAAGGGCCACGCGCCCATGCCACGGCGGAAATGACGCCCCAGCAACCTGGAAAGAAGCTGAATCTGCACGTTTTTCTGACCGCCGGTCGCAAATCGGACCCGGGCGGGACTGCACATCTCTCGGCTCTATAGTTCCTGAAAATAAAAAATTGTTCCTGTCATTGAATTTTCCTGGAAACTCTGCTATCAGGGAATAGTTACTTTCGGGAAGGGTCAAACAGCCATGTGCGGCATCGTCGGCCTCTATTTGAAGAATCCAAGGCTACAACCCAGACTCGGCGAAATGTTTCAGCCGATGATCATCGAAATGACCAACCGGGGCCCGGATTCGGCCGGCGTCGCCATCTATCGCAATCCGGTGAAGGCGAACGAGACCAAGTTCTCGCTTGCCCATGACGATGCCGGTTATGACTGGAAGAAAGTCGATGCCGGGTTGGAGCAAGCTTTCAATTGCGAAACGGCGATCACGAAGATCGGCAACCACTGCATCCTGATCACCTCGGCACAGGAGGACGATGTGGTCAAATGGCTGAAAGCGCATCATCCCGATGTGCGTGTGGTGGGCTCCGGCCATACCATCGAGATCTTCAAGGAAACTGGCCTCCCGGAAAGCGTCTACCGCAAGTTTGACCTTGCGGATGCGCAGGGCACTCACATCATCGGCCACACCCGCATGGCGACGGAAAGCGCCGTGACCACCGCCGGTTCCCATCCCTTCGCCACCGGCGCCGACCTCTGCCTGGTCCACAATGGCTCCCTCTCCAATCACAATCGGCTGCGCGAGAATCTCCGGCGCGAAGGCATGGAATTCCAGACTGAGAACGATACTGAGGTGGCCGCCGCCTACATGACGTGGAAACTGCGGTCCGGCCGGACGCTGAGGCAGGCCCTCGAGGATGGCCTCAAGGATCTCGACGGGTTTTACACCTTCCTTGTCGGCACGGCGGATGGCTTCGCCGTGGTGCGCGATCCCATCGCCTGCAAGCATGCCGTGATGGCCGAGACCGAGGATTGGGTCGCGATGGCGACGGAATGGCGGGCGCTCGCCCATCTTCCGGACGCCGAAGGTGCTCGGGTCTGGGAACCGGAACCGGCAACAATCTACACCTGGGGTGGACACGCATGAACGACTTTGATCTCGATGTGCTGGGCATTACCGGGGTGAACCAGCGCCTCCATGCCTTGCCGGCAGACGCCAACGACAAGCGCTGCACGATCCGGAATCCGATGGGCCAACACGCCATCGCCTGCGGTCTCGACGGCCCACTGCAGGTCGAAGTCATGGGCCATGTCGGCTTCTATTGCGGTGGCATGAACAAGCAGGCCGAGCTCACCATCCATGGGCATGCCGGCGTCGGCGTGGCCGAGAACATGATGTCCGGCCGCGTCTGGGTGAAAGGAAATGCCTCCGAATCGGCCGGTGCCACTGGCAATGGCGGCTTACTTGTGATCGACGGCGACGCCGCGTCGCGCTGCGGCATTTCAATGAAGGGCATCGACATTGTGGTGGGCGGCTCGGTTGGTCACATGTCGGCATTCATGGCGCAGCGTGGCAACCTCGTGGTTTGCGGCGATGCCGGAGACGCGCTGGGAGATTCGATCTACGAGGCACGCCTCTATATCAAGGGCAATGTGGCAAGTCTCGGCGCCGACTGCATCGAGAAGGACATGCGCGACGAGCATCTGGAAGACCTTGCGCGGCTTCTGGAAAGTGCCGGCCGCAACGACGATCCACGCCAGTTCCGCCGCTACGGTTCTGCCCGCAGGCTCTACAATTTCGACGTCGACCACGCCGACGCATATTGAGGCTCCCCGATGGACATCAACATCCCCAAGACCACGCCACGAAAGTCGGCCATCTTCGACGATTACACGCTCTCTGAAATCCGCCGCGCCGCGACCACGGGCATCTATGATATCCGGGGCGGCGGCGCCAAGCGCAAGCTGCCGCATTTCGATGACCTGCTCTTTCTCGGCGCATCGATCTCCCGCTATCCGCTGGAAGGATACAGGGAGAGATGCGGCACCAATGTCGTTCTCGGCACCCGCTTTGCCAGGAAGCCGCTGGAACTGAAGATACCGATCACCATCGCGGGGATGAGCTTCGGCTCGCTCTCGGCGCAGGCCAAGGAGGCGCTCGGCCGCGGCGCCTCGATGGCTGGAACCTCCACCACCACCGGTGACGGCGGCATGACGCCCGAAGAACGCGGACAATCCAGGCACCTTGTTTACCAGTATCTGCCCTCGCGCTACGGAATGAATCCGGATGATCTCCGCAAGGCGGATGCCATCGAAGTGGTGGTCGGACAGGGCGCCAAGCCCGGCGGCGGCGGCATGCTGCTGGGCCAGAAGATCTCCGACCGTGTCGCGCAGATGCGCTGTCTGCCCAAGGGCATCGACCAGCGATCGGCCTGCCGCCATCCCGACTGGACCGGCCCGGATGATCTGGAGATCAAGATTCACGAGCTCCGCGAGATCACCGCCTGGGAAAAACCCATCTATGTGAAGGTCGGTGGCACCCGTCCCTACTATGATGTCGCACTCGCCGTGAAGGCCGGCGCCGATGTCGTGGTGCTCGATGGCATGCAGGGCGGCACGGCCGCGACCCAGGAAATCTTCATCGAGCACGTAGGCATTCCCACGCTGGCCTGTATCCGGCCTGCGGTGAAGGCATTGCAGGACCTCGGGATGCACCGCAAGGTGCAACTGATCATCTCGGGTGGCATCAGCAAGGGGGCCGACGTCGCCAAGGCGCTCGCGCTCGGCGCCGATGCGGTGGCGATCGGCACGGCTGCTCTGGTGGCGCTGGGCGACAACGATCCGCATCTCGAGGAAGAATACCGGGCGCTGGGCACCACCGCCGGCGCCTATGATGATTGGCATGAGGGCCGCGACCCGGCCGGCATCACCACCCAGGACCCGGATCTTGCCAAGCGGCTCGACCCGGTGAAGGCCGGCCGCCGCCTGTCGAACTATCTCAAGGTCATGACGCTCGAGGCCCAGACCGTCGCCAGAGCCTGTGGCAAGAGCCATCTGCACAACCTCGAGCCCGAGGATTTGTGCGCGGTCACGGTCGAGGCCGCCGCCATGGCAGGTGTGCCACTGGCCGGAACCAGCTGGATTCCGGGCCACGGCGGATATTAGATCAGCATGACCTTTGGTGGACCCACCCAAAAGTCATGAGAGCTGATCGCCGCTTCAAGACTAGCGCGTCATGTGATCGCCAGGACGATTCCACCATGGCCCATGACCCACTCGCCCATCGGACAGACAACCGGAATCGTGTGCAGGCGGCAGGTCGACATGGGCAAAGGGCGGTGATCTCGGCCCCCTGACGACCTGCGGAGATTGCGGGACCTTCCGCCGGCCCGCGTCGCGCCGGCTCCCTGCGCATGACCGCCCTTGGTCGATTGGACCTCATGCGCTCCAGAAAAAAAGGCCGGGTCAAGCCGGCATTTTCTGACTGAACAGGGACGGCGGCTCGCCCCCCTCTTGGCGCTTCAGTGCTGCCCCAGCGATCCGGGCTCACCTCCGGGTGCCATGGCCGGTCCCGGCTGGACCCCGGCGATCCATGGGCCGGTTCCCGCAGGCTTGCCGGGACGAACCGCCAGGGCTATCCAGCCCGCAGCGCGTGAGAGCCAGGCCGCTCCCTCAAGGCTCGATCGGGCGCACAGGTCCGGGCGGGAACCTGACTGCTGATCCACGCACCCCTGGCTGATCCGTGCGGCTGCCAGCGGCATGACGCCGGAAGGCAGGCCCGGCCAGCGCTTGACGCTTCGGATGCGCCAGACGAGAACCTTCTCAACCCAAGCAGCCGCGGCCGTTCCCGACCGGCGCCTGGTGTGACGGGGCTGGAGCGGCAGCCCCAGTCTTCCTCCACCCCTGCATCTCATCGCGCGTCCAACTTGGGAGCGATGCCGTCTCCCGGCCCCCGTTCTCCGATACCCCCGGCCGCCCGCGCCAGACCCGCTGGTCTCCTGCCGCGACGCGTTCAGGATTGGACATGCCCCTTGCTTCCGGCAAGCCGCGCACGAAACCAAGGGAAAGCACTGAAATGCGCTGTCACCGTCATCGGGCGCAGGCTGGGCCAGGTTCGTCCTCAACCCCCTACCTGTCCGAGCGGACTAGGATACTCATCCCAAGTGCGTCCACGGTATATTCTTCCGGTAACCCGCTTGTTGGTACCACCCCATTGCTTGAAGAAAAATGCCGTGCCGTATTTTCGGCACGAGGCCTTTATTTCATCCACCCACTTGAGTGCGATCGGGCGTGATTGTGGACCAGATTCGCCACCGACAATAGCCCAGTGAATTCCCTTAAGATTCGTTGGCCCAACGGCCCCCAGTAGAGGCTCAAATGAGATGAATCGGACTCCCGCCCTCACTGCACGGAGTTCGTCTATTCGGTCGATATAGTCGCGCTCTTCAACCGACGTGCCTAGCCAAATGTGTGGTGCAGCTGGCAACTGCAAAGAATCGATGGTCTGCTCTCGTCTGACACCTCAGGCTTAGATCGTAGAAGTCTTCTTACTCGTCTGGGAACACAATACGCGCCCTAATTCCGACCTCCTTCAGCATATAAAGAAGGCCTCCACCGTCTATCAATTCAATTGGCTTGTCTTTAGCGAACGCAAACGCATCCATACCGTAACCGCTCGTTGAAACCAGAAGACCTTTACTGGCACCTTCGTTGAGCATGGTGCCGTAGAGGTCTCTTACGGCACTGACTCCGACGGTATTCTTATAGCGCTTCGCTTGGATTACAATTTTTCCGCCAACGATTGGCCTCGTATCAAATGCAATGCAATCGACCCCACCGTCTCTTGAGCTCTGTGTCAGCTTTGTCTCCAGCCCCATCTTGCCGAACAGGTTTGCGACAAGGTGCTCAAACTCAAAGGGATCTAAGTCCATAAGGTTGAATGCATCATCTAGGTCTGACAATACGTCGTCCTGGCCTACAAACCGTCGATCGACCATATTGTATTCGACAATCGGCCTTACGGCGATGGCTTCATGAGGGTCACGAGATACCTGCGCGCCAAGATTTCTCAAACACAAAATCCGGTCAACATAACGTAGGTCTATAGTGTCGAATTCTGATCTGGTTGTTCGGACAGAGATCAGGCATTTTCTTTCTGTCTTTCCATTCATTCGATTGAGAGCTTCGATGTTGCCGTTGAAACAGACGACATCCAAATGGTGGCCCTGATCGGCTTCGAAGAGCTCATGAATTGTCCTGAGAGCTATTGAAGCGATCAGATCTTGATAAAGAACTTTGATCTCAGCTGGTTTTCGAGGCTTCTCCTTCACCTCGTCGTTCTTCTGGACATAGCTGTACTCAGCTACGGGAGGAATGACGCCAACATCTGGCAGCATCATTTCTACAACGATTTGCTTTGAACTTGGGGCGTAAGAAAGTGCAAACAACTGAGGAAAGCTCTCAGGGTAGGTCGAGCCTTCCAAAACCATCTGGCAGTATTCTTCAACCACCTCGACCTTGCCACTCAAATAATCTGATTCGAGCTGATCCACCCTAGCGTTGTGAGCATTCTGGTCGGCAAGAAACTCTTCAGTGCGTTTCTGATGCGCGGCCCAGTTCCGCTCAAGGGCGTAAATCCGGCCTTGTTCTTTGGCTTTCCAAACCTCTACAGCCTCGCGATACTGCTCTTCGGAAAGTTGTAGCTGCTCATCATATCTCCTTTTGGCCCCAGGGAGCAGCGCCTGAAACTTGGAAGGTGCGATAACTCGAGAGAGATAGATGTCGCGATTAGGAGGTGGCAAGGGCTGAAGGTTGGCATCGGGTTTGAATGTTGGTGCAGACTCCTTCTTCCGGAGGTCATCAAATCTGATCGTGTCATCAATCTGCAGAGTATTCGAGAGAGTCGCTCCAAGATCATTCAAGATGAGCGAAATCTCGCGGTTTCTCTGGGTAACCTCATTCTTTCGGGCCTCTACGTAGCGTTGCTTTTGCTCCCGTGTCGCGTGGAGCAAGTGTCGTTCTAATTCCTTGCGCTGCTTTTCGGCTTGCCGGACAGCATTTCGTTGCTCTCGCTCCGCCTGAGCCAGCCGCGCCATGTTTGCTCTATGATTGCGAGCTGCCTGAGCTGCTGCCAATCGCAGTAGTGTCGTCAATCCGGCCATACCCTATTCCGATGAGCGCAAGGTTTGAGTCGACGGGAATACACGGTTCAAGGATAATCCACTAAGCTGTTGAAACGGTTAAGGCGCTGGTTGCCCCGTCCATCTGCTCAAGTACCCGTATCCGAGTGATAGAATGGACGTTGGGTGGCCATTTTGCATCTCCGGAGATGGAACAAATATCGAACAAATATATCTATAGGTCAAGAATCTTTTACGTTAAGAGGCGCAACAGTTCCTTGACTTTATTCCTAGTTTATGCTATGGAATGACCGTCCGCCCCTGATGGGGTCCTGCTCATGACGGTGAGCCTGGATGGGGTGGATGGCAGGCCTGCGGGTTGCGGATAACGTGTCCGCGATTCCCGGGGGCGGGCCGGGCAACCCCCGGGATACTATGGTCCCGGCGCCCCGCAAGGGCAGTTAGGCAGTCCC
>JAGRLX010000225.1 GCA_020441605.1 Alphaproteobacteria bacterium
CCAGTTCCACATCATCCAGCCGCAAGTAGAAAAATAGAACAATCTGTCGGATGGCCCGGTGTCGGTGTTGAGCACATGTTCTGCGAGATGCTTGAGCAATATGCCGCCTGCGCGGTGCACGATGCATTTGGGAATCCCGGTCGTTCCTGATGAATAAAGAATGTAGAGGGGGTGGTCGAAGGGCATCGGGGTGAACGTCGCCGGTCCATCACTTTGTGTACGGATGAAATCGGCATAGGAGGAAGCCCGTGGCAGAGTTGCAGCCGTGGCCTGGGCCTCACCGATATAGTCAACGACGACAGTGCGCGTTACGCTGGGCAATTGGCCGAGGACCTTTGCGATCTTCTCTCCCATGCGGATTGTCTTCCCGGCGTAGTAATAACCATCGCAGGTGAGCAGCAGGCGGGGGGCGATCTGGCCAAAGCGATCGAGAATGCCACGTTCGCCGAAGTCGGGCGAGCATGACGACCAGATGGCGCCAAGCGACGCCGCGGCCAAGAAACCGATGATCGCCTCCGGCATGTTGGGAATGACGGCGCAAACTCGATCGCCGGCGGAAACTCCGGCCTCGGCCATCGCCCGTTGCAACCGGGCCACCTGGGCATTAAGTTCGCGCCAGGTCAGGCGGCGCTGCACCCGATCCTCACCGCGAAATACGAGTGCGTCGCCTTCGTCGCACTTGACCAGGAGGTTCTCGGCATAGTTGAGACTGGCATCCGGAAAGAACCGGGCACCTGGCATCTCGTCCGGGTCGATCAGAACCCGGTCACCTCGGGCTGCTGCCTTGACCGAACAGAAGTCCCAGAGGGCCGACCAGAACTCTTCCTGGCGCTCCACCGAGAATCTAAGCACGTCCTGATAGCCGCGCAGGCGGGTGCCGTGACGTTGATCGATCTGCGCCATGAACCGCATGAGGTTGGAAGATTTCACGCGGTCTTCACTGGGGGTCCACAAGGGGCGCTCGGTCATGTATGCGGGTCTCCGGTTGGTTGCGACAGGGTCTAGCGCATCGGGCGCGCAAGGGGAATCGCCTGCTGGCGGAAAGTTGCACCTGCATGAAAGCCGACATGCACGTGATCGACAGTCATTGGCGTTCAATCGGCCGCGGGTTGCACTATTGTGGTCACGAAACAGCCGCAAGTGGCGCCGAAAAGCGCCGGCAATATTGGAGTTTTCGATGCGCCAAATGCATGTATGGGCGGGACTCGGGATCGCCGTTCTCGTCGTGGTTCTGACGGGTTGGCTGGTGTTCGCGCCGGGCTGGGCGGTCACCGCCCTGGAGGACCGGAGCCGCGGCGAACTGGGGCTCGCAATCGACGTGACGGGGGGTGCCTCGCTCAACTTCTCGCCGCAACTGTCGATCCGCTTCGACGGTGTCAGGATTGCCGCGGCCAATGGCGATGGCGCTCTGGCCACGGCCGCCGCCCTCAGCATTCCGGTGGGCTGGATGGATATCCTTGGCCACCGCCTGCCAATGGCGGCGATGACGCTCCATGCGCCGGAATTGGGTTTCACCATCAACGATCGTGGCGAGACGTCCTGGCCACAGACTGTTCCGGCGCCGGCCGGCCCGTTGCGGCTGGTGCTGGAGCAGGCGGCCGTGCGTTTCTATGATACCCGCAACAGCCAGGGATTCTCCTTCGCGGGCGCCAATCTCCTGGCGATCTTTTCGCCGGACGGGGCGCTCGCGGTGAATGGCACCGCCGAATTGAACGACCGGCTCGCCCAGGTGGAGGGCCAGGTCAAGTCAATTGCGCGCATCAGCCAGGATGGTTCGCCCTTCGATCTTGTGCTGTCGTCGCCGGATCTCAAGGTGGATGCCAGTGGGCGGCTGGCAACCGGCAAGGTGCTTGGACTGGCGGGGACCGTGCATCTGGCGGGGTCCGACATCGCCGGCGCTGCCCGCTGGGTGGGGCTCGGGACCGGCCGCGAATCAGGACAAAGGCCATTCGAGATCAGCGGCGCCCTCGAGACCGCCGGCCGGGCCCTTGCGGTCAAGCAGGCCGGCCTGTCGATCGACGGCATGACCGCGCGCGGCGACGTGAGCCTGGATTTCCGCGGCGAGATTCCAAGCCTGCAAGCAGAGATCGCCATGCCGATCCTCGATCTCGACCGAATTCTGCCGGCCAGCGGCGCAGGTGCCGGGGACTGGGGGCGCAACCCGCTCGGACTTGGTGCGCTCAAGGTCAGCGACGCGGTACTGTCGATCTCGACGGATCAGGTCATTTTCGGCAAGACACAGATGGGCGCCGCTCATCTCTCGGTCACCATCGACAAGGGCAGGCTGTCCGGCCTTATGCGCCTTGGCGCCATCGCGGGAGGCCTGGCGGTACTGGAGGTCGGCGCGGATGGCAGCACGGCGCCGCCCAGCCTGAGCGTGTCCTTCGCGGCCCAGCAAGTCGAAGCCGGCGCGATCCTGCCGTCGATAGGCATCAACGGCCTGTCCGGCCGCGGCAACATTACCGCATCGCTCAAAGCCAACGGCTCTACCCAACAGGAACTTGTCGGCACCCTGTCCGGCGATGCCAGCGTCGACCTCGCGGATGGCGCCATCCGGGGCGTCGACATGGCGGCTCTCCTCGCCGATGCCAGCAAGGCCATCGTCAACGGGTGGACGCGATCGGAAACGGCGGCCACCGGCTTCTCGGCCTTCCGGGCCGCCTTCGCGCTGGAGGACGGTATCGCCACGCTGAAGGACCTGAAACTTGCTTCGCCGTCCCTGGCAATGACGGGGAACGGCGACGTCGATCTGCTACGGCGGTCGGTCGATCTGAAGACGGATCCCCGCGTGGCGACCGGAGACGGTAGCAAGACCGCCGGACTGCCCGTGCCACTTGTGATTCGTGGCCCCTGGTCGAAACCCAGGATCTATCCCGACCTTCCTGACATTCTCAGCAATTCGGCGGCGGCCTTTGAAAATCTCAAGACCATGGGCCTCCAAGCCAATCCGGTGGCGCCGGGCGATAATTGATGTTTGAGCGCGATCGAGGCAATATCGTCCCATGATCCGAGTACAACAGGAAGCCTTCGATGCGGGTGCCGAACTGGCGGCCCTCAAGGCCGGCAAGACCCATATCGGGGGGACGGTGATGTTCCTCGGCACGGTGCGCGAACTTTCAGAGGGTGCCGAAGTGCAGGCCATGACGCTCGAGCATTATCCGGGGATGACCGAACGCGCACTCGAGCAGATCGAGGCCGAGGCCCACCGCCGCTGGCCGCTCGATGCCACATTGATCGTCCACCGCTACGGGCGGATGGAACCCGGCGAAGACATCGTGCTGGTGATCACCGCTTCGGCACACCGCGATGCCGCGTTCGACGCCTGCCATTTCCTGATCGACTGGCTGAAGACCAAGGCGCCGTTCTGGAAGCTCGAAGAGAATCCGGACGGTGCCAGTTGGGTTGCGGCCAAGGACAGTGACGACGACGCGGCGGCTCGTTGGGACCGGTCAAGAACGTGACCTCCGCGTGGCGGAGGCGGCGGGCCCGGCCGTCACCGTCGCTCTCCCGGTCTCTGGGCATCATTGTCGTAGCCTTAGTGCTGCTTCTGGCCATGCGCCAGGCCGGTTGGTTCGCGCCTGAAACCGGGGCATTCACCGCGATAGACGGCGATTCGCTACGCAAGGATGGACAGGAGTACCGGCTGAACGGCATCGATGCTCCGGAGTTGAACCAGATCTGCCGCGATGCATCCGGACGGGATTACCCTTGCGGCCGCGAGGCCCGGGAGGCATTGCGAAAACTTGTTGGTGGACATGGGCTCGACTGCATGATCATGGACACCGATCACTATGGACGTGCGGTTGCAGTCTGCAGGGCGAACGGGCACGACATCAATGGCGAAATGGTGAAACAGGGTTGGGCCATTGCCTATCGCCGCCACAGCCTTTCCTATGTCGGTGAAGAGGACGATGCCCGGCGTGCACGACGCGGACTATGGCAGGGACAATTCGAAGATCCCGAGGACTGGCGCACCAGCCATCGCCACGACATCAACCGTGGAGAGCTCGCTCCGGACTGACCCGCGGGGCCTCAGCGCCGGGATTCGATGGCGTCCCAGATCATCACGGCGATGTCGGTGCCGTCGAAGCGCTTCACCTCGCGGATGCCGGTTGGAGAGGTCACATTGATCTCGGTCAGATAGTCGCCAATCACGTCGATGCCGACAAAGATCATGCCACGCCTCTTGAGATCGGGACCCAGAGCCTCGCAGATCTCATGCTCCCGGCGGGTGAGTGTGGCGGGCTCGGGCCGGCCGCCGACATGCATGTTCGATCGGCTTTCGTTGGCGGCGGGAACGCGGTTGATGGCACCTGCCACCTTGCCATCGACGAGGATGATGCGCTTGTCGCCCTTGCGTACGTCAGGAAGATACCTCTGGGCTATGAAGGGCTCGCGAAAGGCCTGGGTGAAAAGCTCGAGGAGAGAGGAGAAGTTCTGGTCACCCTCACCGAGGCGAAACACACCGGCGCCACCATTACCATAGAGCGGCTTCAGGATGATG
>JAGRLX010000226.1 GCA_020441605.1 Alphaproteobacteria bacterium
TCATCGCGGGCATCTGCGCTAGGGCCAGACCGATACCCCGGAGAAGAAGCAGGATTGCTAAACCGACAACCGGCAGGAGTGGCAACGCAAGAAACGGCGCTGTGCCGATCACGAGAAGCGCGCTTCCGGCGAGGCATATGAGGGCAGGCCCTCGCTGGTCGGTCAGAGCACCAGCGAATGGAAGCGCCAAGGCCGACCCCAACCCCATGACGAGCAGCATCAGGCCGGCTTCCGTAGGCGTCTGTTGCAATGCGTCCTGAAAGTAGAGAGGAAAGAACAGCAGCCCGCCATACATAGCCGCGCCTGTCAGCCCGGCCGTCACCACGGCCATCGTGAAACCCGGCCGGCCCAACAGCCGCATGTCGATCAACGGCTCGGTGGATTTCCTCGCATGACGGATGAATATCGCCGTCAACACCATGCCAAGCGCGAAAGCTACGAGCGCGGTCGAGCTCAACCCAGATGCGCCGATTTCGGCGGCACCATAGAGCAGGAGCGGCAGGCCGAACCCCATCACTACCAGCCCCCGGCCATCCAGCGGGCTTTCTCTTGAGGCTTCATCGGGCGGCAACATCGTCCGAGCCGCAATCAGGGCCAGAACCCCGACAGGAATATTGATCCAGAACAGCCAGCGCCATGAAACGGCGTCAATCAGCATCCCGCCAAAGCCGGGGCCGAGAGCAGGTCCGAGCGCAGCAGCGAATCCCACGGTTCCCATTAGTCGGCCGAGTTGCCGGCGATCGGCGAGCGCCGAGAGCAACGCCTGTCCGACCGGCACCATTAGTCCGGCCGCTAATCCTTGTAGGCAGCGCGCAACGACGAGCTGCCATAGCTCACTCGACAGGGCGCAAAGGATCGAAGCCACAATGAAGATGAGCGTGGTGAGAATCCACAACCGGGATTGACCGAAGCGCCGGCCGAGCCATCCAGTCAAAGGCAGCGACACAGCCAGAGCGATCAAATATCCGGTCGCTACCCATTGAACGCTAGCAAGCGAAGCGCCGAGGTCGATGCGGATCGTTTCAAGGGCAAGATTGGCGACCGTAGAATCCGCCATCGCCATGAACGCACCGGAACCCGTGATCGCAGCCACGGCCCAAAGGCGCAGAGGAATAGGTGGAGCGGATGACGACATGATTCCAGATTGATGTTATGGTACAGTTGTATCATAACATCTTGCAACAGTTCGGGATAGTCCTTCGATGCCAAGAACCGCCAATCATGAAGAACGTCGCGCCTCGATCTTGGCGGCTTTCGTGCGCGTGGCGGCACGTGAGGGTCTGGCCTCTGTTTCTCTACGTGCAGTGGCGGCGGAAGCCGGGATATCGCTGCGTCTGGTGCAATATTATTTCGAGACGAAGGCCGGTCTTATGCAGTCCGGTTTCATGTCTCTGGAAAGGGAGAGCAATAGGCGATGGGCAAACCGTATCGCAGAATTACCACGACCGCCTACGGCACGTTTGACCCTGCGCGCGCTATTCGAGGAAGCGTTGCCGACCGATGAAGCGAGCCGCGAATTTCATTTGCTCTGGGTTTCCTACGTCATCTTAGCGCAGACAGACCCCGGAATCTCGGGCGGTACACTGATCGACGGCCCCAATCGTATCCGCCAGCGCATCGCCGCAATACTGGCTCAAGGAAAAGACGATGGCGAGTTTTGCCCGGAACTGAACGTTGAGGCGGAAGCTGCCATTCTTCTCGGTCTGCTACACGGCTTCGGTACGGCCGTGCTTGTCGGTCAGATGACTGCCGATGCCGCCCAAGCAAACCTTACTCACCAGATCGACCGTTTATCCCGTTGAAGGATGAGGCGAGTGTCTTTGTCGCAAGTCGTCAAAGTGCCCGGCAACATTGTTTCCACCTCGGACATGCTGTGGGCAGTCGTCTCGGCAGGGCGAGAATCATGTCGCCGATCATGACCTTGACGGCCTCGAACGCGCGATGCCCCTCCCCATCGCAGACCAACCCCTTTTTACTCTGCAGTATCCCATATGCCGCACGGCTACGATGCGGGTCTTTCCTTCTGCTGCCGGACGGTTCTTTGATGGTCCCTGCCCCTTTCGGGCATGGGATTTCTGGAGACGATGGCACTCAAACGCGACAGGATCAACATCGAGGTCTTTGGACCTTCGGCCGCGCCGGAACCGGCGCGGAACGATCCCGCGCGTGCCGATGCAGCCATCCGATCCCTCGCCCGGTTGATCGGTCGCCAGATCGCCCGTGAGCAGTTCGAGCGCAAGATCGCGCTGGAACGCAGGGCGCAGAAGAAGCGTCCGGCAGGCGAGGATGCGTAACTCCAGCCTTGCAAAAACACGAATTACACGTATAATTCAGGCATCCCAACCGAAAGGATGCCTGCCATGCCGACAGTCGGTTCCCTCGAATTCCAGCGCAAGTTCGGCGAGTTCCAGCACCAGGCGCAGCGCGAGCCGGTGGAGATCACCCGGCACGG
>JAGRLX010000227.1 GCA_020441605.1 Alphaproteobacteria bacterium
CTCTCCGCCACGTCCGTTACCTGTCACACCCGCACTCCCTTCGCCACGCCAAGGCACCGTAGATACATAAAGCCCAAGTCCGCTTCCCAGCTCAAACAGTAAGCCCACCAGAACCAGCAACGCCAACCGCACACGGTTTCGATCCGTGTGCAAACCAAGTTCTTGCGCCATGCCTTCCAGCGCCACCAACTGCGGATCGGCGACATCGCCCGCGCCCCTGGAACCAAGACCGCGAAGCTCACCCCTCACATCGTGCAGCCGCCCTTCCAGCTCTGCAGCTTCCATCGCCCGCGCCAGCTCTTGCCGCAGCTCCGCCGCCTTTGCACACGAGTGCCGCGACCAATTCCGCGCAAGCGTGCAGTTCTCCGAATACGCCCCCACCGTCGTCTTACCGAGCACCCGCGCAAACACCGCTTCCAGCTCCGCCGAGATTTCTTCCTCGCCTCGTTGCACGCCCAGCTTCTCCAGCCGCGCTTCGATTCGGGACTCCTCATCCCGCAGGCCGGCGCGTGTCTCCACCGCGCTTGCCCTCACCCCTTCCGAGAACGCCCGCAATTTGGCGACGTACCCCATCCCCGCCGTGAACGAGTACGCCGTGAACACCACAAAGAGCACAACGCCGGCGCCAACCGCCAACCACTCCCGTTTGCGCCAGGCCCACCACACGAAGAACGGCAGTAACGCCTTCAGTCCATCCGCGATGGCCGCGCCGCTCCCGTACACCCAGCCGTCAAGCTCAGTGCCGCCCATTCGGTAGGCCATACGGAAATTCAGCGCCGCGCTGACCGCGATCAGCCCGAGGCTTAACAAGATCCCGCCGAGCACCAGAGCGTTAGTTATCAGCTTGTTTTCTGTCGTGGCCCGCACGGCGAACGATGGACTCCCATTCCTTTTCTCCCAGCCTCTCACGCAGAAGCCGGAGTTCCTCATCCACGGCTTCGCCGATGGCGTTCTCGCAAAAGCTGTTCTTGTCGGAACCCCCGGCCAGCCGCAGAACCTCTAAGGCGTGTCCCAAATCCCGGCTCACGCGAAGATTCACCCTTGCTCTCCGGCCTCGGTAATCCTTCCGCCGCCTTCGCGGCTGCACCGACACCTCGAACCGCGCCTTTAGCTCATCCAATCGCGACACTGCGTTCTCTCCGCTTGTCCTCATGTCCACCCGGACACCTGGTCAATAAGCCTTACGGCATTGCTGCCTCATGGCTTTGTTGCCTGTTATCCTTCTGGCGTCACCGTCTCTTTGCCTTGCTGCTTCTTGTCCAACATGCTGCTTGTCCGTGTCGCTTCGCTGCCTCACGGCCTCATCGCTTTGCGGCTACACGGCATTGTGTCCTCGTTGCCTCATCGCCGTGTTGCCGTTTGTCGTTGTATCCTTGCGGCGCTTCGGCACAGATGCAGTGTGTCCGCTTTGCCGCACTGCGTTGTTGCTTCATTGCTTTGTTGCCTTATGTGCAACAGTCCTTGCGGCAATACAGACAAGTGTGCCGTCGAAAGCAGCTGTCTTGCTTGACGAGGCGAAAACCTCGGCAAATGATTCAGCCATGAATGCAACCAAAACACACAGCGCACCGCGCATCATCACACTCGCGTCGTCGAAAGGCGGCGTCGGCAAATCAACCTGCTCTGCAGCCCTCGCAGGCGCACTCGCTTCAAGGGAAGGGGCGGTGACGCTCATCGACCTTGATGTGAATGGCACCTTAATCCGCTGGTACAACAAGCATGGCGGCAAGCTGCCCAACATCACCGTGTTGCAAGCAACGCCCGACACGTTCCACCAGCTACTCACCAACGCCACCTCTAGCAATTCCGCCTACATAATCATCGATGTTGCCGGCGCCTACGAAGCCACGATGATCAAGGCCATTGCCGAGTCCAACCTGGTTATCACTCCCGCCAAACTCTCCGAACCCGACCTTCGTGAAGCCGCCAAGGTGTTCTCCGAAGTCGAAGCCCTCAACAAACGCTTCCGCGCTACCATTCAATATCGGCTGCTGGTCAATGAAGCCGAGACGCTGAACCCCATGTATCAGCGCCATGCACTCGCCGAAGTCGATGCATCCGCCCTTACGCGCTTTACCCACTTGATGAACAAGCGCGCCGCTTACCGCGAGATTTTCATCACCGGATTGCCGCCCCACTTCGCCGACAAGGGAAGGGGCCCCATCGCCAAAGCCGTTGCCGAACTGGACGACATTCTCACCGAAATTGTCCAGATACTCAGTGAACCAACGAAAGCCAAAGCCGCATGAGCACGCAAGCCAAGCCGCAGTTTTCCCCCATGGACCTGCCAACCAAACCAGACGAGAAAGCCATTGACGAGTACACCAAGGCTCGTGGCGTCCCGGTGTTGAATATCCCCAAGGGCGCATCGCGCGCGCCAACGCATACCCTCCGTACCGAAGTGCCCGACTATCTCGCCAAGGCTCTGCGCATGGAGTGCGCCAAGTCCGAATGCACGATCCGATATCTGATGCTGAAAGCCTTACGCGCTGATGGCTGGGAAGTCCGCGATGAGGACATTGCCGAGGACCGCCGACGCGTCTCCTCCGCCGCTTAGCGAAGCAAAAAGGCGCCCCCGGAGAACGGAGGCGCCTTCCTGTATAGCTTTCGCTATCACCGACAGGGCCTTGGCTTCCCAGCTGTACCTTACCCACAATCTTATCGGCCGGCGTCTTCATCATCAACGCCTCTTGCTCACCATTTGGTCGCATTACCTCGTACCCTGGCTATCTTTCGCTTCCCCCTGTTGCAGCTTTGCCGCTGCGGCCGAACTTCCCAGGACACTCTCGATTTCAGCGCCAATGTCCTCATTGGCACGGTCCACGCTCGTATCCGTCAAGTGCGCATAGCGACTTGTCGTCTTCACCTGGCTATGCCCCAGTAACTTTCCAATCACCGGCAACGACATGCCTTTCTCGACTCCCACACTCGCAAACGAGTGTCGCAAGTCGTGCAGCCGCACATCCTCAATTTCGGCAGCCTTGCGAAGGCGCTGCCACACCTTCTGCATCCCACGGAAATGCTTGCCCTTGCAGTCACCAACGATCACATACTCGTTTCCTGCGACTCTCGGCACCGCTTCCAACTCCGCCAGCGCGGCAGCATTTAACCGAATGATCTTTGCCCCAGTCTTGGAGTCCGGCAGCCGCAACCTCGCACGTTCCTTATCCACATACGCCCACTTCAACGTCAGGATCTCGCCAAGCCTAGCTCCAGTCAGAACCAGCAAGCGCACCGCCGCCAATGCAAACTGATTTTCCGAGCCATCCGCTTCAACCTTCGCCAACACCTCGCCCAGCCGCTGCATTTCCTTCGACGATAGAAATCTGTCCCGCTTGTTCTCCCGATACCTCTTCACTGCTATGGTTGGGTTTATCGTCCCCTTCGCCCGCAGCCCATTCTCCTCAGCCCAATTGAAAAAACTCGACAGCACCATAAGAACGTAATTTGCCTTGCGCGGCGTGGCTGCCAGGTCCCTATGGAACTTACTGATCTCTCTAGTCAGCTCGTCCGCATCATCCAGTTCCAGTGTTCCAAGCCTCGGTACGATGCTATTCTCGCAAAGCAGCCTGTAGCCATAACGGGACTTCTCTTTCAGCTTCGGCCCGTGCTCGTTTATGAAGCGCTCTAGGCCCTCCCTCAGAGTGACACCTTCGCTATTTGCAGCGGACTTCCCCGGATCAACACCCTCCGTGATTGCCACCATGCGCCGTAGCGCTTCCGTCCGCGCGGTCTCCAGCGTCCACGGGTTCCCCATTCTGCCAATGGTCACCCAGCGCTGCTTGCCCTTGAACCGGCACTTCAAGAAGAACGTCACCGCATCCTTCTGCCGTCGCGCGCCGAACCCTTTCAGCTCGCCGTCCCAGAGAATCTCTCCTGCACCGATTTTCTTGAGCGCCTGTCGCGTAATACGCTTTGTCACCGTCACTCTCACCTGTTCCACAACCGCGCATCTGCCATGCCCCTCAACATAGCTTCTAGCAACCACATAGCTACCACTTTTCCGGTATTTTGCAGGATTGGCCGGTATCGACCCGCAATTAAGTCACTGGAATTTGTAATGAAATACAACTGCCTAGACTTTGCGGTAACACCTATCCTGAGATGACCAAGCAGATCGTCGCC
>JAGRLX010000228.1:0-219 GCA_020441605.1 Alphaproteobacteria bacterium
TAGCCCTGATAGAGCATGGTGTCGAAGCGGGTTCCGGGTCCACCCGGCACCCGCAGCGCTGTCACCGTGCCGGGGGCTGGCATGAAGTTCCTGGCCGGGTCCTCGGCATTGATCCTCACCTCGATGGCATGGCCCGTCATGCGCACCTCGTCCTGGGCGAGGCGCAAGGGTTCGCCGCCGGCGATACGGATCATTTCGCGCAC
This sequence comes from Alphaproteobacteria bacterium, assembly GCA_020441605.1. The sequence continues at coordinate 204 of JAGRLX010000228.1, forward strand.
CAGGTCGATGCCGGTG
>JAGRLX010000228.1:235-3567 GCA_020441605.1 Alphaproteobacteria bacterium
ACCTGGATGCGGGTGTTCATCTCGATGAAATAGAAATGATGGGTCTCGTCGTCGTAGAGATATTCGAGGGTGCCGGCACCGCGATAGCTGACCGCTTCGGCGAGGGCTACGGCGGAGGCACAGAGCTTGTCGCGCACTGCCTGCGGCAGCACAGCGGAAGGCGCCTCCTCCCACACTTTCTGGCGCCGCCGTTGCAGCGAGCATTCCCTTTCGAAACAATGGATTGCGCGCGTCCCATCACCCAGGATCTGAACCTCGATGTGGCGCGCCTTCTCGATCACCTTTTCGATATAGAGTCCGCCATCGCCGAAAGCCGCCTTGGCCTCGGCGCTGGCCTGGGGCATGAGGGTCTCGAACTCGCCCATGTCGTGGGCAATGCGGATGCCGCGGCCGCCGCCGCCGGCCGCCGCCTTGATCATCACCGGAAAGCCGATGGCCATGGCCACGGCCCTGGCGCGCTCGGGATCGTCGATGCGGCCGTCGGAGCCTGGTACAACCGGCACGCCGGCTGCCTCGGCGGCGACGCGGGCGGCCACCTTGTCGCCCATCACCCGGATCGAGTCGCCCTTGGGGCCCACAAAGACCAGGCCTGCGGCTTCCACGGCATCGGCGAACCCCGCATTCTCGGCGAGAAAACCGTAGCCCGGATGGATGGCATCGGCGCCGGTCGCCCTGGCGGCCTCGAGAATGGCCTGGATGTTGAGGTAGGATTTGGCCGCATGCGGCGGGCCGATGTTCACGGCCTCGTCGGCCATCTTGACCGCGAGCGACTCGGCGTCGGCGGCGCTGTGCACCTGCACCGTGGCGATACCAAGCTCCCGCGCCGCACGGATGATGCGCACGGCGATCTCGCCGCGGTTGGCAATGAGAAGCTTGCGGATCGCCATGTGTCAGGCGATCTCCGCCAGCACCTGGCCGGCCATCACCGGTTCCTCGTTGTCGGCCACGAACTTCACGATCTTGCCGGCGACGTCGGCCTTCACCTCGTTGAACGACTTCATCACCTCGATCAGGCCGATGACATCGCCCACGGCGACCGTGTCGCCCTCATTCTTGTAGGACGGCTGGTCTGGTGCGGGCTTCCGGTAAAAGGTTCCGGGAAGCGGTGAAAGGATCTGGGCCATGATGTCCTCGTCTCGGTTCAGGCTGGGTCTAGAAAGGGTTTCACCGCCTGGCGCACCGCTTCGGCGATGGCCACGGCATTGGGCGTATCGGAGTGCACGCAGATGGCGTCGGCCCGGACGGCGACGTCCTTGCCGCCGACACTTGTGACCTTGCCTTCGCGCACGGCGCGCAGGCAGAGTGCGGCAGCCTTCAACGGGTCCTTCGCGTCGTGCTCGCGGGTGATGATCAGGCCGCCGTCGTCGTTGTAGTCGAGATCGGCATAGAATTCGGCCACAAAGCTGTGGCCGCGGGCCGTATAGACCTTCTCGTGCTGGGTGTTGATCATGCCGAGCAGCGGCACCTTGAACACATCCGCCGCATCGCAGACGGCGTGCGCAATTTCTTCCATGCGGGCGGCCATGCCGTAGAGCGACCCATGGGGCTTGATGTGGTTGAGGATCATGCCCTCGGCCTCGAGAAAACCCTTGAGCGCTCCCACCTGGTAGATGATGCAATTGGCCAGTTCCTCGCGGCCGATCTTCATCTCGCGGCGGCCGAAGCCCTGGAGATCCGGCAAGGACGGATGGGCGCCAACCTTGACCTTGTGCCGCTTGGCAAGCTGCACAGTCTTGCGCATGTGGTTGAAGTCGGAGGCATGAAAACCGCAGGCCACGTTGGCGATGTCGATCAGCGGCATCAGCCCCTCGTCGTCGCCCATGCGGTAGAGGCCGAAAGCCTCGCCCATGTCGCAGTTCATCACGGTCATCGCCATCTCCGATTGGCACTGTGGCGTGTTTTGCGGTTCATGGCAATTCTTGCGACAGCGGCCCGATATTGTAAAATCAGAAAAATTGTGCCTCGATATCGGAAAATCAGATCATGACCCTGTCCCTGAAGCAGATCCGCTACTTCATCGCCACCGCCGATGCCGGCCAGGTCAGCCAGGCGGCCATCGGTCTCAATGTGTCGCAATCGGCGGTCACCGCGGCGATCAAGCAGCTCGAGTCCACGCTTGGCGTCGATCTCTTCACGCGCCAGACATCGGCATGGCGCTCACCGCCGAGGGTGCGCGCTTCCTCCAGCACGCCCGCAACATCATGGCGGCGGTCAATGCCGCCCAGCATGCGCCACTGACCGAGGATACAGCACTGGCCGGCACCCTGAAGATCGGGGTTTCCTACACGGTGGCGGGCTACTTCCTGCCCCGGCATTACTCTCGCTTTGCCCGCAGCTATCCGCGGATCCGGGCGGAACTGCACGAACTGCCGCGCAACGCCATCGAGGCGGGCCTCAAGGATGGCAGCCTCGATCTGGCGGTCATGCTGGTGTCCAACCTGCAGGACCGCAAGCATCTGGCGCACGAGACGCTGCTGCGATCAAGGCGGCGGCTGTGGCTGCCGGTCGAGCATCCCCTGCTGGCGCGCGAGTCCATCACCCTGGATCACATCGCCGGCGAACCCTATGTCATGCTCACCGTGGACGAAGCCAACCAGACGGCGACACGCTACTGGAAGCCCACCGGCCTCAGGCCCAACATCGTGATCCGCACCTCCTCGGTCGAGGCGGTCCGCAGCCTGGTGGCCGATGGCATGGGGATCACCGTCCTCTCCGACATGGTCTACAGGCCGTGGTCGCTGGAGGGCCAGCGCATCGAATTGCGCAACGTGGTGGCCGATATTCCGACCATGGACGTGGGGCTGGCCTGGAACATCAACCGGGCGCAGTCGCCCGCCGCCCGGACCTTTCATGAGTTCCTCAGCCTGTCCTTCGGCGGGGCCGGCAGCAGCATGTAGCCGCGCCTGTCCGTCAGATGATGGCGGCGCGCACCTTGGCCGAGACCCATTCCGACAACACCACCGTGGCAAGGATCACCGCAAAGATCACCGTCACCTCGGCCCAGGCCAGGCGCGCCAGGGAGGATTCGAGCTGGACGCCGATGCCGCCCGCGCCCACCAGGCCGAGGATGGTCGACTCGCGAATGTTGATGTCCCAGCGGAACACGGTAATTCCGGCGAAGGCCGGCAGTACCTGGGGTACGATGGCGTAGTCCATGACCTGAAGTCCGGTGGCGCCGGTCGCCGACACCGCCTCGACCTGGCCTGCGTCGATCTCCTCGATCGCCTCGTAGAGCAGCTTGCCGATGAAGCCGACCGAGCGAAAGGCGATGGCGAGGATGCCGGCCAGCAGGCCGGGGCCGATGATCGCCACCAGCAGCAGCGCCCAGATCA
>JAGRLX010000229.1 GCA_020441605.1 Alphaproteobacteria bacterium
GCCGGTGCCCTGTCGCTCGGCATCGGCTTCGGCCTTCAGAACATCGTCAGCAACTTTGTCTCCGGGCTCATCCTCCTGGCCGAACGGCCGTTCAAGGTTGGCGACTGGATTGTGGCTGGAAACGCCGCGGGCTTCGTCCGCAAGATATCGGTGAGAGCGACCGAAATCGAAACCTTCCAGAACCAGACGATTATCTTGCCGAATTCGGAACTGATCAACAATCCGGTGGGCAACTGGACGCACCGCGACCATCGCGGCCGGATCGAGATTGCGATCGGTGCGGCCTATGGCGCAAGCCCGCGCAAGGTTCACGAAATCCTCCTTGATGTCGCGGCGCGCAATCCGGACGTATTGAAAAAGCCTCCGCCAAATGCCGTTTTCATGGGCTTCGGTGAAAGTTCTCTCGATTTCGAATTGCGCGTCCATGTCCTGGAAGTGCTGGACTCGATGGCTGTTGCAACGCGCCTGCGGTTCGAGATCTTCGAGGCTTTCGAGCAGAACAAGATCGAAATTCCCTTCCCGCAGAGGGATGTGAACCTCAAGCTGCCGGACATCGAAAAGTTGGCGGACACACTCGAGGCAGTCAAGCAACGGCGCGCACGACAGAAAAAAGCCTGAATTGCCGTTCATCCGCCATTCATCCGCGACCTGCCAAGAGCTGGCGTGGATATGAATGGACGTATCCGGTCAACCCATCCTGGTTGCCAATGAAAAGGAAGTACTTGGAATGAGCATGCTTCGTTACGCGGTCATGGCGCTGATCCTGTCAGCTGGCGCGGCCCATGCGGCAAGCATCACCAACAAGGACGACAAGGCCCAGACCCTGGTCATTACCGAAGACGGCGCGAAGTCGGAAATCGCGGTGGGCCCGGGCGAAACCATCAACGCCTGCAACGGCGGCTGCTTCATCACCATGCCGAACGGGGACCGCGAAGCGCTGTCGGGCGGCGAGACCCTGGAGATCGTCAAGGGCCGCGCCAAGTTCCTCTGACCAGCGGACGCTGCAGGAACGTACCGTCGAAAACTACTCTTCGAGATCGAAATCCAGAATAGCCATCGAGAAATTGTAAGACAATTCGCCGTCTTCCTCGTCGCGGAAGATGACGCCGATGAACTCCTCACCAATATAGACCTCCGCAGAATCTGACTTCTGCGGACGCTTGCGCACGGCAAGGCTTGGCAGCTCGAACTTGGCGCGCAGAAACTTGGTGAGCTTGGCGATTTCTTCCGGTTTCAAGGGGACGTTCTCCGTTGCAGTGTAGTGTCCCTCTAGACTCAATCGCTCTCTGCCGCAACCTGCTCCACATTATGGTTCATGGCCCGTGCCGGCTCCGAGCAGCCTGCCTGCCCCACCACCTTGGCCGGAACCCCGGCCACCGTGGTATTGGCCGGCACGTCATGGAGCACGACCGAGCAGGCGGCAACGCGCGAGCAGCAGCCGATCTCGATATTGCCAAGAATCTTGGCACCGGCACCGACCAGAACGCCATGGCGGATCTTCGGGTGGCGGTCGCCGGCCTCCTTGCCGGTACCGCCGAGTGTCACGCCCTGCATGATCGAGACATTGTCTTCGATCACCGTTGTTTCGCCGATGACGATGTCATGACCATGATCGACCATGATGCCTTTCCCGATCTTGGCACCGGGATGAATGTCCACGGAAGCGATCACCGACGAGCGGCTTTGCAGATAGTAGGCGAAATCCCGGCGGCCGAGATGCCACAGCCGATGCGCCATGCGATGGATTTGTATCGACTGGTAGCCCTTGAAATAAAGCAAGGGATCGATGTAGCGATGGCAGGCGGGATCGCGATCGAAGGTAGCAATGATGTCGGCGCGCGACGCATGTCCGATCTCCGGCTCTGCGTCGATCGCATCGTTGAAGGCATGAACAATCAAATCCGGACCAATGTCGGCATTGCCGAGCCGCTGCGCCAGGCGATGGGTAAGCGCTTCCTCAAAACTGTCATGGTTGAGGATCAGCGAGAAGATGAAGCCGCCAAGGGCCGGCTCATGCCGGGCAATCTCCTCGGCTTCCGCACGAATGCGATCCCAAACCGGATCGAGTCGTTCAAGCGATTGGGTCTTCGGGGCCTGGCGCATCTGGATCTCCTTGAGTAATCATTATACGACGAATTCCATGATATGGGGAGACCACCACGTCATTGTGAAGCCAACTGTCCACTTCCCGGAACTGATCCATGTTGCCACTGCCTTCGCCCACCCCTCATGTCCAGGCTTTCCTCGACGGATCAACCGGTTGGCTAGTCTTCAACCGCCCCGCTCGGCGCAATGCCCTGAATGCCGAGATGTGGGCAGCCATTCCGCCTTTGATGAAATCTCTTGATGAGTGCCATGATGTGAAGGCGGTCGTCATCCGCGGCGCGGGCCACGATGCCTTTGCCGCCGGCGCGGATATCTCGGAGTTCGGCGAGACCCGCGCCAATGCCGAGGCGGCCAAAGTCTACGAGGCCTTGAATGGGGCCGCTCTCGCGGCGATCCGCGACGCGCGAAAGCCAGTCATCGCGATGATCCAGGGTTTCTGCATCGGCGGCGGACTTGCTATCGCTCTCGCCTGCGATATCCGGGTGGCCGATGCCAGCGCGCTGTTTGCCCTGCCACCCGGCCGGCTCGGGCTCGCCTACCCCCTCGACGGCCTGCGCGACCTCGTGGTTGCGATTGGTGCGCCGGCCGCCAAGGACCTGCTGTTCACCGCCCGGCGCGTGAAGGCCCATGAGGCCTTGCGCCTTGATCTGATCAATCACGTCTATGCCGATATCGAGCCGGAGACCGCCATGCTCTGTGCCGAAATCGCCGATGGAGCTCCCCTCACCATGACCCACGCCAAACGGGCGATAGACCTGATCACCGGCCGCGCCGGCCACGTGGATTCTGAAGCAGTTGCCATTCTGGCGGGCGCCTGCTTCGACAGCGAAGACTATCTCGAAGGACGCAACGCCTTTGCCGAGAAGCGCAAGCCAACATTCAACGGGCGCTAACCGCGAGGTCCGGAACTCCATGATTCCATGGCGGAATTTTGATCTATGCGCCCGCCATCATCTTACAAAAGTTTAATCCTGCAGCATTGCCAATTATCAGCCGGCTATCAGTTTCGTGGCGCTAGGTCTCACCCGTCTTCGATCGTCGAGGACACCTGCACAGTGACGTGCATTCAAGGAATGGAATCATGAAGGCAATACTCATCGCACTTCCTCTCGTCGTTTCGGTCTCGGCTTCGGCCCTGGCCGCTGGAACCATGGTCAACAACCACAGCGGCCTCCCGATCGACGAACTGTTCGCCTCGGCGCCGGGCAAGGCGGCCTGGGGAGCGAATTTGATGGAAGGCATTGGCGAAGGCATGCTCGAAGACGGCATGAGCCATGAGGTGGCAGCACTGGCCGACGGCACCTATGATCTGCGCGTATCAGCGCCGGATGAAGGTGTCCTCTGCGTGATGAGCGATGTGACGGTCACGAGTGGCACCATCGACCTCACGGCAGACATGGGCAAAGCCTGCAAGTAACCACGCCGGCTCGCTCCCCGTCCGCGGCTGCAAGCCGGTCGCGGATGGGCGACCGCCGGCCCTTTCAAGCCTTCCGCCCACCGGCGCCATGGTCTTCAATCGGGACTTGCGGAACGCATAGCAACAAGCAATGTTACACTTTCCGGAGGTGCTGCGTCGGCGGCGGCATCCGGAACAGGTCACTTTGCCGGCCTGGAAAATCCAGGGGATAGATCAATCATGCGCAAACGTTGGAAAAAGTTGCTTGCGGTGCTGGTGTTTCTCGGCGTGGCAGGCTTTGCCACATTCTGGATCATGACCGCACCCTCCCCGCTGCCGGCCACAGCTCTTCCGCAGCACACGGCGGACGTCGCCAATGGCGAACTATTGTTCAATGCCGCCGGCTGCCGGTCGTGCCATTTGCCCGGCCCCGATCTCAAAGATGTTGATCCATCCTCCCCGGCCGGCGGCAAACCACTGAAGACGCCGGTCGGAATTTTCTATCCGCCCAATCTCACTCCCGATCCCGATACCGGACTGGGTGGCATGAGTGACATCGACTTCGTCAATGCGGTCCAGCGCGGCCTGAGCCCCGAAGGCGCGCACCTGATTCCCGCCTTTCCGTATACATCCTATGCCCATATGAAGACCGAGGACGTGCTCGACATCAAAGCCTATCTGGCGACGATCCCGCCAGTAGTGGCGCCGGAACGCGCGCCAGACATCCCGTTCGCGTTCGTCCTTCGTCGCGGCTTTGGCCTGTGGAAACTGGTGGGGCTGGACACCACGCCGTGGCAGCCTGATCCTGCTCAGAGCGAGTCATGGAACCGTGGCGCCTACCTGGTGAACGGCCCCGGTCACTGCGCCGAATGTCATACGCCGCGCAATTTCATGATGGTATCCCAAAAGGGCCAGGCCCTGGCCGGCGGCCCCCATCCGGAAGGCGAAGGCAGGGTCCCGAGCCTCCGCGACCTCGTTGGACGTGGCCGCTACAAGGATGCCAAGGACCTTGCCAGCGCCCTCCAGTTTGGCGAAATCATGGGCTACGACAAGATTTCATCCGGCGGCATGGGCCAGGTGCAAACCAATATTTCCAAGCTTCCGGAGTCGGATATCAATGCCATCGCCGAATACCTGGTGAGCCTCAAATAACCGCCACCGCACCTGTCAGCCAACGTTATCGGCGAGGAAGGCCAGAACTGCGTCCTTGTAGCCGCGGTCGCCGACAGCATTCATGTGATTGCGGTTGGGCAGGGTAACGCCTCTCGCCCCAGGAATCGCAGCAACGAGCGTATCGACATCGCCCGCGACGTCGTCCTTTTCACCGGCAACGACGAGAACCGGCACGTCGATGTTTGCAAGGTCTTCCGCTGCGATCTTCACGCGCGACGACCTGATGCAAGCCGCCAAGGCCCTCAGATCGCTCCTCGTCTGTTCGGCGAAGACGCGGAACGCCCACGCAGCCGGATCGCTCACCGCATCGCGGTTGGGCGCTTCGAGCGCCCGGGCTATGGCGTCAGCCCCGCCCACGCCGGTGATCATGCGCGAGGCAAGACCGGCGAAGATTGCCTTCCTCACCCGGCGTGGATGGGCCATCGTCAGAAAGGCCGCGATCCGCGCGCCCATCGAATAACCCATGACAAGGGCCTGTTCGATACCGAGGTGATCGAGCAGGCGCCGGGCATCCTCGGCCATCTCCGTTGCAGCGTACCGGGCTGGATCGTAGAGCTTCTGGCTGGCGCCGTGGCCACGGTTGTCGATCGTGATGACCTGGTATCCCGCCGCCGTCAGCGTCTTGACCCAGCCAGTATCCCACCAGTTGACCCGGGCGGTCGAAGCAAAGCCGTGAATGAGCAGCACTGGCTCACCCTCTCCCCCCATTTCATAGGCAATCTCCACACCGTCGGAATTGAATTTGTGCATGCTGCGGAAGTTATGCTAATCGCCGGGGAACACAAATGCATTCGAGGACATCATGGCATCGGGGTCAACACCGCTTTTCCAGAATGACATGGGTTTGGCGTCGATCGAGATCGGTGCCAAGGAGTTCATGTGCATCGGGGCGAAGCCACCGTTCGACCATCCGCATGTGTTCATCGACATGGGCGACGCCAGTGAAACCGTATGCCCCTATTGTTCGACGCTCTACAGGTACAATTCCAGCCTGAAATCCGACGAGTCGAAGCCGGCGCAGGCGGCCTGGCACGACGCTGCCTGACTCGACAACCATTCGCCGATATGTGCAGACCGATGAATCGGCCGTCGTTCGACTTGCCCGCGAACTGCAGGACCACGAGGGGCGGATCTTCGACCGCATGAAGCCTGCAACCGCCATTGGCCCATGGTATGTCGATAAGCTGAAAGAAGATGTGGCCACCCACGGCGGCGCGATTCTTGTGGCGGAATGCGACGGCGCAGTCGTGGGCTACGCCACGCTGCTCGCCCGGGTGACTTCGGCAGAGGAGTCCGACGAAGTTCTTTATACCTACGCCTATGTCAGCGACCTTGCCGTGAATGTCGCGCATCGCCGAAAGGGCATCGGCCGCATGTTGCTGGAAGCCTGCGAACGTATGGCACGCGATGCAGGACAGACGTGGCTGCGCCTCGGCGTCCTGGCAGGGAACCACTCGGCCCGTTCGTTCTATGCCGAGTTCGGATTGGAGGACAGTTTTCTGACTCTTGAAAAGAGATTGGCATGAAGGCACACTTCTCGCTCGCTGAGGCCAGACGTGTGGCACTGGCGGCCCAGGGCTTCAGTTTTCCCGATCGCGATAGACGGGTGAACTGGACGCAGATCGATCGCACGATCCGCCGGATCAATCTGCTCCAGATCGACAGCGTGAACGTACTCGTACGTTCGCACTATCTGCCGATCTTCGCGAGACTGGGTGCCTACCCGCGGGAGACACTCGATGCGCGCACATTGAAGCAGAAGAACCGGGCGGTGTTCGAATGCTGGGCTCACGAGGCGAGCCTGCTGCCGCTGGACCTTCACCCGCTGATGCGCTGGCGGATGCACCGGGCCCGCGCCGGAAACGGTACCTATGTGTCGATGGACCGTTTCGCCGCAGAAGAACCCGGATACCTCCGTGCGATCCTGGATTTCGTGACACGCCATGGGCCGACCACGGTGAGCGACCTGCCGGACGCCGGCAAGAGCGCCGGCGGATGGTGGGGCTGGTCGAAGGGCAAGATGGCCCTGGAATGCCTGTTCGACCGGGGCCTGTTGACCACGGCCTTCCGCGATGGCTTCGAAAGAGTCTACGATCTCCCTGAACAGGTGATACCGGCTGATGTGCTGGACCGCGCGACACCCGATGAGCCGACCGCCATCCGGGAATTGCTCGACCTCTCGGCTCAAGCCCTGGGCATTGCCACCGAAATCGACCTTCGGGACTATTTCCGCCTGCCGGTGGCCGAAACCAAGACCGCCATCGCCGAACTCGTGGAGGCCGGCGCCCTCGTGCCCACCGCGGTCGACGGCTGGCGTCAACCCGCTTATTTGCACAGGGATGCCCGTCTGCCGCGAAAGGCCGGTGGCACCGCCCTGGTTTCGCCATTCGATCCGCTGGTATGGGAGCGGGCGCGCGCTGAACGGCTGTTCGGGTTTCGCTACAGGATCGAGATCTACACCCCCGCCCCCAAAAGGCAATTTGGCTATTACGTCTTGCCGTTCCTGCATGGCGACCGCTTCGCCGGGCGGGTCTGTCTCAAGGCCGACCGCCAGGCCGGCGTGCTGCGGGCCAATGCCATCCACTCCGAGCCCCATGCCGATCCGGCCGATACCGTCGCGGCATTGGCCGTTGAACTTCGTCGCATGGCAGGATGGCTCCAATTGCCGCAAGTCGAAGCAGGATCGGCCGGCAACCTCGCCCACCATCTCAGGGCAATCCTGTAATGGATATCGAGACCGATCGCCTGGTCCTCCGCCTCGTGCCCCTGTCGGGTCTTGCGGCCACAGCTGCCGGCAATCAATCCGCGGCCCGTCGAATCATAGGGAGCAGCCTTGGGCAAGAGTGGTTCGACCATGCCTGGGTCTCTGATCTCCGCCTGAAGCAATGGACCGCCAATCCAGCCTATGGACCCTGGTCCATCCGGGCCGCCGCCCTGAAGCGATCAGGTGAGATCGTCGGGACCATCAACAGCCACAACACGCCCATGGACTTCATCCATGATGGCAGGACACGGCGTACGATTGAAGTCGGCTACACCGTCTTCATGCCGTGGCGCCGCGTGGGCATCGCTTTCGAGATGGTCAGCGCCTATGCGTCCTGGGCGACCGGCAAAGGGGTCGAAAGTGTGTTGCTGTCAATTGCGCCGGACAACCAGGCGTCGCTTGGGCTCGCCCGGAAATTGGGGGCGCGCAGGATCGGGGAACATGTCGACGAAATCGACGGCCCCGAAGATATCTTCCTGTTCGATACTGAGTACGGTGAGACCGGCGAGATGTGACGGTACCGATGCCTCAAGCCGCCGTCACGGAAATATGGCGCGCATGCCCGTGTAGGCGGCGAACCCATAGGCGAGACCGGTGAGACCGCTCGCAGTAGCCACCCAGAACAACCAACGGATGCGCGTGAGCGCTGCGAGGGCGAACATCGCCAGGGCGATGGTCGCGAAGGTACTCGACAGATCAAACATGGAGTCGCGCCGTCGCGCTTCAGTAAATTCCGCTTCGTAGCCACGCGCCTTGACCGTCAGCTCTTCAAGCTCGGTCTTGTACCGGGCGATTTCGCCGTTCCATTCGGCGATCGCCGCATCCATGTCATCGTTCTGCACATTGCCGCGGCTGGCCTGGGCATTGCGCACGAAGCCCTGCAACATGAATTGCCGGAGCCGCTTCGCCTGATACTGATTCCAGGTATCGACGACGTTGATTTGTGCATCGCGCGCAGCGTCGGTCACATCCTCGGCGCTGATATTCGACACTGCCATGAAGGCGGACAGGATCGCTACGACAATGGCGATGCGGCCATTGAAACCGTTACGTTCATCAGCGGATTCCCGGACAAGATCACCGAGTTCGCTCATGCTTCAACCCCGACCCAAGCTCGCGCAGGCCCAACCTGGCGCTCATGATTGAACCGCTGGCCGGCACCCTCTCGCGAAACCTGATAGCAAGAACCCGGGGTCTGAGAAAGTCCTTCGGTCCGGGCCGGATCAGATCACGCCTTCGGCCTTGAGTTCTCCGGTTGCCGTCTCGATGGCACTGCGCAACGTTCCCACAATGAAATCCACGTCCTGGGTGGTCATCACCAGCGGAGGCGACAGAACATCCAGATGACCGAGTGGCCGAACCAGCAGACCATTCAACTCGCATTCATTGGAGATGCGCTTGGATATATTGGCTGAATCCGGAAGCTTCTCGCGCGTTCCCTTGTCTTTCACGTATTCGACGCACATCATCAACCGCCGCCCACGGACATCTCCGACGATGGGCAGGTCGGACAATGTGCCCAATTGCCGTTCGAGGTAATCGCCGACCCGCGCGGCGTTGCCACAGAGATCCTCGCGCTCGATGATCTCGATGTTGCGCAGACCCACGGCGCAGGCCACCGGATGGCCTGAGTAGGTATAGCCATGAGTAAACCAGACATCCGGGTCAGATGCCGAGATCACCTCGTGAATCTCATCGGAATAGATCACCGCCGACAGAGGAATGTAGCCGGAGGTGAGTCCCTTCGCCGCAATGATCATGTCGGGAACGACTCCAAATTCGTCCTGCGACGAAAACATGTGACCGAGACGGCCAAAGCCGGTGACAATCTCATCGGCAATGAACAGGATGCCGTGCCGGGCGCACAATTCCCGCATGCGAGGCAGATAGTTGGGCGGCGGAATGCAGACGCCACCCGATGCCTGGGCCGGCTCCGCAATGAAGCAGGCGATGGTGCCGGCGCCCAGTTCGGCAATCTTGTCCTCGAATTCCCTGACCAGGAAGTCGCTGAACGCTTCAACCGTCATGCCTTCCGGGCGACGGTAGGGATAGGGTGCCGATAGATGATGCACCAGGTCGGGAACATATTTGAAATGCTCCGACTGGTCACCATCGCGGAGCCCCACAGTCATGCCGAGATAGGTCGAGCCGTGATAGGAGTTCTTGCGCGAGATGACGTATTTTCGCGCGCCCTGCCCGCGGCGTGACTGGTAGAAATGGGCAAGCCGGATGGCGGTATCGACCGCGCAGGAACCCGATGTGGCGTAGGAGACATGGCTTAGCGAGCCCGGCGCCAGCTGCGCCAGTTTGGCCGCCAGCCGCGCCGCCGGTCCATTGGTGACATCGACGAAGGTCGTCGTGTAGCAAAGCTGCAACGCCTGCTCGGCCATGACCTCTGCCAGTTCCTTGCGTCCATAGCCGGCGTTCACGCACCACATGCCGCCAATGCCGTCGAAATAGCGTTTGCCCTGGGCGTCGACCACATGGCAGCCCTCGCCCTCGACCAGCACCAGAGATCCCTCACGCTTGAAACTGTCGAAATGGGTGTAGGGATGCAAGAAGTGATCATGGTCTAGCTGCCACAATTCCTGGGCATTGAACCGGTTACTCGCATGGTGCAGCATCGTCGCCTCTGTGATGATTGAACATTCATTCAATAAATACCCCTTTAGCCGAAGATCGAGAGGAAATCCAGCCCCCTCCCGGGGCCTGATCACCAGCGTTGGGTTCCGTTCGCAGACTGGTCTCGCTGGCATTGACGGCGCGAACCGCGCATTATGTTCCCGATGGGACTCATGGACATGCCGGACCTTCCGGTATTTTGGCAGGAAGCAGCGCCGGGCACGGCTGGCATTGCCGCTGACGTCGGTCGCAGACTGGAGGCCGCCACGGCACGCGGTGAATTTCCCGGACTCCATGCCCTCCTGATCCTTCGCCACGGCCGTCTGGCCCTAGAACGCTATTTCCCAGGGCGCGATCAGTGCTGGGGCAGAGACCTGGGCCTGGTACAACATGGCCCCGCGATGCTTCATGACATGCGCTCCATCACCAAGAGCATCGTCGGATTGCTCTACGGCATCGCTCTCGATCGGAACCTCGTACCGCCCGTCGGCGCCCGGATTCGCGACCACTTCCCGACCCAGGCCATCCATCTCGCTGACGAACGCAAGCGGTCGATCACTGTCGGCCATGTCTTGTCCATGCGCATGGGTCTCGCGTGGCACGAGGACACACGCTACGACAATCCGGCCAATAGCGAGAACCAGATGGAAGCGGCGGCCAACCGCTATGATTTCATCCTCAGCCGGCCGGCGGTTGAAAAGCCGGGAAGTCAATGGCTCTATTGCGGCGGCGCAACCGCCCTGCTCGGCGACCTGATCGAACGTGGTAGCGGCCAGCCCTTGGCCGAATTCGCCCGGGCCTGCCTGTTTGATCCGCTCTCCATCGATCGTTTTGACTGGGTAAACGGAAACGATGGCCGGGCGGCGGCCTCGTCAGGCCTGCGGCTCAGCCCTAGAGATCTCGCCCGCGTCGGTCAGATGCTGTTGGCCCGAGGCGCCCTCTCCGGCCATCGGATCGTGCCGGCCCGGTGGCTCGATCTGTCGCTTAGACCGAGATCCTACGTCGACGGCGGCCTGCGCTATGGCTACCACTGGTGGCTGGGCAAACTGGCCGCCAGCGGAAAGCCCTGGTACGCCGCCTATGGCAACGGCGGCCAAAGGCTGATCGTCATACCGAGCCTGAACATGGCGGTTGTGATCCTCGCCGGTAACTACAACGCGGCTGACCAGTGGAAAATGCCGGTCAGGCTGATGAACCTCGTCGTCATGCCCGCGGTCGAGACGTGCTAGATCAGATATTCCCGACGATTACGGATGAATTGCTCAATCGCCTCGGCGAGACGCTGACAATCGTCATCGCTGACCATCAGCGACAGCGCAATGAAGCCCCGCTCGGCAATGTAGAAACCACGCTCTAGGAGATCAAGAAAAAGCAACTGTTTCAGCCGCTTGTCACCGTGTTCTGAATCGTTTGGTGAATTGATGTCACCACCTAGGGGATGAATGGTCATCATCGACCCCATGCCCTTGGCCTGCATCCTGACCTGGTAGCGCATGAAGAGTTCATTTAGCCGATTGCGTAGCGCGTCGCCGCGCGCATTGAGCTCCCGGCAAGCCTCCGGGGTGTAGATTTCGGTCATCGCCAGATGGCCGGCCGTCATGGTCAGGGTATTGTTGTTGAAGGTGCCGGCATGAGGCAGCGCGTCGGGGCGGGTGGGGTCGAATTGGGCCATGATCTCCCGCCGTCCGCCGAAGGCCCCGAAGCTCATTCCGCCGCCAATATACTTGCCGAGGGTCTTGAGATCGGGACGCAGGCCATAATGGGCGGAAAGCCCGCCGGGGTGAAGCCGCGAGGTCATAACCTCGTCGAAGAGCAGCAATATCCCGTGACTTTCCGTTTCGGCGCGCAACATGGCGAGGAACGCCGCCTCCGCCGGAATGCAGCCACCGCCTCCCAACATGGGTTCGAGAATGATCGCCGCAAGATCCTTGGCGTGTTGCGAGATCAAGGTCCGCGTTGCCTCGATGTCGTTGAAATGGCCGAGCACGACATCGAAGGGCGCATTGACCGGCGAAGCGCCATGGCTGAAATACAGGGTGCCGCCATGGTACCCGCCATGCATGGCCATGATCTTGGACCGGCCGGTGAAGCACCGGGCCGCCGCCAGTGCCATCATGTTGGCTTCGGTGCCGGAATTGGTGAAGCGCACCAGATCCAGATCGAACCGCCTGCAGACGACTTCGGCGAAATCGATCTCCTTCTGATGATGGGCTCCGAAGTTCACGCCGCCGTCCAGGGCCGCCATCACCGCAGTACGGATGCGCGGATGCGAGTGACCGTAGATGCCGGCCGAGTATTCCCCCAACAGATCGAGATATGTGTGACCGTCGACATCGGTGAGCGTCGCCCCGCTGGCCTGCGCGATGCGAATGGGAAACGGCGACATGAACAGCACAGTACGGGTATTGCCGCCCGGCATGACCTGGCAGGCACGGTCATGCAGGGTCTTGGATGTCGCGTGCTGCGCAGCGAAGTCAGCCTGCGCCAGGGCCAGAGCATCATTGATCGTAGTCATGAATTGGCATTCCCCAGAGTTTCAAGCGGCCATCATCACCACAATGGCGGCCATGGCGATATAGGTGACGTGATGCACCGTCTGGTCTGCGGCTAGCGACCACCAGAAATAGCTGTCCCGCGCCGTCCAGCCCCGTCGCCGGACGAACAGTTCCTTGAGGTAGTCGACCTGGTAATGGATCACGCCATCGGCCAGGGCCAGCGCCACGGCAAGACCTGGTCCGATCCCGAACAGCACCAGGGCGAACAGACTCCCACCCGCATGAAACGCCGCATGGACCATACCGCCCGGTGCCCCATAGCGGGACTTTGCATCGATCATCCACCGGAACTGCAAGGGACCATCGCAGGCGGCATGCTTCAATTGAAGCAGCAGCACCAGAACCAGAATGCCGAGCGCCGAGGTCGATTCCATGACGCCCTAGACCGCTGGCTTGTCGCCAATGGGCGGAGTGAACTGAAGCCCCATGTCCCAGGGCAAGAAGATCCAGGTGTCCTGGCTCACCTCGGTGATGAAAGTATCCACCAGGGGCCGGCCGGCCGGCTTGGCATAGACAGTAGCGAAATGGGCTTTCGGCATCATCTCGCGCACCACGCGTGCCGTGGCCCCGGTATCAACGAGATCGTCGACAATCAACACGCCAGCTCCGCCCTTGTCGCCGACGATGGAGTCGCTGATCCGTTTCAAGACCTTGAGATCACCCTGCTTTTCATAGTCATAAGATGCCACGCAGACCGTCTCAATGACCCGGATGCCGAGTTCGCGCGCAACCACGGCGGCCGGCACCAACCCGCCACGAGTCACCGCCACGATCGACTGAAACGGTCCCGCGCCGCTCAACCGCCAGGCCAGGGCCCGGGCATCGCGATGAAATTGATCCCAGGAAACCGGAAAACTCTTCTGCCACTTCTCGTCCATCTGGACTGCCCCCACGACGTTCTGGCGGAATGTTATGACTCGCGGCCCCAATTCGCGCAATCGGCCATTAACCATCAACCGTGTATTCACACTTTGGAGGCTAACCTCACTCTCCGGTCACCTTGGATCACGGGAGAAGGTAGGGATGATGGCAGCATCGGGAGTCATATCCGAGCTGGCGAAGGCATTCGAGACGGCGAACGTCGAGATGTTCGCCATCAAGCTTCCGGAAGCAAGGGTCGCGGCGGCAACCAGCGCCGTGATGCGCAAGTGGAACTGCGCCCGTGAGGAACTGCTTGATCGGCAATTGGTGAAATTCGGCACCGGCCCCTTGTCCGCCCGCTACATCACGGAAAACGGCCCCGACGGCCCTGCTCAGAAGATCGAACTCGCTTACGTGCCGCCACTCGGCACGTCGCGCACCATCACCTTCACCCCCCAGACCTGGCAGGATGGCGATAACCGCTACATGTTGCTGATTGGCCAGCACGCCAGCCTGGAGCAGGCCGAAGAGGCCATCCAGAACGAGCGGCGGCTCAGTCTTGCCCTGCGCTCGGGCGGCTATGCTGCCTGGGATCACGACTATCGCAGCGGCGAGACCTACAATTCGCCGGAAATGTTCGACCTGCTGGGCTTCGAGCGTGACAGCACGGCGCTCAATTTCGACAGTTTCAACGAGTTCGTCCACCCCGACGACCAGGAACACACACTCGACGGCCAGATAAAGACCTCGCCCTTCGGTTCCGACATGTTCCAGACCCGCTACCGGGTCCGCAA
>JAGRLX010000022.1 GCA_020441605.1 Alphaproteobacteria bacterium
ATCCGCCTCGAACGCAACTACCGCTCGACGCCGGACATCCTGGGCGCCGCCTCCGGCCTGATCGAGAAGAATGAAAGCCGCCTGGGCAAGACATTGCATACCGACCGGGAGGAAAGCGAACCGGTCACCGTGCGCTCCCACTGGGACGGCGACGAGGAAGCCCGCACCATCGGCGATGACATCGAGAGCCTGCAGCGCAAGGGCGAGCGGTTGAATGACATGGCCATCCTGGTGCGCGCCTCGTTCCAGATGCGGAGCTTCGAAGATCGGTTCATCACCCTGGGCGTGCCCTATCGCGTCGTCGGCGGTCCCCGCTTCTATGAGCGCGCCGAAATCCGCGATGCCCTGGCCTATCTCAAGATCGTCGCCTCGCCCGACAACGACCTCGCCTTCGAGCGTATCATCAACACGCCCAAGCGCGGCATCGGCGACAGCTCGGTGAAAAAGATGCATGACCATGCCAGGCGTCATGGCATTTCGCTCTACCGGGCGGCCGAACAAATGAGCCTCACCGACGACCTGCCCGCCAAGGCGCGCACCGCGCTCCGCACCCTGATCGACAGTTTCGGCCGCTGGCGTCAGGCGGCCGATGGCATCCCGCATACCGATCTTGCCGAAATGGTGCTCGATGAATCGGGCTATACCGAGATGTGGCAGAACGACAAGAGCCCGGAAGCCGAGGGCCGGCTCGAAAACCTGAAGGAACTTGTTCGCTCGATGGGCGAGTTCGAGAACCTCACCGGCTTTCTCGAACATATCGCGCTGGTGATGGACGTCGAGCAGTCGGCCGAGGAAGACAAGGTCAACATCATGACGCTGCATTCCGCCAAGGGACTGGAATTCGGCACGGTGTTCCTGCCGGGCTGGGAGGAAGGGCTCTTTCCCCACCAGCGCTCGCTGGATGAGAAGGGCCGCGCCGGGCTGGAGGAAGAGCGCCGCCTCGCCTATGTCGGCATTACCCGGGCCAAGCGCCGGGCCTACATCTCCTTCGCCCAGAACCGCCGGGTGCATAACCTCTGGCAGTCGGCGCTCCCGTCGCGGTTCATTGACGAATTGCCCGAGGCCCATGTCGAGGTAGCCCCCATGGCGACGAGCTACGGCGGCCACGGGCTTGGCAGTTTTGGCACGAGCCGCTTCGACAGCCAGCAGCCCTTCACCAACACCTATGCGACGCCCGGCTGGCAGCGCGCCCAGGAGCGCTGGTCCAAGGGCGGATCGGCGCGCTCCACACCGCATTTCATCGAAGGCGAGATGGTGGCCCGCGAGACCGATGCCGTGCGTTACGATCTGGGCGAACGCGTCTTCCACCAGAAATTCGGCTATGGCCTGATCCGCGCCATCGACGGCAACAAGCTCACCATCGATTTCGACAAGGCCGGTGAGAAACGGGTGATCGACAGCTTCGTCAATCGCGCCTGATCAGGACCGGCCCGCCGGTTCGAACGTCAGCGCCACGCCGTTCATGCAGTAGCGCAGCCCGGTAGGCTGCGGCCCGTCATCGAAGACATGCCCCAGATGCCCGCCGCAACGGCGGCAGTGTACCTCGGTCCGGGTGGTGAACAGGGTATTGTCGTTCTTCGTGCCCACGGCATCGGGCAGGACATCGAAGAAACTCGGCCAGCCCGTGCCGCTGTCGTATTTCGCTGCGGAGGAATAGAGCGGCAGGCCGCAGGCGGCACAAGCGAATGTGCCGTTGCGGTGCTCGTCGAGCAGCGCACTGGTCCATGGCCGCTCGGTCGCCTCCTGGCGCATGACGGCGTAGGTCGACGGCGGCAGCAGCACCTTCCACGCCTCATCGCTCTTCATGATCTCGAAAGTCTCGGCCTTCGTGTGCCGGGACCACAGCAACCCGGCAAGACCGGCAGCGGCCACGCTGGCCATCAGCATTCGGCGGTTCATCTTGATCGCTCCCATCTTTGAACTGATCTCAAGATAGGAGCTGTTTCGATCACGTGCCTACACATCCCTGCCCGGCGGCTTCACGTCCGCGTGAGACCTGGCAACGCGCCCCGAAACGCTGGCACCGGCATCGACGGAGAGATCGCGAAACTGCCAGAGAGACGTTGCCGAGAAGACCGCAACCGTGAAGAAGGCGATGGTGAAATCGGCCGGCTGCAGGTTCAGATCGCCGCGCCAGGCCTGCGCCGCCTCGAGCACGAAGGCGGCGAGCACGACCCCCGCCGATAGCGAAAGCTGCTGGGCCACGGTGTAGACGCTCGTGGCATAGCTCATCTGCTCGTTTTCCATGTCGGAATAGGAAATGGCGTTCATCGCCGTAAATTGCAGCGACCGGAGAAAGCCGCCTGCGAAGAGAAGGCCCGCCATCACCAGATAGGGCGTTGCGCCGGTGATCAATCCCATGGCAGCAATCGACAGGCTGGCCAGCAGGCCATTGACCAGCAACAGGCGGCGAAATCCGAAATAGCGGATGATGCGTGATATCCCGAACTTTATCGAAATGGCGCCGGCAGCAGCCGCGCAGGATATGGCGCCAGACTGGAAGGCGGTGAATCCGAAACCAAGCTGCAGCATCAACGGCAACAGGAAAGGCACGGCGCCCACACCCAGCCGAAACAGGCTGCCGCCCATGACGCCTGCGCGGAAAGTCGGAACCTTCAGAAGCTTGAGATCGAGGATCGGCGCCGCCGCCTTTCGAGCATGGCCAAAGTAGAGCCAGGTCATCAGCGCGCCGAAGGCCATCATCGCCAGCGGCAGATAGCGCGGCAGGAGATCGCGTCCCAGCACGGTGAAGCCAAAGATCAGTGACGACAACCCGAGACCGGAGAGGGCAAGACCCTTCACATCGAGCGGCGGCACCCGCTCGACGCCGGTGTCCGGCATGAGCACCGTCGCCAGCGCGATTGCTACGACCCCAAATGGAACATTCATCAGAAACACCCAGCGCCAGCCGAAGGTGTCGGTGATGAAGCCGCCGACCGGCGGCCCGATCAACGGCCCCAGCAAGGCGGGAACCGTCAGCCAGGCCAGGGCATCGACAAGCTCCGACTTGGGGATGGCGCGGAGCAGAATGATGCGTCCGACCGGCACCATCATGGCGCCGCCGATCCCCTGCAGTCCGCGCGCCGCCACTAATCCGCCGAGTGAGGTGGCCAGACCGCAGGCGATCGAGCCAAGGGTGAATACCGCGATCGCCACCCGGAAGACATGCCGCGCCCCGAAACGGTCGGCCATCCAGCCGCTGATCGGGATGAAGACGGTGAGACTGAGGAGATAGGTGGTGAAGGCGAGTTTCAGCACGATCGGATTGGTGCCCAGATCGGCGGCAATCGCCGGCAGCGACGTGGCGATGATCGTCGAGTCCATGTTTTCCATGAACAGGGCCGAGGCGATGATCAGCGGCAGGATACGTCGGGCGGGCGGCATCGCGTGGTGATTAGCACGGTCGCGCGCGGCCGCTCATGCAAATAACGCCGATTTGATCCGCATCTTCACCGCGCATGATGTGCGATGTGATCATATGCGGCGGAGACAGCTTCGCGGCCCTGCGGAAGACACTGGTCCGGGCCGGCGTGGCTGAAGCGGCCTGATCCTGCCACTTTGCCGCCCCGATTCCGGAGTCTATAAGGACCTCTTACCCCGTGGTTGAAGATTGGCGCGATGCTCACGGACCCGATGGGCGCGACGCCTGGAGATTTGCGTGATCAAGTGGTTTTTCAACAAGCTGGAGTCCAGCGTCGATCCCTTTCCGCCTGAGCGGCCCGCCCTGCCGCCCAGCGGCCTCTTGGCATTCGTCTGGCACTACACACGGCCGTTTGCCCGCCTGCTGGGGGCATCGATCCTCTTTTCCGCCATCATCGCCTTTCTCGAAGTCTATCTTTTCGCCTTCCTGGGCGATCTCGTCGACTTCCTGACCGCCGCCGACCGCACCAGTTTCTGGAGCGAACACGGCACCAAGCTGATGGTGATGGGCGTCATCGTGCTCATTGTCCTGCCACTGCTCAATTTCATTTCCGAGACCATTTCGCATCAGGGCCTGCGCGGCAACTACGCCATGCGCATACGCTGGGTGGCGCACCGCTATGTGCTGCGCCAGAGCATGGACTTCTTCACCAATGACTTTGCCGGCCGCGTCGCCACCAAGGTGATGCAAACCGCCCTCGGCGTGCGCGACGCGGTGATGAAGTTCACCGAAGTGATCGTTTATGTCGGGGTCTATTTCATCGGCGCGCTGGTGCTGGTCGCGACCAGCGACCTCTGGCTTATGCTGCCGATGATGATCTGGCTGGCCGGCTATGGCGCGGCTTGCTGGTATTTCGTGCCGCGCCTCGGCCGGCTTTCCGCCGAACAGGCCGATATGCGCTCGCTGGTCACCGGGCGGGTGGTCGACAGCTACACCAACATTCCGACCGTCAAGCTCTTCGCCCACGCCGACCGCGAGGACGACTACGCCAAGGAGGGCATGGCCTGGATGCTCGATGCCGTCAACCGGTCCATGCGGCTGTCGACGCTGATGACCACCACGCTCCAGATCCTGTCGGGCGTGTTGATCTTCACCATGTCCGGGCTGTCGATCTGGCTGTGGCACCAGAACATGATTACCACTGGCGCGATCGCCTTTGCCATCGGTCTCACCTTGCGCATCAAGGCCATGTCGCAATGGATCATCTGGGAGGTGGCCGGGCTGTTCGAGAATATCGGCGTCATCCAGGACGGCATCGAGACCATCGCCCGCGAGCGCTCGATCAAGGATTCGGAACAAGCCCGGCCGCTCACCGTCACCCACGGCGAAATCGCCTTCGAAAACGTCACCTTCAACTATGGCAAGGCGGCGATTGCCAGGGGCCGCACCGTGGTCGATCACCTGACGCTCACCATACGGCCGGGCGAGAAGGTGGGCCTCGTCGGACGCTCAGGCGCCGGCAAGTCGACCCTCGCCAATCTCCTGCTCCGCTTCTACGATTTGGAGGAAGGCCGCATTCTGATCGACGGGCAGGATATCGGCCGGGTGACTCAAGACTCGCTGCGGGCCGCCATCGGGGTCGTCACCCAGGATACTTCCCTGCTCCACCGTTCGGTGATCGAAAACATCCGCTACGGCCAACCGGATGCGGCCATGACCGATGTCGAGGCGGCGGCGCGCAAGGCCCATGCCGACGAGTTCATCGCCAGCCTTGTCGATCCCAAGGGCCGGAAAGGCTACGAGGCCCACGTCGGCGAGCGTGGCGTCAAGCTTTCGGGCGGCCAGCGCCAGCGTATCGCCATCGCCCGCGTGCTGCTGAAGGATGCACCGATCCTGGTTCTGGACGAGGCCACCAGCGCGCTCGATTCGGAGGTCGAGCAGGCGATCCAGGAAAACCTCTATGCCCTGATGGAGGGCAAGACCGTCATTGCCGTCGCCCACCGCCTGTCGACCATTGCCGCCATGGATCGGCTGGTGATCATGGACAAGGGCCGCATCGCCGAGGAAGGAACCCACAAGGAACTGCTCGCCAAGGGCGGCCTCTATGCCTCGCTTTGGCAGCGTCAGTCCGGAGGTTTCCTCGCCGCCGAGGATCTGGCGGCCCCGCAAGCCGCGGAATAACCCAACCTTAACCATAATGGCGCCACATGGGGCAGCGATTGACGCGGCCCATCGATGGGGGTTCCATGATCCGCAAATTCATTCTGACGTCGGCAGCCGCAGCCCTGCTCGCCGCCTGTTCGACCGATCCCTACACCGGCGAACAGAAGGTCTCCAACACTGCACTGGGCGCCGGCACGGGCGCGCTGCTCGGTTCCGCTGCCGGCCTGGTGATCGGCAAGACGACCAATGCATCGACCCGCAAATCAGTGCTGATTGGTGCTGGTCTGGGCGCCCTCGCCGGCGCCGGAGTCGGCGCCTATATGGACAACCAGGAGGCCAAGCTCCGCGCTAGACTGGAAGGCACCGGCGTGTCGGTCACGCGGGTGGGCGACAACATCATCCTCAACATGCCGTCCAACATCACTTTTGACACCGACCGATCCGAGGTGAAGCCAAAGTTCTACGACGTGCTCAATTCCGTGGCCCTGGTGCTCAACGAATTCGACCGCACGCTGGTCGATGTCACCGGCCACACCGACAGTGATGGCAGCGACGGTTACAACCAGGACCTCTCAGAACGCCGCGCCGGGTCGGTGGCCGAATACCTGGTGGCCCAGGGCAACAACTATCGCCGTTTTCAGGTGCTTGGCATGGGCGAAAGCCAACCGGTCGCCTCCAACGCCACGGCCGAAGGCAAGGCCCGCAATCGCCGCGTGGAAATCCAGATCGCGCCGCTCACCTGACCGTCCCGGCGGCGATGGACTTGGCCCCAGGCCCGGGCTAAAGCCGGTCGCCATGTCCACTGCACGCTTCACCCTCACCATCCCGGCGCTGGCGCATGATGGCGCCACCGCCATTGCGGAAGCGATCGACCAGGATATTGCCGTCGATCCGCTGGCTGTCACCATCAATGAGACCGACGAAGCAAGGGGTCTGTGGGAAGTCGTGCTCTATTTCGCCGACGAAGCCGAGGCGTCGGAGGCGGCCCAACTCCTCGAACGGGAAGATGCAAAGATCGCCCCGGTGCCGGAACAGGACTGGGTCCGGCAGTCGCTGGAAGGCCTTTCGCCTGTCACGGCTGGCCGTTTCTTCCTTCACGGCTCTCATGACCGCCATCGGCGGCGCGCCGGTGGCATCTCGCTGGAAATCGACGCCGGCACCGCCTTCGGCACTGGCCACCACGGCACCACGGAAGGCTGTCTGGTTGCGCTGGACCAGATCCTAAAGCGTCGCAAGCCCCACGCCATATTGGACGTGGGCTGTGGCACCGGCGTGCTGGCGATCGCCGCCGCCAAGGCCGCAGGTAGACAAGCGGTTGCCAGCGATATCGACCCGGAAGCGGTGCGCGTGACCATTGCCAACACCCGCCTCAATGGCGTGACGCCCCTGATCCACGCCTTGACTGCAGCAGGCCTGAAACACCCAGGCATCGCTGCCAAGCTCCCCTACGATCTGATTTTTGCAAACATCCTCGCGCGGCCACTCGTGGCCCTGGCCTCCGGCCTGTCGCAGGTGCTGGCACCAGGTGGCGATCTCATCCTGTCCGGCCTGACCCTCGACCAGGTCCGCTGGATCGAAGCCACCTATCTCAATCGGGGACTTGTCCGCATGGCGCGCATTGCCCGCGGCAACTGGGCGACGCTCGTTTTCACCAAGCCGCAAAACAAAAAGCACCCGGGAGGGAGGACACCCGGGCGCTTTTCGACCAGCACGCGAGGTGCCGGCTGGGAGGAAGCTTGAAGCTGGGGCTTACTTGCCCCAGATCATGGTGGTGATTTCCGACCGCTTCAGGCCGATATCGTTGAGCAGCCGGTCATCGAGCTGGGCCAGCTGGCGCTCGGCCTTGCTGCGAGCGAGGTAGCGCTTCACATGGCCGATCAGGCCGGAGCCCATCGTGAAACCCTCGTTACGGACAACTTCGCGTCCATAGGTGATCGTCGTCATTTTCGTTCTCCATTTCATCCCGCAGTGCCGGACCCCCTATGGGCCAGAGACATCTGCGAGGTGCGTTCTGTTGTGCACTGCACTTTCGCGCGCGATATAGTGGAGCTTACGATAACCAACTAGCGCAATCGAAGCGCCTCAATCATGCAAATTTCGCATATCGAGAACGGCCGGAGCCGAAAGCCTGCCGAAGAACGGCAGATCTGCGATTCATGTCAACATTGCGACGGTTTACGGCCAATTACGGCAAGAAAAAGCCGCAGATGTTAACCAGACATGAACGATGATGTCGAATTGAAACACCCCAAATCACCCAATCATTCATTCGCTGAGCGCATGGATCATTTGGAATTACATTGTTGCGATGCAATATCGCATCCGCAAACAAAATGCCCGGCCAGAGGCCGGGCACATCGCGTGTGAAGATGGATCGCGGAGATCAGGCGGCAGTCAGATTGC
>JAGRLX010000230.1 GCA_020441605.1 Alphaproteobacteria bacterium
CTCGAGGTCGTCGAGGCGGGCCAGGCTGCGGCGGCGAGCGAGGGCCTTGCGCAGGCGGGTGGCGAGGGCCGAAAGGGAAGCGCGGGCGGGGCGGGATGCGCGGGGCATCTCGGTGCAGTCGGACATGGGAAAACTCCGGGGATCGTGGTGTGGGGAGGCGTGTAGGCGGGGACGGGGGTGATTGCTGTGATTGCCGTCACGCCTGCCGCGGCAGCCGTTAAAACTCCCTTAAGACGAATCATCGAGCCCACGTCTAGATTGGGCCGCAATCGCGGGCGAAGATCTCAGGCACGGCGGCATTCATGGACAAATCCCGGTACAAACGCATACTCCTCAAGGTCTCTGGCGAGGTGCTGATGGGCAGCCAGCCCTTCGGCATCGACCTCGAAACCGTGGGGCGGGTCGCCGACGAGATCATTACAGTGGCGAAAGGCGGCACCGAGATCGCGCTGGTGATCGGCGGCGGCAATATCTTCAGGGGACTTGCCGGGGCCGCCAAGGGCATGGACCGGGTGTCGGCCGATCACATGGGGATCATGGCGACGGTCATGAACGCTCTGGCCATGCAGGGTGTGCTCAATGCCAAGGGGGCCGATGCACGGGTACTGTCGGCCATCGCCATGCCGACCGTGTGCGAAATCTATTCGCCGGCCAAGGGGCGGCACCACCTGGCCCAGGGCCGGATCGTGATCTGCGCGGCGGGCACCGGGCTTCCGTTTTTCACCACCGACACCGGAGCGGCGCTGCGGGCGGCGGAACTGCAGTGCGACGCGCTGCTCAAGGGTACCAGCGTGGACGGCGTCTATTCCGCCGACCCCAAGAAGGACCCTGCGGCACAGCGTTTCGAGAACATAACCTTTACCGAGATCCTCGGCCGCGACCTCCGGATCATGGATCCGGCGGCCATCGCCCTTGCGCGGGACAACGGGATTCCGGTAGTGGTGTTCTCCATTCGCAAGGCCGGTGCCGTCGGCGAAGTGCTGACCGGCACCGGCAGGTTCACCACTGTCACGAAGGACTGATCCCATGGCCCAGCCCGCTCCCTACGATGCCGCAGACCTCAAGCGCCGCATGCATGGCGCGGTAGATGCCCTTAAGCACGATTTTGGCGGTTTGCGCACCGGCCGCGCTTCGGCAACGCTGCTGGAACCGATCCATGTCGATGCCTATGGTGCCAACATGCCGCTGAACCAGGTCGCCTCGGTCACCGTTCCGGAACCGCGTCTCTTGCAGATCAATGTCTGGGACCGCGGACTGGTCATTGCGGTCGAAAAGGCAATTCGCGCCTCGAATCTCGGGCTCAACCCGCAGACGGAGGGCCAAGTCATCCGGCTGCGCATGCCCGATCTCACCCAGGACCGCCGCAAGGAACTGGTAAAGGTTGCCCATCAATATACCGAAAAGGCGCGGGTTGCGGTGCGCAACGTGCGGCGCGACGGAATGGATCAGCTCAAGGCGCTCGAGAAGGAGCATCTCATGAGCGAGGATGAGCACAAGAAGAAGGCGGAAGACGTTCAGAAGATGACCGATGATACGATCAAGGAGATTGACGCGGCCTTGAAGCACAAGGAAGCCGAGATCATGCAGGTCTGAGCACGGCTGCCATTCGATGTCGACACCCGATCGAAAGACTTGCCCGCCGCGTCACGTAGCCATCGTCATGGATGGCAACGGCCGCTGGGCCGCGCAGCGCGGCATGCCGCGGGCCGCAGGCCACAAGCAGGGCGTGGAGGCCGTGCGCCGGGCCGTGCGGGCGGCTGCCGACCTGGGCGTCGAATACCTTACAATCTATTCCTTCAGTGCCGAAAACTGGTCACGGCCTCCGGCGGAAGTGGCCTTCCTGCTCGACCTCCTCAAGCGTTTCATTCGCACCGATGTGGCGGAACTTCATCGCGCGGGCGTCCGGATAACCATAATTGGAGAGCGGGACGGCCTCGATCCCGGGATCGTCGCGATGCTCGAAGAGGCCGAGGCCCTGACGCGGGAGAACACCAGGCTCAAACTTCTGGTCGCGTTCAATTACGGCAGTCGGCAAGAGATTACTCGAGCAACCCGGATCATTGCCCGGAAAGTTGCCGACGGCAAGATCGATCCTGACGATATTACGCCTGCAGTTCTGGCCAACCATCTGCATACCGGCGGCATGCCCGACCCCGATCTTTTGATCCGGACCGGTGGCGAGCAGCGGCTCTCCAATTATCTTCTATGGCAGTGCGCATACACGGAATTCGTGTTCCTGCCGGAATACTGGCCGGATTTCTCGGCCGAATCCTTCGAGCGAGCCATTGCCGAATTTCACGCCCGTGACCGGCGTTTCGGCGGCCTCAAGGCGCAGACCGCCTGATGGAAACCCAGGTGGCGGCCTCATCGTCCAAGTGGGCTGATCTTGGCGTGCGCCTGACTTCGGCTGCAGTCATGATCCCCGCGGTGATTGCAGATGTGTGGGTGGGAGGTATCTGGTTCCATCTGTTTGTGGCCCTTCTCGCTGTACTCATGGCCAATGAATGGGTGAACATCTGCCATGATCAGGACCAGCCTCAACTGGCGTTCCATGCCGGTGCTGCCATGGCGGGGGCGTTGTTGCCACTCAATGTGGGTATCGGCGGCAGCCTGATCGCCATAGCCGTTCTGTGGCTCCTGTCGGGAGGGCTCGCATATTTCCGAAAGCCGGATGGCGCGTTGTGGCGCTATCTCGGTGTGCCCTATGTCAGTCTACCGGCCATTGCGCTTGTGCTCATCCGCAATGATGCGGCGTTTGGGATACAGGCCATCGTCTGGCTTATGGTGACGGTCTGGTCGGCAGACAGTCTTGCCTATTTCGCCGGCCGGATCATTGGCGGGCCGAAGCTTGCGCCGGTGCTGTCTCCAAAAAAGACATGGGCGGGTCTCGGTGGTGCCATGGCCGGCAGCGCATTGGCTTCGGCCGTCTTCGCGTTCGTGGTTGGCCTTTCGGGCCTTGCGTTCTTGATCGTGATCGCGGCTGCCCTGGCCGTTGTTGAACAGGCCGGCGATCTGTTTAAATCGGCGATGAAGCGACACTACGGCGTGAAGGACTCCGGGCGGCTCATACCGGGACACGGCGGGGTAATAGATCGGGTGGATGGTCTGGTGGCCGTCGCCAGTGTTGCCGCGCTCATCGGGTTGCTCCGCGGTGGCATGAACGCCACGGGTGTCGGCATTCTGATCTGGTAACCATATTCAGCCGAAATATTGTCGCATTGACCAGTTCTTGTGGTTAAAATTTCGTAAAATTCGGCTCGTGTCTGGCACAAGCCTTGCGGGGAGCAGGATGTGCTTACGGAATATGGAGCAGGTGCGTCCGACTGTCGGACGGACGATAAGGAGTGGTTATGGACTTGTTGAGTGTTCTGCATCTGCCCATCACGACGGCCCTGTTTTATGCCGTTCCATTCCTGGCTGCGCTCATGGTCATCGTTTTCGTTCACGAGTATGGCCACTTCATCGTTGCCCGCTGGTGTGGCGTGACGATTGAGGCCTTTTCGATCGGCTTCGGGAAGGAAATTGCTGGATGGCATGACAAGAAGGGAACACGGTGGAAGCTGAGCTGGATCCCCCTGGGCGGTTACGTCAAGTTCCGCGGTGACGCTAACGCTGCGAGCATGCCCGGTGTCGCGGTGGACAGCGAGACCGACCTGGATCCCGGCAATTTCCATGGCAAAGCCGTCTGGCAGCGGGCTGCTGTCGTCGTTGCAGGCCCGTTAGCCAATTTTATACTTGCGATTGCGATCTTCGCTGCGGCCTTCGCTCTGGTCGGTGTTCCCGTGACCGAACCCAGGGTGGACGAAGTAATGGCGGGAAGTGCGGCTGATAACGCTGGCATGCAGAAGGGGGATCTGGTGGTCTCGATAGACGGCAAGGCCATCGCGAGCTTTGCCGAACTGCAGCAGGCGATCTTTACCAGGCCGGGAGAAACCATGAAGATCGTGGTGAATCGTGGAGGGACGGAACTGGTGCTTACGGCTGTGCCGGATCTGCGCGAAGAGCCCGATGGCTTCGGCGGCAAGGTGCGGATCGGGCTCTTGGGCGTTCGGCATAATGCCGAGAGTGATACCCGCTTTGAAACCTATGGGCCGGTCGAGTCGATCGAAAAAGGCGTGGAAAGAACGTGGTTCATCGTTGCCACGACCTTCAAATATCTCGGGAAACTCATAACAGGGCGGGAAAGCGCCGATCAGTTGGGCGGACCCATCGCGATGGCCAAGGCAGCCGGCGATGCAGCCGCCAATGGAGTTTTCCAATTCATTTCGGTGGTTGCGTTTTTGTCAGTCAGTATAGGACTCATTAACCTTTTCCCAATCCCTATGTTGGATGGTGGCCATCTAGTTTATTACGCCATCGAAGCTGTTCGCGGAAAACCACTGGGGCCATTGGCGCAGGAATGGGGATTTCGGATCGGTTTCTCGCTGGTGATTATGCTGATGCTGGTGGGAACGTGGAACGACGTGGTGCGACTCTTTACGATGGCTTTCGGGGGGTAGGGGCCCGAGCCAAAGTTTCATTTGCAATCAAGGGCGAAGTAGCTAAAACGGCGCAAGGTGACAGGGACTCGCTGGGGACGGCTCGCGAAGGGAAGAGTGGCCTTTTGATGAACTATCGGTTTGTTATCGTTGCGCTGCTGGCGTTCGTTTTTGCAGCCGTGACGCCCGTTGTGGCACCGGGATCCTTTTGCACGCCCGCAATCGCTCAATCAATTTCTCGGATCCTCATCGAAGGAAACCAGCGGGTCGAGGCAGAAACGATCCTGTCCTATCTTAAACTCGAGTCCGGCGACCAGTTCGATGCAGAACGCGCGGATATTTCGGTCAAGTCGCTGTTCCAGACCGGTTTGTTCGCAGACGTCCAGATCTTCATGCGCGGTTCGCAGCTGGTCGTACGTGTGGAAGAGAACCCAATGATCAATCGGGTGAACTTCGAAGGCAATCGCGAGGTCAAGGACAAGGACCTTGCGAAGGAGGTCGAGCTCCGCGAGCGCATGATGTTTACCCGGGCACGGGTCGTGGCGGATGTCAATCGGGTCATCGCTGTCTACCGCCGGAGCGGCTACTATTCGGTCAAGGTTTCCCCAAAGATCATCCGGCTCCCACAAAATCGCGTCGATCTCGTGTTCGAAATCGACGAAGGTGGCGAGACAACCGTTGGTTCGATTGATTTCGTAGGCAACTCCGCTTTTGACGATAGTGATTTGAGAAGCGTGGTTGGAACGCAAGAGCATCGCTGGTGGAAGTTCTTCGCGCGCAACGACAAGTACGATGAAGACCGCCTTGCATACGACAAGGAGCTCTTGCGCCGCTACTATCTGAAGAACGGGTTTGCCGACATTCGCGTTGTTTCGGCTGATGCGGAACTGACTCCTGACGGGGAGCACTTCAATATCACCTTCACTGTCGAGGAGGGGCCGCGCTATTCGGTCGCCGACGTCGCCGTGAATGTTGGTGATGCGGAACTTGAGCCGGGTGCGCTGACCAAGTCGGTCAAGACTGGGGTTGGTGACTATTACGATGCTGGCAAGGTCGACAAGACCGTCGAGAACTTGACGCTCGAGGCTTCCCGACAAGGATTCGTATTTGCCAAAGTCAATCCCCAGATCGAGCGGAATGAGGGCCAGAACAGCCTTAATATCACCTACAATATCGTCGAAGGGCCGCGGACCTACATCGAGCGTATCGATATCGTCGGCAACTACCGCACCGAAGACGAAGTCATTCGCCGTGAGTTGCGCTTGTATGAAGGCGATGCTTTCAACCGTGTTTTGGTCGACCGCGCTCGGCGCCGCCTGACGGCCCTGGACTATTTCGAAAAGATCGAATTCCAGGAGGAGCCCGGCTCAGCGCCAGACAAAATCAACCTGATCGTTGCTTTGCAGGAGAAATCCACCGGTTCCATCAATTTTTCGGTCGGCTATTCGTCGGTCGAATATGTCGTCGGTTCGGTGTCGCTGGAAGAGCGCAACTTCCTGGGCAAAGGATATGACGTTAGGATTAATACGTCTCTGAGCTTCAAGCGCCAGAACGTAGATTTCAGCTTCACCAACCCCTACTTCATGGGGCTTCCCATATCTGCGGGCTTCGACCTCTTTGCCACCAAGACCAATAACCAGGATGTATCTTCCTACGACAGCAAACAGATCGGCGGTGCACTCCGGACTGGGTTCCGGCTCGATGAGTATTCGAGCCTGTCGCTCTCCTATGGGCTCGCCTGGCGCGAAGTAAAGGGTATCGACCCGGCATCGGCTTCGCCGGCCGTGATTGACATGCAGGGGAGCAGCCTCAAGTCGGCAATAACGACGGGCTATACGTGGGACAATCTCGACAGTCCCGTGCGTCCCACCAATGGTTTCCGTGGGCAGTTGATTGGCGAAGTTGCCGGTTTGGGTGGCGATGTCTACTATGGAAGCGTAGAAGCTCACGGATGGTATTTCATTCCGATCTATGAAGAAACCGTGGTGCTGAAGCTAGAAGGCAATGCAGGCCACATTCAGTCCCTGAATAGCGATAACGTTCCTTTGCAAGACCGTTTCTTCAAGGGTGCCGACACGTTCCGTGGCTTCATGCGGTCTGGCGTGGGGCCACGGCAGATCAACAACGCGGGCGGTACCGATTCGATTGGTGGCACGACCTATGCCATTGGTACGGTCGAGCTCAATTTCCCGCTCGGACTTCCCGAGGAATGGGGCATCGAGGGGGCGATCTTCTCCGACTTCGGTACAGTGTTCGGGGCACCGGAAAATACTGTCGCGGAAGCCTTTGGCAGTACGTGTGATAATGGCGACGCGGACTTGCTCGACACCTGTAAGGTATTCGACACGATGGCATTCCGGGCATCGATTGGTGCCGGTCTGATCTGGCAGTCGCCATTTGGTCCATTGCGTTTCGAGGCTGCCTATCCGCTGATGAAGGCCGACTATGACAAGACCGAGTGGTTTAGGTTCTCGATCGGGACACGTTTCTAGGTTCGGCCGCCGCCTGCCGTCTCCCTCGCG
Source organism: Alphaproteobacteria bacterium (assembly GCA_020441605.1). The sequence goes on from JAGRLX010000230.1 coordinate 7,001, forward strand.
GACAAGGCTAGAATGCCCTGAGCCCGCGCCGGCAGATCTATGGTTTGCGGATAGGACTTGTTGCGGATCAGTGCATCGCTATGGACTGACATCGCGTAATCGAGAATACTGGTCGCTGAGTGGCCTCCCGGTGGCCTTCGGGGAAAATGGAAATGTCCGAAGTAAGTGTCTCAAAGACTTTGAAATCTGCGGACATCGCCCGCATCATGAAGTTGTTGCCACACCGCTACCCCTTTCTGCTGATCGACAAGATGATCAATCTCGATGGCGAGGATAGTGGCACAGGCATCAAGAACGTCACAATCAACGAGCCATTCTTTCAAGGCCACTTTCCAGGAAGGCCTGTCATGCCCGGGGTCCTGCTGGTTGAGGCCATGGCGCAAACAGCGGGGGCTCTGGTTCTGGAACATCTTGGAGACGACCATGCCGGAAAACTGGTGTTCTTTATGTCAATCGACAAGTGTCGTTTCCGCAGGCCGGTCGTGCCCGGTGATACGGTCCATTTCCACGTGAAGCTCAACAACAAGCGACCGCCGGTTTGGAAATACTGGGCGGAGGCGCATGTAGACGGCAAGAAGGTCGCGGAAGCGGAGATCGGGGCCATGCTGATGAACGAGCGTGGCGCCTAATCTTGCACAGGTAGAGAAGCATCGGCCGCGCGATTCATTCTCCAATAAAGTGTGGCCCGAGGCGGCGCGTTCGCCCCCACGTCGTCTGCAGCAATGACGCCTGAGAGATCTACTTGCCGCGCTTGCTCATTGGCAGGTAGTCGCGTCGCGCCGGACCGGTGTAGAGCTGGCGTGGCCGGCCGATCTTCTGCTGCGGATCCTGGATCATTTCCTTCCACTGCGATATCCAGCCGACGGTCCGTGCCAGAGCGAAGAGGACCGTGAACATCGATGTCGGGAATCCGAGCGCCCTCAGAATGATACCGGAATAGAAGTCCACGTTGGG
>JAGRLX010000231.1 GCA_020441605.1 Alphaproteobacteria bacterium
AACATGGTCTGGTACAACTACCGCCGCGTTCCGGCTGTGACCCTCGCTAAGCAACTGATCGATGAAGGCCGGCTTGGCAAGATCTTTCACTACCGGGCCAAGTTTCTGCAGGATTGGACGATTTCGGCCGATTTACCGCAGGGCGGACAAGGTCTCTGGCGTCTCGATGTCGGCGTCGCCGGTAGTGGCGTAACGGGCGATCTGCTGGCCCACTGCATCGACACCGCAATGTGGTTGAATGGCGGCATCAGCACGGTGTCGGGCCTGACCGAGACCTTCATCAAGGAGCGGCATCACAACATCACCGGCAAGACAGAGAAGGTCGGCATCGATGATGCAAGCCTGTTCCTTGCCCGCTTTGACAACGGCTCACTGGCAAGCTTCGAGGCCACGCGCTATGCCCGTGGTCACAAGGCGCTCTACACGCTTGAGATCAATGGCGAACATGCCTCGATCTTCTGGGATCTGCATGACCTCCATCGCCTGCAGTACTTCGATCACCGTGACGAGGGTCGCGTACGTGGATGGCGTTCGGTGCACATTACCGACGGCGATCATCCATACATGAGCAAATGGTGGGTACCGGGTTTGCAGATCGGATACGAGCATACATTCATCCATCAGGTAGCCGATTTTCTGGATGCGATCGACGGCGGCAAGTCGGCCGCCCCTACATTCCGCGATGCCCTGGCGACGGACATTGTGACTGATGCGGTATTGAAGTCAGCGCGCACTGGCCAGTGGGAGAATGCCAAGGGCTAGGAAACTTGCCTGATTTTTCAGCGCCACTACTCGGTAAAAGCCGTGATAGGCGTCTTGCAAAATGTGAGATACAGGCTAGTCTGAAACAAACATGGCGCCAACGGGGCCGCTGAACAGGGACGGGGAATGACAGGAAGTGACAGCCACGCATTACGCTTATCAGGGATATCGAAATCCTATGGTGATGTACATGCGCTCAGGAACTTGTCGTTCGAAGTGGCGGAAGGCCGGTTTTTCGTCCTGTTTGGACCTAGTGCCGTCGGTAAGACTACGACACTGCGGACCATAGCTGGATTGGTGGCGACAGACTCGGGCGTGCTTGAAATCTTCGGCAGGGACATGACCACGGCGCCGATCGCCGGTCGTGGCGTGTCGATGGTCTTTCAGTCCTTTGCGCTTTATCCGCATCTTACGGTTTATGAGAATTTCGCCTATCCCTTGCGCGAGGAGAAGGTGGCCCGCGAGGAGATCGATCGCCGGGTGAAGGAAACGGCGGCGATGCTGAAACTCAGCCATCGGCTGGAGCGTAAACCGAACACGCTTTCTGGTGGCGAGCAGCAGCGCGTGGCGCTCGGCCGATCATTGATCCGCCGGCCGCGCATTCTACTGCTCGATGAGCCACTGACGAACCTTGACGCCAAGCTGCGCCATGACATGCGGGCCGAGCTCAAGCGACTTCACCGGCAGTTCGGCATGACAATCGTTTATGCCACCCCGGACGAACTCGAAGCGCTTTCAATGGGCGAAGAGATCGCTGTGATGCGTGACGGTGCCATTGTGCAGATCGGTACGCCGGATGAACTCTACGAAAGGCCCATCGATTCTTATGTCGCCAGCAAGATCGGTTCGCCTCATATGAACATGATCAAGGCGGTTATCGCCAAGGATCAGAAATCATTGGACACATCTGTCGGCGTGGTGAACACGGGCCAAAAGATCGATGCAGCAGGTGCCGGCGATGCAGCGCTGATTGGAATACGCCCCAGCGATCTGCGAATAGCACATGAGGGCGACAAGGCCATCGATTCCCGAATACATCTGATCGAACCTTTGGGAGACGTGACGATCGTATCGGTCGAGGCCGGTCAGGAGATATTGCGGCTGGTTCTGCCGGAGTCGGCGGCAATTTCGATGCAACCTGGAGATCAACTGCCAGTCGTCATCGATCCAACAAAGATACACATCTTCAACGCCGCAAGTGGTCAGGCGATGTCCTGAGGCCTGCGGCGGGAAGCAGTCCGGTTAACTATGGGAGGAAACCTGCAATGACCGTGATGACGAAACTGAAAGGGTTTGCGACAGCCACTGGCTTCGCAGCCACGCTGATGGTGGGAGGTGCGACGTTCGCATCCGCCGAAGAGGTGACGCTGACGATGGCCGTGCCGGACTGGCCGCCGACCCGCATCATGAAGAAGTTCTTCGATGAGCAATACAAGCCGAAATCCGGCAACACTGTGAAGCTCGATGTCGATTTTATTCCCTGGCCCGATTTCTATACTCGGGTGAATGCGTCGCTTACATCCGGTGAGCAGAAGTACAACTTCATCGTATCTGACTCGCAATGGCTGGGCGCCTTCGTCGAAGGCGGCTACTTCCGCAAGATTAACGATCTTCTGGAAGCAGACCCGGATTTCATGGCGACCTTCAAGTCCATTCACCCGAATCCGTTGAACGCTTACTCGACCTATCCGCATAAGACCGAGAACTACTACGGCTTCCCGCAGTTTCCCGACGTGTTGGTGAACTACGCGCGCAAGGATATCATCTGCCACGAAGAAGAGCAGAAGAATTTCCAGGCCAAGTACGGCAAGAAGCTTCCTTGCACCGGCGAAGAGCTGGACGATATGACCTGGGATGACTTCAAGAACGTCGGGGAGTTCTTCCGCCGCAAGAAGGGCGAGATGCTTGCCGGCGCCCCGGCTGAGGACGATTTCTATGGAATTGCCTATCAGGCAGGCAAGGGCTATGACTTCTCGTCCATGCAGATTAACGGTTTCATCTGGCAGATGGGTGGCAATACCTGGGATGAAACCCAGGCTCCAACTGGTCAGGCGGAAGGCGTAGTGAACTCGCCGGAAGCCGTGGCGGCACTTGAAAAGTACCTGAGCCTTATCGAATACATGCCGCCCGTCGCCAAGACCGGTACCATGGACATCTTCGTATCGGATCAGTTGTTCCGCGAAGGCAAAGTGGCAATGAACATCGACTGGATCGGTCTTGGCGAAGCCTCGCTTGATCCGAACTCGTCTAAAGTGTCCGATAAGCTTGTCTTTGGTCAGATGCCCGGCACCAGGGGTGCCGACGGCAAGATGATCCGCTGGTCGAACATCGGTGGCCAGCCCTTCGTGCTGACAACCTGGACGACTGACGCTCAGATTTCGGAAGCCGTCGAATTCGTCAAGTGGTGGCTGTCGAATGACATCCAGCATCAGTTCGCCGCCGGCGGTGGCCAGTCTGCTGTGAAGGCGGTCTACGAGGATCCCAAATACGTGACCTATCGTCCGTGGAACCGCGCTTGGGCTCCCCAGCTCGATTGGCAGAAGGACGTTTGGCATGTGCCGCAGTTCTTCGAGTTGCTCACCCAGCAGCAGGACCAGTTCGACCTTGCCATCACCGGCAAGCAGGACGCCAAGACCACGCTGGATAATATCGCCAAGTTCCAGCAGAACCTGCTGACTGAGGCAGGCCTGATCCAGTAACACGGCTTTGGATCCAAAAAATCGGAACGCGCGAGATCATCTCCGCGCGTTCCACTTTTCCCTCGAACAAGGCCAAGACGAGAAAGATGACCGCTGTATCTGCGCCCACGCCTAGCCTCTTCAATGTGGCGCCCGACAATTGGAAGCTGGCAATCGTCATAGGCCTTGTAGTGGCAGTCATTGCCACCACTGTCTTCCCTGCGTCCGTGTCATTCTGGATCATCGGGGCAATGGTTGCCCTGGTGGCGGCCAGCTTTGTGGCTAACGCTTTCCGACGCAAATATTTCGGCGGTCTCTTGGTGGCACCTGCCATTGCAGTGCTCTTCGTGATGAACATCTTCCCGCTTCTTTGGTCGCTGGGATTGTCCTTCTTCGCATATCAGTCCAATCAGCAGTCCATACGCTTCGTCGGCCTAAACAATTACATTAAGGTCTTGACCAACGAATTGGCGGCGGAAGCAAACTGGCATGCCTTGACCAACACCGCTTTGTTCGTGATCTTCACGGTCGCAGCGCAAATGATTACCGGCTTCCTGCTGGCCATGCTCTTTGCCAAGCAGTTTCCCCTTCGCAAGTATCTGCTGATCCTCGTCCTGACCCCCATGATGCTGTCGGTCGTCGCGGCCGGAGTTTTCTTCTCCTACTACTACGATCCGACCTTTGGCATTCTAAGCTACGTCATTGGTGGCATCACCGGTGAACAGTTCATCCTCATGGACAACAAGGTGGGCGCTGTGGCCGGAATCGTGTTTGCCGATGCCTGGATGTGGTCGCCCTTCGTCATGTTGCTGGTTCTCGCGGGTCTCGTTTCTGTCCCAAAGTATCTTTACGAGGCTGCGGCCATCGATCGGGTGTCAAGCTGGCGCCGCTTCTGGACGATCACCTTTCCCTATATCCGCGGGCTATTGATGCTTGCCCTGTTATTCCGCACCATTGAGGCATTCAAGCTCGCCGATCTCGTATATATCCTCACACGCGGCGGCAATGACACACTGACGGTTTCATATCATCTCATTCGCATAGCCAACGAACAGAACAAGACCAGCGAAGGTGCGGCAATTTCATATCTGATGCTGTTCATGGTGATCGTGCTCACCAACCTTTATCTTTACCTGGCCAACCGCCGCAACCAGGGAGCTTGATCAATGGCTGACAAAGTTTCTATTTGGGAAGCGCTTGGTTTCCGCAAGGCGAGCGGAGTGGGTGAAGCCGGTTGGGGTCGGACACTCGGTGTGGCGATCGTCTCCATCATCTACTTCCTGCCTGTACTTTTCATCATCTTCACCGCCATCAAGCCTGCATCGGTTGCACTTGCGGTTCCGCCGACGCTTTCGCCAACATCACTTTTTGGCTTGATTCCCGATCACTACGTGTTCACCCCCACACTTGAGAACTTCGGGTCGGTGTTCTCCCGGGTGATGACACCTGGCGGCGCCCCGGAACCGACCGGCTTTGATCGCTTCTTCTTCAACTCCATTGTCATTGCCACAGTGTCGGTGCTGCTGGCCTTGGTCATCGGGACGCTCGCCGCATTCGGCTTCTCGCGCTATCCGTTGAAGGGCAACGACACATACCTCTTCATAATTCTTACAACACGCATGTTGCCAGCGATTGTCGTGATCATTCCTGTGATCCTGATGTTCCGAGTCGTTGGACTGTCGGGCTCCTATCTTGGCATCATCCTTCTTTATACGGCATTCAACCTGGCGTTCACGATCTGGATGATGAAAAGCTTCTTCGACGAGCTCTCGCTTGATGTCGAAGATGCCGCACGTATCGATGGTTCCTCCGGCTTGCGTGTTTTCTTCAAGATCTGCCTGCCGCAGGTCGTGGCGGGACTTGCAGCAACTTTCGTGTTCGGTCTTATCCTGACCTGGAACGAATTTCTGTTCGCGCTTCTGCTCTCGGGCCCGGACACAAGAACCGTTCCAGTGGCCATGAATCAGGCTGTTTCATCTGGCGGCCGCGGCACCGACTGGACTCTGCTCGCGGCAATCGAAACCCTTTTCCTGATCCCTGTCTTCCTCGTCACGTTCTTCCTGCAGAATCATCTGCTGCGTGGCGTCACTTTTGGAACGGTCAAGCGCTGAGATGTCGACGATAGAAATCAAGAAAGCAACGAAGCGGTTCGGAGACTTTGTTGCCGTGCGCGACGCTGACCTCTCGGTTGGAGCGGGCGAGGTGGTTTGCTTACTTGGCCCCTCAGGCTGCGGCAAGACCACGACCCTTAGAATGATCGCAGGATTGGAGCGCACGACGTCGGGGGACATTATCATCGCTGGACAGCGTATGAATGAGCTGCCGCCCGAAAGGCGAGACATCGCCATGGTGTTTCAATTTTATGCGCTCTATCCCGCATTGTCGGTCGGACAAAACATTGCGATGCCGCTGCACTATGAAAGATTGTCGAAGTCCGAGATCGACAGCCGTGTCCTCAGGGTCGCGGAGATCATGCACCTGACAGATGTGCTTGATCGAATGCCGAGCCACATTTCCGAAGGGGAGAAGCAGCGTCTCGCTGTCGCTCGTGCCATTGTACGGGATCCCAATTGCTTCCTGTTTGACGAGCCCCTATCTCGCCTCGATGTGGAGCTTAGGCATTCCATGCGCGGTCAGATCAAGGAAGTGTTGCAAGGCCTCTCGAAGGCCACCGTGATTGTTACGCATGATCAGCTTGAAGCGCTGACCATGGCCCATCGCATAGCGATCATGAAGGATGGTGTGATTGAGCAAGTGGGAACTCCCCACGAGGTTTTTGCCAAGCCGGCCAACGTGTTCGTCGCGAGCTTCATTGGAACACCCCAAATGAACCTTCTGGAGGTCGACTTGATCGGAGTCGGTCAGGGTTACGCAGAGATGAGCATAAATGGGAGTCCGGTACGGATGCCAACTGATCCGGCCACAGCACAACTGAAGCCGTCGAAGATTACGGTAGGTATCCGGCCCAGAGCCTTTAATCTCATCTCGGAAGCTAGTCCCGAGACCATCGGTGTTGTCGCTGAGTTGGTTGAACCAATGGGCGCTGAAACGCTTATCCACGCGCGGTCTGCAAGTGGAGGCGACATACGGGTAGTGGTCTCTCGTGACAAGAAGATCAAGATGGGAGAGTCGTTGCATCTTATGCCAGACGCTGGCCAAGTCCACATCTTTGGCCAAGATGGGAAGGCGGTACGCTCGTGAGCAAGCACAATCAAGTGGGGATGAGTGCGCAGGCTGCGATACGTCTGGAATTTGGCATTATAGGTCTCGGCATTCTTGCGCTCGTTCTGATCTTTCAACCATTCAGTATAACGCTGTTTGCGGTAGGCAGCGGACTTGTTGTCCTTGCTGGTCTGATCAACAATCTCTTGCCTCTGGCGAAGCCGGGTGTCCCGCTGGGCTCTGTCGTCACAGTTGGAATGGTGGTTGCGATGATCTTTTGCATCGTGATTTTGATTGCAGTGACCGCAGCACACCTTTATGGGGCATTCTTCCTCAAACCACCCGATCCGAACACTCTCGCGGGGAAGGCTCAGCTCGCGGCGAAGCCATTTTACCTGACGACTTTCTTTTGGTCCGTGGCGGGGCTGGCTGCGGTACTAGCTGGCATCATAACCATCCGCGGCAAATATGGCAGGTAGGATGTTCCCTAGTGCCTTCGTAATAAGCCACTCTGATATCTGCGGTCTGCGTCTTCCAGTGCGCAGGGTTTTTGACGACAATGGAACCAACCTTTCAAAGTACGGCAGTGAATGGCGGGTGCAGCCAACTCATTGTTTGTACGAGGCAGGTGGGGCCGACTTCTGCAATCCGGTTGCTCAGATATTTCTGGCGGCTTCTCAACATGGTGAACATGCGGGCGGGGCTTCATCGTTCAACCGTGAGACAGTTGAACCAATGGTCCCTGGCTCTGATGCTGGAAGATGTGGAGCGGTGTGACCCGTAGGTCATAATGATGAAACTTTGAAAGATCAGAGCATGAGATTTGCAGGAAAGCGTATAGTCGTAACAGGCGGTTTGTCCGGAATTGGTGAGGCCGTGGTCAAGCGCATCCAGGCAGAAGGTGGCCAGGTTGTGATCTGGGATATGCAGGGTGGCATCAAGACGGATATTTCCAACTGGGAGTCCGTGCAAGCAGCTGCTGCGGAAACAGTCGCTCGATTGGGCGGTATTGATGTCCTGGTCAACAGCGCTGGCATAGCTGGTCCGACGGCGACTGCATGGGACCTGAAGATCGAGGACTGGCATCGAACTGTTGCGATCAATCTGAACGGGACTTTCTTCACCAACAGGGTTGTGGTGCCCCATATGATGAAGGCCAATTACGGCCGGATCGTCAACATCGCATCGATCGCCGGTAAGGAAGGAAATCCAAACGCGTCAGCTTACTCCGCATCCAAGGCTGCGGTAATCGGATTCACCAAATCGCTCGCCAAAGAACTCGCCAAGACCGGCATTACGGTGAACAGCGTCACGCCCGCAGCAGTTCGCACCCCTATCTTTGATCAGATCCCGCAAAGCCATGTTGATTTCATGCTGTCGAAGATCCCCATGGGACGCCTCGGCAAGGTCGAGGAAGTTGCGAATCTTGTTTGCTGGTTGGCAAGCGAAGAGTGTTCGTTCTCAACAGGAGCCGTCTTCGACGTTTCTGGAGGCCGGGCAACCTATTGATGTGGTGGTTGCGCGCGGACGCGCAAGAAGACTAACATTGTACACCTACCACTGGCGGCGATCGGCTGCCGCCGATCGATCGCAAGTTCATGTAACGATTCAGATTGCTGTGTAACCTCCGTCCACAATAAGGTCGTGACCACAAATCATGTCCGACGCGGATGAGGCGAGAAACAGGATGGCGTCGGCGACTTCCACCGGCTGACCGAAACGCCCGCCGGGAATTTTCGCCAACATGGGCGCACCTTTTTCGGGCTTTCCCCAGACTTGTTCTCCCATGGGCGTGAGGATGACCGTCGGGCATACAGTATTGATCTGAATATTATGCTTGGCCCATTCGACAGTCATGACTTTGGTGAGCATGTTTAGCCCGCCTTTCGAGGCGCAATAGGCGCCATGTCCGTCGAGACCCACTACGCCCGCCTGTGAAGAGACGTTGATGATCTTGCCAGCGCCCTGCTGGATCATGCGCGGTACCAATGCACGAGCGAGAAGGAAGGGAGCGCGCAAGTTTACGGCCATGGTCGCATCCCAATCCTCGACACTGGCGTCGACCAGCTGATCGATGAGCGCAACACCCGCATTGTTGACGAGAATATCGATGGCCCCGAAGGCCGCCAGGGCCGCTTCAGCGGCCTGTTCTGGTCCATCCGTGCTGGCCATGTCAGCTGAAATGGCTACGCACTGGCGTCCTTTGTCCCTGACTGCCGCCTGAACCTCTGCAAGCCCCGCCGCGTCTCTGCCCACTGCCGCTATGTCCGCGCCGGCGTCTGCAAGCACCTTGGCCGTTTCGAGGCCGATACCTTTGGTGGCACCTGTAACCAGAGCCCGCTTGCCTTCCAATCCAAATCGGTTGGTCCATTCCGCCATCCATCGTCTCCCATTTCAACCTTGGTTCATTTGCGTTTGGTCTTGCCCAGGAAATTCCTTTCCAAAGTGGCAAAGGCCTTCTGATAGACATTCTGCTCTGTATTGGGAATCAGAACCTGATCATCCTGTGGGCTGGCGGTCCAATCGCCCGTCCATACGCCGAACGTCGTATTGTCGGCGGTAACAGGCCATAATCGCGGTCCGGAGACGTAATTCATCCACGGCAACTCGCACTTTGTGATGCGATAGGAAAAGCTCCTCGTCATGTCACAGAGATGAAGCAATTCCTCGTTGAGGTGCCCTTCCCCAAAGTAGAAGTCACGTGTGCCGCCGACCTTGTCTGGCCTGGCTTTCTTCAGCATGTGCATCCTGGCAATGTCATCATGCCAATCCCCCATACCAGCGAAATCGCGCATCACTTTCCAAACCGCGTCAACCGGCGCCTTCATGACCCTGGAGGTCCAAACCTTGTTGGGTTGCCCACCCTTCCAGCGGAGGGTTCGCTCAGGCTTTTTCGGCTTCGTCTTCGCGATAATGGCTGCAAGGTTCTTGAGGTTCGCCGCGAAAACGTCTTCCGAGACGATCTTCTCGTATTTTCCTTTATCGCCTGGCGCCTCGTCGAAGGTTGCCTCCCATTCTGCGAAGGTCCGGTCGGAATGCGTGACGGGATAGAGGCGCAACGTGGCGATATAGTTGCTCACAGGAAATGCCGGCTTTTCGAAGTTGTAACTGAACTGGTACCGCGCGTCGTCAAGCATCAGCAGTCGTTCGCGGATGTGGGTGCCGTCGTGGGTATAGAATGACCTCACGCAACCAACAACATCAGAATCGAGGCCGCCTTCGATCTTTGAACTGGCGATTGCCGGTGCCCAGCTTGGGAGTCCGTTGAAGTCGCGAACCAAACTCCAAACCGACTCAATTGGACCCTTGAGGATGATACTGGCATAGGCACGGGCCATGGGGATCTCCTAGGTAATGTCTCGAAAGGCCTCGACGATAGCTGCGGCAAAGGCGGCGTCATTGATATGGGCGTCAACTTCTATGAGTTGGCGATTGGGACCCTGACGCCATCCGGCGCGGATCGCCCCAAACAAGGCAGCGTCGGCTAAAGGATCAAAAAACGGCTTGCCCGGAGCGTCGATGGCGGAAACACCACCGAGCGGCAGGAGAAATCGCACGGGACCTTCCATGCGATTGACACGGGAGACGATCCAATCACCAACTGCAGCATTCTCATCCGGTGTTGTGCGCATGAGGGTTACTTGCGGATTGTGAAAGTGAAGCTTTCGACCCGCCATGCCTGATGGAACTGTGTCAGGTGACCCGAAGTTGATCATGTCGACGGCGCCCACGGAACCCACATATGGGACTGGCCGCTGGGCCATGGCGTCGAACCGACTTTCGGTGCAGGGCAATACGCCACCAAAGAGATGATCCGCAACCTCGGTGGTGGTGACGTCAATCACCGCGTCGAGCAAACCCGAGCCGACCAGCTTCTCCATGCATTGTCCGCCGATGCCGGTTGCATGGAAAACGAAACACTCCCATGTTCCTTCGATGGCTTGCCGGATTTGCGTGACGCAGGAAGTGGTGACACCGAACATTGTGAGGCCCACTGTACGCTTGTCGGCATGCGTTTCGGGCACTTGGTTCATGGCCATGCCGGCGGCGGCGTGTGCAGCATTGCCGATGACCTTGCGGGTGATGGCATTGAGACCGGCAATGTCAGCTACTGAATGCATCATCGCGATGTCGGTCGGGCCTACATAGGCTCCAACATTGCCTGATGCCATGGTGGAGACCATCAGCTTTGGTACCCCAATGGGCATCGTGCGCATGGCGCTGGTGACAATGGATGTATTGCCTCCCCCGCCCATTCCAAGCACGGCGCCGATATCGTCGCGACCAGAAAGAAATCGGCTGAGAGCTTCGCCCATCGCCGCGACGGCCTTGCCACGGTCGGCAAGTCCCAACACCGCTTCCGCTCCCGACGGATGACAAGCGGCCACGACGTGGGGGCCAATGTCCGCCGCCACAGCACTCGGCGTCGTCGAGATATCGACCAGAACGGCGCTGGCACCAGCGGCCTTTACCCGTTCGACGGCGTAACGAAGCTCGTCGCCCTTGGTGTCGCAGGTGCCGATGACATAGACCTTTTTCAAGCGGCCTTGTCCCAGCCTTGTCGCATGTTCTTGTAGCCGAGCTTGTAGACCTCGTCGCGGCTTGGAAAGAAGTCGCGCCAAACCCGGGTTGCTGCTGCCAACGCCGGCATCGCCCTGCCAAAGGCCTCGATGGTGAGCCAGCCATCATACTTGGCTGCTCTTAAGGCCTTGTAGGTCGCAGCCCAAGGGACGTGGCCCTTGCCGGGTGTGCCCCGGTCGTTCTCCGAGATATGAACATGGATCATGTGTTTCTTGATCGTCTTGATCGCTGCAACCGGGTCCTTCTCCTCGATGTTGCAATGAAAGGTGTCATACATCGCCTTGACCGCCGGATGGTCGACTTCTTCGATGTAGTCTGCAAGCTGCTCCATCGTGTTGAGGAAATAGCATTCGAAGCGGTTGAGCGCCTCGAGCGCGAAGCGCACGTTTTTCCGGACGGCGTAGTCACCTGCCCGGCGGTGGAAGGACAGCGCCCGCTTGCGCTCGGCCGCCGTAGCAGGCCCCCCTGAAAAATGGCCCAGTTCCGAATGCATCGGACCGCCGAGGATGGGCGCGCCCAGCGCGGCCGAACAGTCGATCGTCCATTTGGCATAATCCAGTGCCGCCGCCCGGTCTGCCTTGTCGGACGAGAGGGGGTTCTTGCCCGAGGGCCCGATCACACTCACCACCGTGCGTTCCAGTCCGATCCTGTCGAGCAGGTCGCCGAGCCTTGCATAGTGGTCCGCGTCGCCCTCGAACATCGGGAGTTCCACGCCGTCGTATCCTGTCTTCTTGAGCGCCCTCAGGATCGGCTCATGCTCGAGCGTTACATGGGGTGTCCAGAGCAGCAGGTTGAAGCCTAGTTTCATGTCAATGCCTCCCGTATTCCCACAGGACAAACCGTCTCGCGCCTCTTGTCAATTCCTGATATACGTCTTTCAAACAACATTGACCTTGTGGAGCACCGCCATGAACAAGCCGCATGAACCCGCATCCGCCACCAATGCCGCGCTGCTTCGCGCACAGGCCTTCATGACCCCTTCACCGGTACCGTCGATCTCCACTGAACTTCTGGTATCGGCCGATGGCGACCTTAACCGCGAGCTGCATCATTTTCTGTTCGATCCGCCTTCTGACCCTGAACTGCTCAAGGGCAAGAAGATCGCCATCTGCTGCTCCAATGGCGTGGAAGAGGTGGAAATCACCGGCGCCATGAAGTGGCTGACCGAGCACGGCGCCACGGTCCACGTCGTCTCGCCGCGGATCGGCGAATTCCATCCGACCCTGGGCCTGCGCTTTCCGCCGCTGACCAAAACCCATGTGCTGGCCATCCGCCTGATGGAGAATGCCGGCTGGCTGAAGATCGATTGCTATACCGACGAGGCGAAGGTCGAGGATTACGACGCCTGCATCTTCCCCGGCGGCTGCTGGAACCCGGATTTCCTGCGGAACGACAAGCACGCCCAGGACTTCGTGAGGGGCATGCACGAATCGGGCAAGCCCACCTGCGCCATCTGCCACGGCCAATGGGTGATGGTGAGCGCCGATATCCTGCGTGGCAAGAAGGCCACGGCGGTGTGGAACATCCAGGTGGACCTGAAGAACGCCGGCGCCACCGTGCTGGACGAGCCCTGCGTGGTCGACGGCAACCTGATCACTGCCCGCTTCCCCTATGACCTGCCGCGCATGGTGAAGGCGCTGGTCGGCCAGCTCGTGGGGTGAGCGGCCCAACCCCCGCCGCTGAACTTGTCAAGCAGCCGAAGGACGGGCGCGACTCATCCTGCGTGGAAGCGGTTACCCGCCGCTTCCGGGAAATGATCTCCCTTCGTGTGAGAGAAGGGAGGCGCGGGCGCAGCCCGGCGCGGTGTGCTGATCCGATGGGACCAGCGATGAGCGCCTGACAGCGCCCGCTCCGGCAAGTCCTGTAGGTGGGTAGGAGAACACTTCGGCTCTGTCCAATCCGAGGGACTGCCTAACTGCCTGTTCCGGCGCGGGGACCCTAGTATCCCCGGGGATTCTCCGCCCGCCCCCGGGAGCCTGAGGCACGTTACCCCAAGCCCGCGGGCCTGCCATCCACCCCATCCAGGCTCACCGTCATGAGCAAGACCCCGTGTGGGGCGGACCGCAATTCCGTAGCACAATGTAGGAATAAAGTCAATACGGAATGCACGGGCAACGGCCCTCATCGGGCCTTCGGCGCTCGCTGTCTCGAGTCCTTCGGTCACCCCAGCGAAGTTTGGGGCTGGATTCTCGTTTGAATTGCGAAGGCTGAGCAAGGTCAAGGAGTATCTTTTCAGTAGTTTTGCAGCCAACGCATTTTCTCGGAATGGCGTCACTGTTCTTGACTATGGTGCGAATGGTGTTGTGCGCGATGCCACCTAGATCGGTCTTGCGGACAAGTTGCTTTTCCGTCGCTGGCGCGGACGCCGACTTTCGCGTCCTCGATCAGCACCGGCATGTGCCGCGCTTTCGTCCCGATCGGAAAGAGATGGTTGCGGACAACCGACATGCCGTCTTGTTTCATGATTTCGGGAACTGGCATGTCTGTTTCTTCGATCATTCATGGTACCCAACCTGGTCAACATCAAAACGCTCCGTAAAGGAATAAAATAACCATTGACATTTCTATATTTGCGATCTATATTGACACAAGAGATTGGGAAGCCCTATCTTTCTACGACATAATGAAAGGTTATTGCAGATGAATAAAGATATTGATAAAAAAATTGAAATCAATATTCGCGAGCTTTATGGCGATGACGAGGGCGCAAAGGCCTTTTTCGACTGGGCGGCTGCACGCAGAAATGATGCTGCCGAGACCAGCATTGATCGGGTCTCACAAGTGGCGAACATCAATCGTCAGGAAGCAAATCGGCTGCTTAGATCGCTTTCCGATGCAGGGTGTGGTGAGTACATCATTGGGCGTAAGGGGTGGAAGACCCGAATTCGTTGGGCGTATAGCCTGCTCAGCCTTGGGAGGGCAGCCAGTGGGGAGAACGTCGAACTTCAGGAGGTTGATCCTGAACTTGAAGCCGACGTTACTGATCAGGTGGCAAGTAGTCCATCGGGTGATTCTACAGCGCCGCAACGGCTCACCATCGCAGAAGCCAAGCGTGGTCTTGCGGAGGCGTTTGGAATAACTGCGGATAAGATTGAGATAGTTATTCGCGCATAACGAGGGAGCGCCCGGCGTCTTGGCGCCGGGCACAGCGACGAACTACCGGCCGGTGCGGATCTGCAATAGCCCAATGGCGGCCATGAGGTTGGTCTTGCCATGGAAGCGCGTACTGGCCGCCTCTCAGGCTTCAACCACCCGGGACGGCAACTGGCGGTGAAGGCG
>JAGRLX010000023.1 GCA_020441605.1 Alphaproteobacteria bacterium
TCAATCCCAGTCGCTTGAGATGCCCGAGCGTTTCGATCATGGTTCGCCCCGATGAGACAATGTCGTCAACAATGACCGGCGTCCTGCCGCGCGCTGATTCGACATCGGGCAGACTAACCTCAACGTCCCGGTCGCCATGCCGAATCTTGTTCAGCACCTGGTGCGGCAAATTCGCTCGTTGGGCAATGTCCGATACCCACTGTTCGCTTTCGCTATCGGGACCAATGAGCAGCGCATCCATGACGTTGTCGCGGATCCACTGGGCAACGAGCGGTGCGGTTACCACTCGCGTCGCCGGTATGCGGTAGAGACTTGATAATTCCGGATTCCGGTGAAGGTGTGGATCAGCGGTCACCAACCAGTCAAAGCTCTCCTCGAGAAAGCGAGCAAACAGGGGCGCGCTGATAGCTTCGCCGGCATGGAATCGCTTGTCCTGCCGCATGTAGGCGAGGTAGGGGGCGATGAGGCCGACGCGGCGCGCGCCGAATTCGCGGGCGGTGGCCGCGGCAAAACGCAATGCCAAAGCCGCTTCATCCGGACGGTGAAGGCTGGCAACGAAGGCCACGCTTTCGCCATCAATGGCATTTTCAATGGTGACCAGAGATTCGCCGTCAGGAAAACGACGCCAGTCCAGGCGGCCTGGCCGCGCTTGAACCAGAGGAGTGAGGCGCGCACCGAGTTCGTTTTGCTCCGGGAATGAGAACAAGACACGGCTCATCGTGCGTCTCTCGGGGGCGACAAATGAAAGACCATGTTGTAGACCATGGCGAATCCGCCGCCGAGATACACACCCCACAGAACGCTTTCTACCAGACCGAGGAAGAAGGATCCAAGATCAATCCAAGTGAACGACGGGAGCAGAAGTTCCAGGAGATGGTGCATATGAATTCTTTCTGGAGCCAGCAAGCCGAATGCGACACAGAGCAGATAGCTAAGAGTCGTGAAAATGGAAGTAGAGACGGTGGCTAGACGAATGTTCAGCATGTTCTTCTCCGCGCTTGTATAGGTGCCTGGATGCGCCAGGCAATCGCTTATGAGCTCTCGTTGATGGAAAGGATGTCGGGATTTGCCGTTGCATACTCAATAGCGTAATCCAGTTCCCCCGGGGTATCAGAGTAGATATGAAACAACGGCTCACCGATCTCGACGGAGTCCCCCAGTCGCAAGCGGAAGTCGATTCCCGCGCCTGCACTGGCTGGAGCCCCGGCGAGTTTGGCGACCTTGGCCAGACGACGGTTGTCGACGTCAGTCAGATAGCCAGTCCGAGCGGCATTGACTGGTTGGATATGCAGGCCCGGAACGGGCTCCCTGAAGCCGCCTTGAGCCTCACAAATGGCGAGGAATTTTCGAAGTGCAGCGCCACTGTCGAGCAAGCTTTCAGCTTTGCTGCGACCAGAGCGGCCTCCATCTTGGCCAGCGATATCGAGCAGAACGCCGGCAAGATCCAATGCCCGCTCGCGCAGGTCCTGGGGGGCGTCACGCTTGTTGCGCAAGACGGCGAGCAAATCACGCGCTTCGAGAGTGGGACCGATTCCATAGCCCACCGGCTGCCGGCCGTCGCTTCGGTACACCGACAGAGCAAGCCCGACTTCTCTGGCAGTGCTCTCAAGGCGAGTTGTAAGCGCATCAGCGGCGACATCGGAGCGGACTTTTGCAGTGGGGCCCACGGGCATGTCAATGAGGACATGGCTGGAGCCTGCAGCAACCTTCTTGGATAGGACGCTTGCAACGAGTTGTCCGTCACTGTCGAAATCGAGGGGTCGTTCCACGCGAATCAGTACGTCATCAGCTGGACTGAGCCTCACGTTGCCACCCCACACGATACAGCCATTCTCACGCTCGACCACGCGTTGCATCGCGGCGAGATCGAGCGCGACGTGTGTCATGACTTCCATGGTATCGGCTGTGCCAGCAGGTGAAGTAATAGCGCGCGATGAGGTTTTTGGGATGCGAAACCCTGCCGCTGCAACGATAGCGACCACGATGGGTGTGGTGCGATTGCCGGGCAAACCACCCACGCAGTGCTTGTCGAGCACCAGACCGCTTCCCCAGTCGATGCGTTGACCGACAGCGACCATTGCACGGGTCAGGCTGGTGGTTTCCTCACGGTTCAGACGATCGCCGGCACACGCGGTGACGAATGCGGCCAGTTCGATATCCGACAAGCGGTTGTCGACGGTATCGCGCATCAGTGCGAGAAAGTCTGCATCGCCCAACGTTTGTCCGAAGACTTTGGCTCTGAGCGCCTGTGCCGAAGCTGCAGGCTCAGGATGGCTGAATGTCGCCCACTCATCAGGGCCAGGATTCATTGCGATCCAGGCGGCCTCTGATAGCGAGGCGACATCCAGGGCCAGCCGATCATCAATGACGACGTTGAGTATGGCTACCAGTTCATGATCGGCTGTTCGAATGCGTATCCGCGTCAGGGAATTGAAGCCCTCTGCTCGGCATACCGCACAATCGCGATGCATGTACACGACAGCTTGCTGGTAGGTATCGATACCGGCGCGCACAAGTCGCATTCTATTGTGTGATCCGTTCATCGATGCGCGCCCAGATTGACCTGCTCCAGATACTCGGGCACACGGACGTTCCAACCGAGGTCATCTTCGATGCGCGTGCGCAACGCGTCCGACGCGTCGGGTTCACCGTGTGTTATGTAGGTGATGCTTGGAGGCTTTTCCCTGGCCCCATCCATCCACGTCAGTATTTCATTCGCGTCGGCGTGACCCGAGAAGCTCCCCAACGTCACGACCTCGGCACGAACCGGAATTTCGCGACCAAACATTCGCAGGGAATCCGCGCCAGCGACCAGGGACGCGCCTCGAGTACCACCGGCCTGATAGCCGGAAAGCAGGATGGCATTGCGATGATCGGGGGCGAAGGCTTCCAGATGGTGGAGGATGCGGCCACCGCTCAGCATGCCGCTGGCCGAAAGTATGATCATCGGACCGTGCTGGAGGTTCAGCGCTTTTGACTCATCAACCGTGCGAACCATCGTGGCCAATTCGTACATGGCCTCGCATTCCGCTGCGCTGACATGGTGCTCGGCATGGTATTGGTGATACAGGTCGGTAGCCTTGATCGCCATCGGACTGTTCAAAAAGACGGGCACACGCGGTATTTCTCCGCGTTGACGCAAACGGGCGATATGCAGCATGACACCCTGCGACCGGCCGACGGCGAATGCTGGGATCAGAATTACTCCGCCACGCGCAGCGACGCGCCGGATCACGGGTGCGAGTTCGGCTTCGGCATCCACCTTGGCATGCGTGCGATTGCCATAAGTTGATTCGCACACCAACACGTCAGCGTGCCGCAAGGGCTGCGGTGGATTCATGAGCGGATCGTGTGTGCGTCCCAAGTCACCGCTGAAGTGGACAACCGTACCATCTAGTTTGAGGTTGATCTGCGCGGCACCCAGCAAGTGTCCCGCCGGGTCAAAGCGGGCGGTATGTCCATTGCCAAGATCTACTTCCTCACCGTACTCGTGGGTGACGAAATGCTTCAATGCCGCCTCCGCATCCTCCACGGTATACAGCGGTGTCGGATCCGCATGTCTCGAGTAGCCCTTCTTCTTCGCGTACCGGGCTTCTTCCTCCTGGAGATGCCCGCTGTCGAGTAGCAGCAGGCCGCAAAGGTCTTTTGTGGCCGGTGTGCAATGCACTTTTCCGCGGAATCCATTGCGTACCAGCGCCGGGATGTAGCCAGAGTGATCAAGGTGCGCATGGGTCAGGAGCAGCGTGTCTATGCTGTTCGGTGGTACCGGAAAGTCTGCACGGTTGCGTTCGCGTAGCTGTTTGTATCCCTGGAAGAGACCGCAGTCCACCATGATTCGCTGGCCGCTTGCGTCAATCAAGTAGCGCGAGCCGGTTACCGTGCCGGCTGCGCCAAGGAATCTGAGTGTCGCGTTGGATTCTTCTTTCACGGCGTACTCCTGAATAGTCTTTTGATGCTGGTGGGCATGGCATGTGTACTACCGGGCGAGCACCACTCCTTAGCCAGTCCTTGGAGGCAACTCATCAGCTTTGCCAGCGTTAGGCGCGGCGTTGTCTTGCAGCTTCAAGCGCCGCAACAGCAATGCATTGACTGCGACGATCACCGAGCTTCCGGACATGGACAGTGCTGCGATTTCCGGTGAGAGCACGAACGGATAGAGCACTCCGGCAGCAAGTGGGAATGCGATCACGTTATAGCCGACCGCCCAGGCCAGGTTCTGATGCATCTTGCGCAATGTTCCGCGAGCAATTGCAATCGCGCGAACAGCGTCAAGCGGATCGCTTCGCATCAGCACAACGTCTGCACTATCGATCGCAACATCGGTACCGGCTCCGATCGCAAAACCTACATCCGCCTGGGTCAGGGCAGGGGCATCGTTGATGCCGTCACCTACCATGGCCACGCGTCTGCCTTGTGCCTGCAGTTTCTTGACCTCCTCGGCCTTGCCTCCAGGCAGGACGTCGGCCAGAACAATATCGATACCCAGCTCGGATGCGACCCGTTCAGCGGTCGCACGGTTGTCGCCGGTGATCATCGCCACTTTGAGCCCGAGGTCATGGAGCGCCCGGATCGCGCCGTGGGTCGTCGGCTTGATCGGATCGGCGACGGCGATCACCGCGGCAAGGCGGCCGTCGATTGCCGCATAGAGCGGAGAC
This sequence comes from Alphaproteobacteria bacterium, assembly GCA_020441605.1. Next base: position 4,656 of record JAGRLX010000023.1, read on the forward strand.
TTGCCTTCGTGGCCCAGCCGCTCGGCCGTGGCGGAGAAGGACGAGACGTCGAGACCCAGCTTGGTCATGAAGCGGTCTGCCCCCACCGCGACCAGGCGATCACCGACAAGGCCGGTGGCCCCGAAGCCGGGAATGGCCTCGAAATTCACGACTGCCGGGATGTTGTGACCCTCGGCCTTCGCGGCATTGACGATGGCCGTGGCGATCGGATGCTCCGACTGGCTTTCAACGGCAGCGACAAGCGCCAGTGCATCGTCACGGTCGAAGTCTTCGGCCACGTCGAAATCGGTCAGCTCAGGGCGGCCCGCCGTCAGCGTGCCGGTCTTGTCGAGCGCGATCACCTCGGCACCCTTCAGGGTCTGCAGCGCTTCGCCCTTGCGGAACAGCACGCCCAGTTCGGCAGCACGACCCGTGCCCACCATGATCGAGGTCGGTGTCGCGAGGCCCATGGCGCACGGGCAGGCGATGATCAGCACGGCGACGGCGTTGACGAGACCGAAGGTGAGTGCCGGTTCGGGTCCGAAGACCAGCCAGACGAGGAAGGTGGCGAAAGCCGCCGCCATGACGGCCGGCACGAACCATGACGTCACCTTGTCGACCATCGCCTGGATCGGCAGCTTCGAACCCTGTGCCGCCTCGACCATCTTGATGATCTGGGCCAGCAGCGTATCGGCGCCAACCTTGGTGGCCCGGTAGGTGAAGCTGCCGGTCTTGTTGATGGTGCCGCCGACCACTTCCGCGCCCTCGCCCTTAGTGACGGGAATGGGCTCGCCGGTGATCATGGACTCGTCCACATAGGATGAGCCCGAGACGACGATGCCATCGACGGGAACGCGGTCGCCGGGGCGCACCTGAACGACGTCGCCGACGAGGACTGCATCCAGCGGCACTTCGACGATCTCGCCATTGCGTTCGACGCGTGCCGACTTTGCCTGGAGGCCCATCAGCTTCTTGATTGCCTCGCTGGTGCGGCCCTTGGCCTTGGCTTCAAGGAAGCGGCCAAGCAGGATCAACGTCACGATGACGGCGGAAGCCTCGTAGTAGACGTTCACCGTGCCAGCCGGCAGCACCGATGACAGGAAGGTCGCGATGACGGAATAGCCCCAGGCTGCCGTCGAGCCGAGCACGACGAGCGAGTTCATGTCCGGCGCGAATCGCAGGAGCGCCGGCACGCCCTTCTTGTAGAAGCGCAGGCCCGGCCCAAACTGCACGATCGTGGCGAGCACGAAGAACAGGACGTAAAGCCATTGCCGCTCGATGGCGCCATGCAGTAAGTGGCCCACAGCGGGAATCAGATGCGAGCCCATCTCGATCAGGAAGATCGGCAGGGTCAGCGCACCGGCGATGGCGAGATCGCGCTTCAGGTGGCGGAGCTCCAGGTCCTTAGTTTCCTGCCTTGCGTCTGCAGCAGCCGGTGACGCCTCGAGGCGCCGCGGCTCGTAGCCCGCCTTGCGGATCGCGGCCTCGATCTCGCCCAGGCCGGCGATGCCGGCCAGAACGTCGACGGTGGCCTTTTCGGTTGCCAGATTGACGGATGCGGTGAGGACACCCGGGAGCGCTGCGATGGCCTTTTCGACACGGCGCACGCAGGAGGCGCAGGTCATGCCGTCGATGCCGACCTCGACGGTTTGGGAGGCGACTTCGTAGCCGGCGGACTTGATGGCCGCGATCACCGGTTCGGCGGCCGACGTGCCGGCGAATGTTACATCGGCCCGCTCCGTAGCCAAGTTGACTGAAGCGTTCGTTACGCCTGATACGGCCGAGATGGCTTTTTCGACGCGGCGGACGCACGAGGCACAGGTCATGCCTTCGATGGGGAAGCTCAAGTGGTTGTTTTCATGAGACGTTATTGACATGGGTGAAGTCCTTCTGACGATGAATGAATGATGTGTGGGGTTTCCAACGATGGGAAGGTCAAGTGGTTTTTTCGCCGTCAGTGGTGGCCATGCTGTGCATGGATCACGGCGTGCCCCTTGCCTCTCTTGATGAGCCAGAGGTTGATTGGCAGCGCGACGGCAAAGGCGATAGCGAGCGCCACGGCGATGCTGGCCCAAAAGAACAAGTCGAGCGGTCCCGCAGCCATGGCGCCGGGAATGGCCATCATCACGGCGTTATCGACAATCTCCATGACGGACACAGAGACGAAGTCCGCGGCAACGGCAATGCCGAGCGCCCGCTTCAGCGGCATGCCTGAACGTATCAGCGGGATCATGGTGAGCGCGAAGCCTGTGATGAAGGCGAGCGTCACGGCGAGGCCCACCGTCTCCCACATGCCCCACCCGAGCGCCGTACCGATGACCATGCCGGCGATCTCGCCGATGGCACAACCGGTCATGCAGTGCAGCGTGGCCTGGAAGGCGAGTCGATTGAGCGACTGGCCCTGCTGTCCCCGATGTTCTTGGTGCGGATCATGCGCGGCCATTTCCGAACTCGGCAAGAAATGGCGGTGGTGCATGTGATGGTCGAATGTCGTCATACTCGTTCCTCCTCTAGATCGCGTGGATCATTCCACTGGCGGAAGGGTGTCCGGCTTCCCACGATGGGAGGGTCAAGAGGGATTCTTCGGTTTCTCAAAAAAGATCGCCCGGAGAGTTTCTCCGAGCGACTATTGGCTGGTGCGGGGCCGGCAAACGCATGCTGGCCGGCCGAATACCTCAAGCGGCTGATGTTGGAAGATTATCGCCGCTTCGAACCGTGCCGGTCGATGGCGAACAATCCGAAGCCTACCGAGAGGGCATTGAAGCTATGCCACAGGAAATGCGAGCCATAGGGCCATACACGGCAGAGTTCCTGGTCCGTCGTGCGGAAGACCAGTGCGATGGAAAACGCCGCGCCAGCCGCCACCAGCAGCCATGGAACGGGCTTGCCCAAGATCAGGCGCACCGCCGCGGCGATGCCGAAAGTGATGACGAAGCCGGGGAAATAGCTGGCCGAAGCGCCCAGGACCGGAGCAAGTGAAGTAGTGATCAGCGGCGAGCTTGCTGCCAGTGCCATAGTGACAGCCCCGGCTAGCCACGGACCTAGCGCCAGGAACCGGCGGAGAGCAACAAAAAGGAAGGCGTAGAGAAAGATGGCAATCGGCGCGATGTCGGCGATAAGTGACCAGCGGTTCGCGAAGGTGTGGAACAGCAACGAGCCGACGCCAATCGATGCGACGAGTGCTGCAACACCGAGCAACCCCGTGTCCCCCCGAGTGCGCCGATCCCCTTGGGCCACAATCGCCACGCCCGCAGCCAGGATGAAGAACAGGTTGGTGAACGCGTTCAGGGGTTCACCCAGGAGGCCCGGCGCTACCCGCTCGCAATAGTGATCAAGCGGGTCCCACCAGCTTCCTGCCGTCATTCCTGCCATCGCCAACGCGGGTGTGGCGGACAGGAAGAGCGGAGGCGTGGCCAGAACGCTCCGCTTCAACATGGCTGCGGGAATTGACATGGGTGCCTCCTTGGATTGCCGGCGCACCCTTGCGGCTTCCAAAGCTGGCAAGGTCAAGAGGATTTTTTTGAAACAAGTTCAAGATTTCGCGCTTGACCTTGCCAACGTTGGAAACCCTATCTCGGCCACCAGGCAATCATGCCGACATGAAATGGAGAATTGAGATGATCAAGTTGAGTATCCCCGACATGACCTGCAGCCATTGCGCCGGTACTGTCACCAAAGCCATCAAGAGCGTGGACGCCGATGCCACCGTGACCGTCGACTACGGCACCAAGGTCGTAACGGTGGAAAGCTCCGCCGCCGCTACGAGCATATCCAGTGCGGTCGACGAGGCTGGATATCCGAATACCGTTAACTGAGCCGCGAGGGCGCTCGGGTCGATCAGGCGCGGCGCCCTTCACCCATTGATCAATGGCTCACAAGAATATGGAGTGGATACGCTCTGCCCCCCATTATTTGGATCAGCTGAGGCTGAAGTTTTTCGGCCTCTTTTGCCAATGACGGGCTGGTTGCGCCACCGGTGTTGTGCAGTTAGATCGGGCCGGCCCTTGCCGGAGCCGGCCGCGGTTCTTCCATCGTTACTGGGCGTTGTCTTGCATCTGCATGCCGCCCTGTTTGCCGGAATCCCCGGACATGCCACCTTGCATCATGCCCTGGCCCATCATGCCCAGATGCGGTGCGAGCAGTTCGTCGGCCGTCTTGCGCTGGTCGTCATTGAGCGTCTGATAGAGCGGTTCGAGCGCTGCTCGCATGGCACGCACGCCGTCAAGCCGCGCCAAGAGGGTCTTTTCCTGCGCTGCGAGGCCATTGAGCAGTGACGGCCCCTCTATGCCCATCTTCATGTCACCGGCATTCCTCTTCAGCCGTGCCGCATTGTCCCGCAAGGTATCGGCGAAGACGTCCCAGAGCTTGGCTTGCGCATCCGTGATCTTGAGTTCGGCACGGAGGAAGGCAATGCGCCCCTCGACACGCTCGGTCATGCCCATGCCCGCCATGTCCATGCCGCCCATGCCCATATGTCCGCCAGACATCATCTTCATCATTCCGGACATCATCTTCATCATTTCCATGCCTGCCGGCTGCTGGCCAGAAGGGGCGGCAGGATCCGCAGTCGTCTGATCCGGGTGGTGCGGATCAGGCTGGGTCTGGGCGAGACCGGCACCTGACTGCAGGGCCAGGGCGATGGCCGCAATGGCCACAAGATACTTCACGTTCTTCATCGTCATTCTCCTTTGATGCGCCACCGAGAGATTCAGCGGCTGTCGGTTGTCAGAGTCGTCTTCAGGTCGGAGGCAGCAGAAAGCACGAACAGCACGAAAAACACGATGGCCCCACTGCCCCACACGAGGGCACTTCCAGGCATCGAA